>JAUSLQ010000158.1 GCA_030645675.1 Actinomycetota bacterium | reverse complement strand
CGACGCCAGCTGGGTGCTCAAGCTCGATGCCGACCGGACACTGACCATCCACTACCCCGACGGCACGATCCACAACACCGGCCCACCCCACCGCCGGGCCGCCTGACGGCCGGCCGGGCGGCGCCCCGCCTCAGGCCTGGGTGGCTTCGATCATGCGGCGGGCGATCACCTTCAGGCACAGCGTCTCGTCGGCGCCCTCGAAGATGCTGAGCACGCGGGCGTCCACGAACAGGCGGCTGACCGTGAACTCCTCGGCGTAGCCCATGCCGCCGTGGATCTGCATGGCTTCGCGGGTGACCCACTCGGCGGCCTTGCACACGTAGGCCTTCACCATCGCGGCCTCCATCGCGCCCTCGCCCTTGGCCATCTGGCGGGCGACGCTGTACGCGAACTGGCGGCCGGCCTGGATGAGCATGGCCATGCGGCCCAGCTTGGCCTGGGTGAGCTGGTACTCGGCGATGGGCGCACCGAACACCTTGCGGTTGTGGGCGTAGTCGACCGCGGCCTCGTACGCAGCCTGCATCACGCCAACCGCGCGGGCGGCGGTTTGCAGGCGGCCGTTCTCGAAGCCGGCCATCTGGAAGAAGAACCCCTTGCCCGCACCCTCGGCCTCGCCGATCAGGTTGGTGGCGGGCACCCACCAGTTCTCCAGCGCCACCTCGTAGCTGTGCATGCCGCGATAGCCGATGGTATCGATGGCCCGGCCCTCCATCTTGCCCACCAGACCCACGGCACCGTCTTCCTGGGTGAACTGGAAGCCGTGGCCGTTGCCGCGCGGCTTGGGCACGATGAACAGGCTGAGACCGCGGTGGGTCTTGGTGCGGTCGGGGTCGGTGCGGGCCAGCAACGCCAACACGTCGGCGCGGCCACCGAGCGTGCACCACGTCTTGACGCCGTTGATCACGTAGCCGGCCGCACCATCGGGGCCTTCGGCCGGGGTGGCGGTGACCTTGATGTTCGCGACGTCGCTGCCGTAGTCGGGCTCGGTGACGGCCACAGCGGGCATGATCTCGGCAGTCGCCAGCTTCGGCAGCCACTCGTGCTTCTGGGCCTCGGTGCCGCCCTTCACCAGCGCGCGGGTGAGGATCTCGGGACGGGTGATCAACGAACCGCCGATGCCCAGCGAGCCGCGCGACAGCTCTTCGGTGGCCACGACCATGCCGATGTACTCGTTGACCGAGCCCTCGCTGTAGCCGCCGTACTCGGCCGGCACGCTGAGCCCGAAGGCGCCCATCTCGGCCAGGCCCTGCACGATCTCTTCCGGCACGTCGTCGTTGGTGCGATGCACGTGCTCGGCGTGCGGCTTGATCACCTTGTCGGCGAAGCTGCGGAACGCGTCGCCGACCATCTCCATCTCGGGGTCGAGGTGGCGGGGGCCGGGCTGATCGGCCAGCGAGGCGACGAACTCGGGGCTGCGGAACTGCTCGAGGAACGGGTGGGCCGCCTTCATCGGGGCGATGTCGATGCCCCACAGACGCTCGCGCCCGGCCACGCGGGTGATCAGGTCGTGGGCCATCTCGGCGGTGAACGCGCAGGTGATCGCGGCCTCGGTGGTGCCCTTCGCGCCGTAGTCCAGCAGCGCCCGCGCGGTCTCCACCTGGGCCGCCGCATGGGCCAGATCGTAGGCAACCACCTGGTGCACGTCGGGGCCACCGTTGGCAGCGAGGTGGCGGATGGCCTTGCCCACGACGCTGCCCGCCAGCTCGATCACATCGGCCGCCGCGGCCAGGTCGGGGAAAGCGAGATCTGCGGTGGGGGAGACGTGCTCGGTCATACCACCGAGGTTACCGAACGGTAGCTGAACGCCCAGAAACGGCGGCCAGATGTCACCGGCGCATGTGGCACGCTGGACGGCATGCTGACAGGTATGACCAACCAAACGGCTGCCGACCCTGCTCGCCTGTGCGTCTACTGCGGCTCCAACGCAGGCAACTCGCCCACCTACGCGGCCATCGCCCGCAAGCTGGGCGGCGCCATGGCCAACCGCGGCATCGGGCTGGTGTACGGCGGTGGCAGCGTGGGGCTGATGGGCATGATCGCCGACGCCGCGATGGAGGCCGGAGGTGAGGTGATCGGTGTGATCACCGATCAGCTGGTGAACGCCGAGGTCGCCCACCGCGACCTCGCCCGGCTGGAGGTCGTGCCCACCATGCACGACCGCAAGGCCCGCCTCAGCGAGCTGGCCGACGGTTTCGTGGTGCTGCCCGGTGGCTTCGGCACGGTCGACGAGTTCGCCGAGATGCTCACCTGGAACCAGCTGGGCATCGTCGCCAAGCCGGTGGTGCTGCTGGATGTGGAGGGCTACTGGGAGCCCATGCTGGCCTGGATGGACAAGGCGGTCGAGTGCGGCTTCGTGCGGCCCCCGCACCGCATGCTGGCCCAGCGCGCGCTCTCGGTCGACGAAGCGATCGCACTCGCGCTGGCCCCGGTGCCGGCCACGCCGCACAAGTGGCTCGACCGCGACCTCACCCCGCGGGGCGTGCCGCGGCCATAGCGCTCGGTCATCACGGCCAGCGCCAAGGTCGGCGCCGGGTGGTGCCTCAGAACGTCACTCCGGTTCGGGTTGGAAGCGGTAGCCGATGCCGGGCTCGGTGACGAAGTAGCGCGGGCGGCTGGGGGTGGGCTCCAGCTTCTTGCGGATCGCCGCCAGGTGCACGCGCAGGTAGTTGGTCTCGTGTTCGTTCTGCGGGCCCCACACCTCTTGCAGGAGATGCCGCTGCGTCACCAACCGGCCCGGGTGCCGCACCAGCACCTCGACGATGGCCCACTCGGTAGGGGTGAGATGCACGGCTTCGTCGCCGACTACGGCGGTCTTCTGAGTGAGGTCGAGCCGGAACGCGACCGTGTGCACTACCGGCTCCTCGGGCGTGGGGTGATGGCGGCGCAGCGCGGCGCGCAGGCGGGCCAGCACCTCGTTCATCCCGAACGGCTTGGTGACGTAGTCGTCGGCACCGGCGTCCAGCGCGCGCACCTTGTCGTCTTCGGAGTCGCGTACGGACAGCATCACGATCGGCACCTTCGTCCAGCCGCGCAGCCCCTCCACGACCTCGATGCCGTCGATGCCGGGCAGCCCGATGTCGAGCAGCACCAGATCGGGGTGATTGGACGCGGCGAGGGTCAGCGCTTCCTCGCCGCTCGCGGCCAGATCGACCTCGTACCCCCTGGCGCGCAGGTTGACACTGAGGGCCTTGCGGATCTGGGGCTCGTCGTCGACCACCAGGATGCGGGTCATGTGGGACCTCCGGGTTGGGTGGGCACCGTACCCGCGATGGGCAGCACGACGGTGAACGTGCACCCGCCGCCGGGTGTGTCGTCCAGCTCCAGGCGCCCGCCGGTGACCTCCACGAAGCCCTTCGCGATCGCCAGGCCCAACCCCGCGCCCGCGTCGGTGGAGCGATCGCCGAGGCGGTGGAACGGTTGGAAGATCAGCTCCCGCTCGTGTGGCGGGATGCCCGGGCCACGGTCGATGATGCGCAGCTCGACATGGCCTTGCACGGTTGCTGCCTCGATCCAGACGTCGCGCTCGGGCGGCGACCACGCCAGCGCGTTCGACACCAGATTGGCCACGGCCCGCTCGAGCAGCACCCCGTCGGTGAGCACCAGCGGCAGCTCTTCGCTGACGTCGACGTTCACCCGATCGGCGGGAGCCGCAAGTGCGGACAGGGCCGCGGCCACGACCTCCTCCGTCGCGGTGGGTGCCAGCGACACCACCGTGGCGCCGGCTTGCAGGCGGCTCATGTCGAGCAGGTTGCCCACCACGCGGTCCAGCCGATCGGCCGACTGGTCGATGGTGCGCAACAGGCTGGTCCGGTCGTCGGCGGAGAAGCCGACATCGCCCTCCAGCAAGCCGGTGACCGACGCCTTGATCGAGGCGAGCGGCGTGCGCAGGTCGTGCGAGACAGCCTGCAGCAAGGCCGTGCGCAGCGCGTTGCCCTCGGCCAGCGACTCGATGGTGGCGGCCTCGCCGCGCAACCGCTTCGCCTCCATCGCGAGCGAGAGCTGATCGGCGAACGCGCGCAGCACGCCGATGTCGTCTTCGGTGATCTGCCCCCCGCGTAGCACCAGTTGGGTGTCGCCGGCGTCGTCCAGCCGCACCGCCATCCCGTCGGCTGGGCTCAGTGGGGGCAGCTGCCCTGCCGCGGCGGAGATGGTCCACCCGTCCTCGGCGCGCTGCACCACCGAGACCGCCTCCAGCCCGAACAGGGTGCGCACCTGGTCGACCAGGTCGGGCATCGGGTCGGTGGCCGCGACGATCGAACCGGTGGAGCGGGCCAGGGCGGTCGCATCGGCACGCGCCCGTTGAGCCTCGCGGGATCGGCGGGCCGCGTTGTCGACGAGCGCGCTGACCCCGATGGCCACGGCGATGAAGACCACGATCGCGATGAAGTTGTCGGTGTCGCGGATGGTGAACGTGTGCACGGGCGGGGTGAGGTACCAGTTGGTGAGCAGCGATGCGCCGATCGCCGTTACCACTCCGGGGCGGATGCCGCCGATGGCCGACACCACCAGCACCAGCGCCAGCTGCAGCAACAGATCGGTGCTGAGGTTGAGGTGCTCGCTGCGGTGCACGAGCAGCACCGTCAGCAGCGGCACACCCACCACGCCGAGCGCCCAGGCGAGGAACTCGCGGCGGCCGGGGATGGCACTGCGCCGGCCGGTGCGGCGTGGGCGGCTGACAGCGAAGTGGGAAGTGCCCTCGGCAGCGATGATGTGCAGGTCGACCGTGGACAGCAAGCGCTGCAACTGGCTGGCCACCGACCCGCGGGTGAACTCGGTGAAGCGCGATCGATGGGTGGCGCCGATGACGACCTGTGTGGCCTGTTCGGCCTTGGCAAATGCAGCGAGGGCGGGGGCGACCTCGTGCCCGACGACCTCTCGGTACGTTCCACCCAGTTCGATCAGCAGCGCTCGTTGCGGTTCCAGCCGATCGCCGCTAGTGGACGACAGCCCGTCGGGGTTGGCGACGTGCACTCCCACCAGGTCGCCGCGCAGCCGGCCGGCGATGCGGGCGGCGCGGCGGATCAGCTGATCGCCGCCCGGGGCGCCGGTGAGTGCGACCACCACGCGCTCGCGTGTCTCCCAGGTGGTGGTGATGCCGTGGTCGGCGAGGTAGTCCTGCAGCGACTCCTCGACGCGATCGGCCACCCACAAGAGGGCCAGCTCGCGCAACGCCGCCAAGTTGCCCTGGCGGAAGTAGTTGGCGAGGGCGGCGTCCACCTTCTCCGGCGGGTACACGTTGCCGTGCGCCATGCGCCGCCGAAGTGCCTCGGGTGACATGTCGACCAGCTCGATCTGGTCGGCCGAACGCACGAACGCGTCGGGCACGGTTTCACGCTGGACGATGCCCGTGATGCGCTGCACGACGTCGTTCAACGACTCCAGGTGCTGCACGTTGACGGTGGAGATCACGTCGATGCCGGCGGCGAGCAGCTCCTCCACGTCCTGCCAGCGCTTGGTGTTCCGCACACCCGGCGCGTTGGTGTGGGCCAGTTCGTCGACCAGCGCCACCGCTGGCTTGCGCGCCAGCAGTGCGTCGAGATCCATCTCCTCGAAGCCGGCGTCGCGATGCGTCACCGAGATGCGGGGGATGACTTCCAGGTCGCCGATCTGCGCCTTCGTCTGCGCTCGCTGGTGCGTCTCCACGTAGCCGACCACGACATCGGCGCCGCGCGCCGCGCGCCGGTTGCCCTCGTTGAGCATCGCGTACGTCTTGCCGACGCCGGGGGCTGCCCCGAGGTAGATCCGGAGAGTGCCACGCGCCATGAGTCTGTTATATCTCGCCCGGTGGTGTTCGGTGGGCGCCCCGCCCATCGCCCTCGCGTTAAGAAGCGGCACGCGCACGATAAGGACGCGTCAAGGCATCGCGGCACCGGGCGCTGCGGGTGTGAAGACGGCGTCACCGTTGTGATCGGCCGCGCAAATTGCGCGTCAACGCTCTGTCGAGTGGTGGGGGCCACGCCCATCATGAAGCCGTCCCCACTCACCTCGACACAGGAGCAGCAATGGCTGATCTCGTACTCGTCTCGGTCATCCTCGCGTTCACGGCGCTGTGCGTCGCGTACATCGCGTGGTGCGACCGCATCATCGGTCCCGATGAAATCGCGCCTGAGGCGGCCTCGCCGTCAGGCGCGGCCGCGGCCGCAGCAGCCGCTCCCGTCAGCGAGCAGCCGGTGCTGTCGTGATCGCAGCCGCCGCCTATGACAACTGGGTCGGGCTCGGCTTGGCCGTGACCGCGATCCTCTACCTCGTCGCCGTCCTCATCTTCCCGGAGCGCTTCTGATGTCGTGGCAGAACATCCTCCAGATCGCCGCGCTCATCGGGCTGCTCGCCCTCTGCGTGCCCCGTCTGGGCCGCTACATGGGATACGTATACGGTTCGCGCGCCGACGGCACCGCTCCCGGTGATCGCTTCTTCAACCCGATCGAGCGGGTGATCTACCGCATCTTCGGCGTCGACTCGAAGCGCGAACAGCGCTGGAACGTCTACGCCGCGTCGATGATGGCGTTCACCCTTGTCTCGTTGCTGTCGCTCTACGTCTTGCTGCGTACCCAGGGCAGCCTCTTCTTCAACCCAACCGACCGGGCCAGCATGTCGCCGACGGGCGCGTTCAACGCCGCGGTCAGCTTCACCACCAACACGAACTGGCAGTGGTTCTCCGGTGAGGTGGCCATCAGCCACCTCACCCAGATGCTCGGGTTCGCGGTGCACAACTTCATCTCGGCGGCCGTCGGCCTGGCGATCGTGGTGGCGCTGATCCGGGGCATCACCCGCTCGCGTTCGCGCAACCTGGGCAACTTCTGGGTCGACCTCACCCGCGGCATCATCCGCATCCTGCTGCCGCTCGCACTCGCGGGCGCTGTGGTGCTCATCTCGCAGGGCGTGGTGCAGAACTTCAACGGGCACACCGTCGCTACGGCTGTCGACACCACGAACACCGATGCCGAGGGCAATGCGATCGCCGAGCAACTGATCCCCGGCGGTCCGGTGGCGTCGCAGGAGGCCATCAAGGAACTGGGCACCAACGGCGGTGGCTACTACAACGCCAACTCGGCGCACCCGTTCGAGAGCAGCAACGGCTTCACCAACTTCATGGAGATCTTCATGTTGCTGTTGATCCCCCTGGCGCTGGTGTTCACGTTCGGCGCACTGGTGCAGGACAAGCGGCAATCACGTCTGCTGGTCGCCGTGATGGCCGGCATCCTCGTGGTGTTCTCCGGCATGGCAGCGCTCTCCGAGCAGAACGGCAATTCCGCACTGGCGAGCCTGCAGGTCGATCAGTCGATCTCCACCGACCAGTCGGGCGGCAACATGGAGGGCAAGGAGGTGCGCTTCGGTGCAATCTCCTGCGGTGTGTTCGCCGGAGCGACCACCGGTACCTCCACCGGTGCGGTGAACTGCATGCACGACTCGTTCACCTCGCTCGGCGGGCTGGCGCCGATGCTGCACATGATGCTCGGCGAGATCTCGCCGGGTGGTGTGGGCGTCGGCCTTTCGGGAGTGCTGATCATGGCGCTGCTGTCGGTGTTCATCGCCGGCCTCATGGTGGGCCGAACCCCCGAGTACCTGGGCAAGAAGATCCAGGCCGCCGAGATGAAGCTGGTGACGCTGTACATCCTGGCGATGCCGTTCGCGCTGCTCACGTTCGCCGCGGCGGCGGTGGTCCTGCGCAGTGCGGCCACGTACCAGGCGGGCCCGCACGGCCTGTCGGAGGTGCTGTACAACTACGCCTCCACGGCCAACAACAACGGCTCGGCATTCGCCTACCAGGGCACCGGCACCCAGTGGTACACGGTCACCCAGGGCCTCTCCATGCTGATGGGACGGTTCTTCACCATCATCCCGGCGCTCGCCATCGGCGGTTCGCTGGCGGCGAAGCCGAAGGTGCCCGCCACCAGCGGCACGATGCCCACGCACAACCCGTTGTTCGGGTTCCTGCTCGCCGGCGTGATCCTGATCGTCGCCGGTCTCACCTTCTTCCCCGCGCTCGCGCTGGGTCCGATCCTCGAACACCTCTCGCTGTGACGTCGAGACAAGGAACCGCTCCGATGACTGCAACTGTTCACTCCCCTGATACCCCCGGCGCCGGCCCCGAGCGGCCGCCGAAGGTGCGCACCAAGGCCGCCGTCTCCAGGTCGATCTTCGACCCGACGATCGTCAAGTCGGCCTCGGTCGACTCGCTGCGCAAGCTGAACCCGGTGACCATGGCCAAGAACCCGGTCATGTTCATCGTCGAGGTCGGCGCAGTGCTCACCACGCTCCTGTTCCTCCGCGACCTCGGCGACAGCTCCGGCCAGGAGAACGCGTTCTCCGGGCTCGTCGCCGCCTTCCTGTGGTTCACCGTGCTGTTCGCCAACTTTGCCGAAGCGATGGCTGAAGGGCGCGGCAAGGCGCAAGCAGCGACGCTGCGCAAGACCAGGGCCGACACGATTGCCAGGGTGCGACTGGCCGACGGCAGCATCGTCGACCGGCCTTCGGCAGAGCTGCTGGTCGGCGACCTGTGCGTGGTCGTGGCCGGCGAGGTGATTCCCGGCGACGGCGACATCGTCGAGGGCATCGCCACGGTCGACGAGTCCGCGATCACGGGCGAGTCGGCCCCAGTCATCCGCGAGAGTGGTGGCGACCGTTCGGCCGTCACCGGCGGCACGCGGGTGCTCAGCGACCAGATCGTGGTGCAGATCACGGCCAAGCCGGGCGAGACGTTCCTCGACCGGATGATCGCGCTCGTCGAAGGCGCGAACCGGCAGAAGACGCCGAACGAGATCGCGCTGTCGATCCTGCTCGCGGGTCTGACGATCATCTTCACGCTGGCGGTGGTGACGCTGCAGCCGTTCGCCATCTACTCGGGTGCACCGCAGACGATCATCGTGCTGGTCGCGCTGCTCGTCTGCCTGATCCCGACCACCATCGGTGGCCTGCTGTCCGCGATCGGCATCGCCGGCATGGACCGGCTGGTGCAGCGCAACGTGTTGGCCATGTCGGGCCGTGCGGTGGAAGCCGCCGGCGACGTCACCACCCTGCTGCTCGACAAGACAGGCACGATCACGTACGGCTCGCGCCAGGCGTCGGAGTTCATCCCCGTGCACGACGTGAGCGCCGTCGAGGCCGCCGAGGCCGCACTGGCATCGTCACTCGCCGACGAGACGCCGGAAGGCCGGTCGATCGTCGACCTGGCGGTCAACGAGTTCAAGCTGGCCGTGATCGACGACCCGGGCGCCGTGCTGGTGCCGTTCACGGCCCAGACCCGCATGTCGGGGATGGACTTCACCAGCGGCCGATCCGTCCGCAAGGGTGCGGCCGATTCGGTGCGCCGCTTCGTGGAAGCCGAGGGCGGCCAGGTGCCGCTGGAGATCCTCCCGATCGTGGACATGGTGTCGAACGACGGCGCCACCCCGCTGGCGGTGATCGATCGCCGGCCAGGCGGGGTGTGGCGTGTGCTCGGCGTCATCCGCCTCAAGGACACGGTGAAGCCGGGCATGCGGGCCCGGTTCGACGAGATGCGGGCGATGGGCATCCGCACGGTGATGATCACCGGCGACAACCCGCTGACCGCCGCCGCCATCGCCCGCGAGGCCGGTGTCGACGACGTCCTCGCCGAGGCGACGCCCGAGGACAAGATGGCGCTGATCAAGCGCGAGCAGGCCGGGGGCAACCTGGTGGCGATGACCGGCGACGGCACCAACGACGCCCCTGCGCTGGCGCAGGCCGACGTCGGCGTCGCGATGAACACCGGCACGCAGGCCGCCAAGGAGGCCGGCAACATGGTCGACCTCGACAGCAACCCGACGAAGCTGATCGAGATCGTGGAGGTCGGCAAGCAGCTTCTGATGACCCGTGGGTCGCTCACCACGTTCTCCATCGCCAACGACGTCGCCAAGTACTTCGCCATCATCCCGGCGATGTTCTCTGGCGTGCTGCCGGCCCTCGACAAGCTGAACGTGATGAGCCTCGGCTCACCGCGTTCGGCGATCCTGTCGGCCGTCATCTTCAACGCCCTCATCATCGTGGCGCTCGTGCCGCTCGCCCTCAAGGGCGTGAAGTTCCGGGCAGAAGCCGCCTCGGCAGTGCTGCGCCGCAACCTGCTCGTCTACGGCCTGGGCGGCGTCATCGCGCCGTTCATCGGCATCAAGATCATCGACCTCATCGTGACTGCTCTGGGAGTGAAGTGACATGCGTTCATTCATCCGCCAACTGCGCCCTGCGCTGATCTCGGTCGTGTTCTTCACGGTCCTGCTCGGTGTCGCCTACCCCCTGGTGGCCACGGCCATCGGGCAGGTCCTCTTCCACGACAAGGCCAACGGCTCGCTGGTCCGCCGCGACGGCGTGGTCGTGGGCAGCGAGCTGATCGGGCAGACGTTCGTCGCCCCCGAGTACTTCCACTCCCGCCCATCGGCGGCGGGTGCGGGGTACGACGGGTCGGCGAGCTCCGGCTCGAACTACGGCCCGCAGAACCCCGACTTCCTGGCCGCAGTCGCCGAACGCGCCGCCGCCTATCGTGAGGAGAACGGCCTGGCGGCCGACGCCGAGGTGCCGGTCGACGCGGTCACCGCCTCGGGTTCGGGCCTCGACCCGCACATCTCGATCGCCAACGCCCGGCTGCAGGCGCCGCGTGTCGCCGAGGCCCGCGGGCTGGAACTGTCGGTGGTGCTGGTCGCGATCGGCAAGCACACCGACGACCGCGTGCTGGGCGTGCTCGGTGAGCCGGGAGTCAACGTGCTGATGCTGAATCTGGCGCTCGACGACCTGTCGGCAGGTGCATCATGAGAGAGAACACCGGAGAGTCGATCGGTGCCGGAGCGGGCTTCGCAGCCCTGGCCATCGGAGTCGCTGCGGCGTTCGTGCCGCTGCGCACCACGCTCGGCGGCGCGAACATGGCGTTGATCCTCGTGCTCGTCGTCGTCGCAGCCGCAGCCGTCGGCGGGAGAGCGGCCGGTGCCATCACCGCCATCACGGCTTCGCTGTCGTTCAACTTCTTCTACACGGTCCCGTATCTCACCCTGCGCATCAACGACGCGAAGGACATCACCACCGTCGTGCTGATCCTCGCCGTCGGCCTGGCGGTGGGTGAACTGGGTGTGGCCCGGGCGCGGCAGAGCGCCACCCGCCGTTCGCACCTGCGGTCGATGCGCTCGCTGGAAGGAGTCGGCTCCCTCGTCAGCGCCGGTGCCAGTGCCGGTGAGGTGTGGCCGGAGGCCCGAACCGCGCTGATCAGGATGCTCAGCCTGCGCGACGCCCGGTTCGAGCCCGGAGTGCTCAATGGTGCGCTGCCGGTGGTGGAGCGCGATGGCCGCGTCGACGTGGACCACAAGCGCTACATCGGCGACGGCTTTGCATTGCCCGAAGGCGGTGCCGCGCTGAACGTGGAGGCCAACGGCGTGCATCTCGGCCAGATCGTGCTCGACCCCGATCCCGAGGTCGGTGTGACTCGTGAGGAGCGTCGTGCGGCAGTCGCCGTCGCCGACCAGCTCGCCATCGCCCTACGCCGGGAGAACCCCACCCGCTCGTCGAGCTGACCGCACTGCCTGCACGCACTGCCTGCACGCACGTCGTCGGCCGCATGCCGTCGGCTGGTGTTGCGTTCACCCGTCCTGCCGGCCTTCGCCGCCGCCGCACTGCAGCGCAATGCCGAGATCAGCGGGCTCCACTCGTGCGGCGCGCGTCGGCGCGCGTCGCGTCGGGTGTGTCGGTGGTATCGGTCGGGTCGGGTCCGATGACGCGATTGCTCACGAACACGTAGATGACGCACAGGGTGAAGATCCCGAGTGTGATGGCGGTGAAGATGAAGTCACGCATGTGACGATCCCTTGGCTCCTGACGTGACCAGGTGCAGTCGCGTCGTGTTGTCCACCGACATTGGTAAGGGGCCGCCGACCGCTGCGCATGGTCTGATCGCCGTCTTAACGCGCGGCCGGGCAGTCTTGACGCCGCCGCAACGCGGACGGTGCACCGGTGTTACGTTCACGCCTCATGCCGACCTTCGACCTGGCCGCACTGCAACGCATCGCCGACGCGATGTTCGCCCCCGATGCGGCGCACGGGCTCAGCCTGGCGCTGGTGGTGATGCAGTCGGGCGAGGTGGTGTTCGAGCGCTACGGCACACAACCCGGCAACGTGTTCGCCGCCGGTGGGCCGGTCACGCCCGACACCACGTTGGTGTCGTGGAGCATGGCCAAGAGCATCACCCACGCCGCAGTGGGCATCCTTGCGGGTGAGGGCCGCCTGCAGCTGCACGAACCGGCGCCGGTGCCGGAGTGGGCGGGCACGCCGAAGGCGGCCATCACCCTGCAGCACCTACTGAACATGCGCGACGGGCTGGAGTTCGTGGAGGACTACGTCGACGACGAGGTCAGCCACTGCATCGAGATGCTGTTCGGTGCCGGGGCTGCCGACGTGGCCGGGTATGCCGCGGCCCGGCCGTTGGTCCACCAGCCGGGGTCGGTGTGGAACTACTCCAGCGGCACCACCAACATCGTGGCCCGCATCGTGGGCGACGAGGTGGGCGGGCGCGAGGCGATGGAGGCGTTCCTGCACGACCGTCTCTTCCGGCCGTCGGGCATGCACTCCGCCATACCCAAGTTCGACGAGGCAGGCACGTTCGTGGGCTCGTCGTACGTGTACGCCACCGCCCGCGACTTCGCCCGCTTCGGCGAGCTCTACCGCAACGACGGCGTCGCCGCCGACGGCACGCGCGTCTTGCCGGCGGGCTGGCGCGACCACGCCCGCGCCTTCACCGCCCACGACCCCGAAGGAGCGTTCGACTACGGCGCGCACTGGTGGCTGTGGCCCGACTTCGCCGGCAGCTACGCCTGCCACGGGTACGAGGGGCAGCACACCGTCGTGCTGCCCGAGCGCGAAGCCGTGGTGGTGCACCTGGGCAAACGGCCGGCCGCCCAGCGGGTGCTGCTGGAAGACCGCCTGCGCGACGTCTTCACCGCCCTCACGCAACCCGCCACGCGAACTTAAGTTCGGTCGTAGAACTTAAGTTCGGTTGTAGAACTTGAGTTCGCGGGGTTGGGGGCTGGCGGGCGCGGGGTTGGGGCTGGCGGGCGCGGGCCGAAGGCGCCCGCGGTGGTGCCGCGTCGGCTAGCAATGTGGGGTGTCGATGGAACCCGTGGGCCCCCTCACCGGTGAACTTCCCCGTGTGTCTCTCGATGACACGGGTGGTCCGCCGCGCCCGCGCAGGGTGCGCCCGTTCCGCTTCACGCTGAAGCTGCTCGCCTTCGTCGGCGTCGTCTACTTCGCGATCGCGACCATCATCCCCGGGGTGCGCAAGTCGGCCGGCGAGCTGCGCACGGTGAACCCGCTGCTGCTGGGCGTCGGGCTGGCGCTGGAGATCGCGGCGCTGTACAGCTACTCGCTGCTCACCCGTGCCGCGCTGGGCGAGAGCGGCCACCAGGTGTCGTCGTGGCGGCTGTTCCGCATCCAGATGAGCACGAAGGCGCTCAGCAGCATCGTGCCCGGCGGTAGTGCCGCCGGCTCGGCGCTGGGGTACCGGCTGATGACGCTCAGCGGCGTGCCGGGCCCTGACGCCGGCTTCGCGCTCGCCACCGCTGGGCTGGGGTCGGCGGTGGTGCTGAACCTCGTGTTCTGGGTCGCGCTGGCGATCTCCATCCCCATCCGCGGCGTCAACCCCGGCTACGCCACGGCGGCCGTTGCCGGCGTGGTGCTGATGCTGTTGGCCGGCGGGCTGGTGGTGGGCCTGCTGGAGGGCCAGCAACGCTCCGAACGGGTGATCCGCTGGGTGGCCCGCCGCCTGCGGCTCAGCGAGGACCGCGCCTCGGCCGGCATGCGCCAGATCGCCGGGAGGCTCGACGACCTCGTCTCGGACCGCAAGCTGCTCGCCCGGGTGGGCGGCTGGGCAGCGGCGAACTGGCTGCTCGATGCCACCGCCCTGTGGGTGTTCCTGCGCGCGTTCGGCGCGTCCACCGACTTCGACGCACTGCTGGTCGCGTTCGGGTTGGTGAACGTGCTGGCCGTCATCCCCATCACCCCCGGCGGCCTGGGCATCATCGACGGTGGCCTGCCCTTGGCGCTGGTGGGCTTCGGCCTCACCAAGTCGGTCGCCGTGCTGGGCACCGCCACCTACCGGATGGCGCAGTACTTCTTCCCCATCCTGCTCGGCGGCGTGCTCTACGCCTCCTTGCGCGTGGGCCCCTGGAGCATCAAGCGCCGCGAGCAGCTGAAACGCCTGCGCGAACTCGCAGCGGAGAACGCCCGAAACCCGGAGAGCGCGCTCGACTTCGCGGCCCGCTTCGGCCGCCGGCGGCGGGCGTTCACCGAGGGCGGCGCCGACGAGGCGCCGCCGCCGACCTCGCCTGCTGCGCCCTCGCGCGACCCGCGCCTGGGCTCGTGGCCGGGCCATGGGCAAGACCCGCCGTCGCGGCCGCGGCCCGGGTCGTGATCGCTCGGTGATGGTTGCGGCCGGCACGGGGAGCACCGGCGAGCCGATGGTCATCGAGTGGGGCCTGCCGCGACTGCGCGACCTCCCGTGGCGGCGGACCC
>JAUSLQ010000152.1 GCA_030645675.1 Actinomycetota bacterium | reverse complement strand
GGCCGGCACCGACGCCGCAGTAGTACGGGCCCTGCGGGGCGGGGAAGCCACCGGTGGGGAAGCCGAGCGGCGTGCCGTCGAGCTTCAGGAAGGTGTACTCCTGCTCGATGCCGAAGATCATCTCGTGCTTGGCGTACTTCTTGGCCGCCTTGACCAGCGTGTGGCGGGTGTTGGTGGGGTGCGGCTTGTCGTCCTGGGCCAGGTGGACATCGCACATCACGAGCACGTTGTTGCCACCGCGGATCGGGTCGGGGCACACGAACTGCGGCTGCAGTTCGCAGTCGCTCTTGTCGCCGGTGGCCTGGTTGGTGGAGGAGCCGTCGAAGCCCCACACCGGCGGGGTCTTGCCGTCGGCGATGATCTTGGTCTTCGAGCGCAGCAGCGGAGTGGGCTCGGTGCCGTCGATCCAGATGTATTCAGCTTGGTAAGCCACGATGTTCCTTTGCGAGAAAGTGGGAGGGGCGCCGACATGCTGCACAAGGGCGATTTCGGCCCCGTTGCCCATGTGTGAACGCTGTGTGAAGTTGCCCCGGCGTCAGGCATCGTCGGCTGCGGCGGCTAGCGCGCAACACCATACCGATGCGGACAACGCTGCGACCAATGAACCGGCGGTGAGCGCGGCGAGCGCATCGCCGCTGGCGAGCGGCGGAAGGCACAGCGGCAGCACCGTGGCGGCGATTCCGATGCCGCTCACGGCCCGCAGTTCGAGCGTTCGCCCGAACCCGACGAGGAACATCCCGATCGTCGATGCGAGCAGTGGCAGTGCCCAGTCGTCCGCGCCCACCGTGCCCGCGAGCGCCGGCAGCGCAAACCCCGCGACGAGTTGTGCGACCGTCAGCCAGGTGACAGGGCGCAGGAACCGCTTGCCGGCGGGCGTGCGGAACTCGTCGCGAGCGCGCATGCCGCGCGTGGCGCGGAACGCCACGCGACCGGCCACGGCGCCGCCGGCTGCCACCACGACGGGTAGCTCCGGCGACCCCGTGACGAACGCGAACCGCAGAGCCCACACGAATGCGAACACCACCTGGAACACCACGGCGTTGCGGCGCAACAGCGGCACGAGATGTAGGGGGTGCGCGGCGACGTGTTCGGCGACGGGGTTCACTCGGCCACCTCCGTGCGGGCCCGCCACCAGGCGACGGTGTCGGCGGCGCCCTGCGCGAGCGGGGTGGCCGTCAGGCCGAACGTCTGCTCGGTGAGCGCCGAGTCCACCACCCATGGTTCGGCGAACTGGTACCAGGTCTCCTTCAGCTCGCGCATCATCGGCACGAAGAGCCCCAGGGTGGACAGGGCCGCCCGCGGGATCGCGGCAACCTTGGCGCTGGTGCCGGCAGCGGCCGCCAGTGCGTGCACGACTTCTCGCTGGGTTGTGGCCGGCGCGTTGGGCACGTGCCACGCGCGGCCCCAAGCCCGCTCGTCGTCGGCGAGGGTCACCAGTGTGCGTGCCACGTCGGGCATGTAGCTGACGGTGTGCGGCAGGTCGAGCGCGCCGAGCATGGTGACCTTCTTGCCGGCCATCACCCGGGGCACCGCCCGCTCGCCGAAGGCAGAGCCGACCACCAGCGGTCCGTAGAAGTCGCTGGCCCGAGCCAGCGTGGCACGCACGCGCCCCTCGGCGTGGGCGGCCAGCAGCTCGCGGGCCATGGTCGCCCGCATCGCCCCCTTGTGGCCGGTGGCGTTCATGGTGTCGCCCTCGCTCATCGGCATCGGGCTGCCCGGGCCGAAGGCGTACAGGTTGTCCATCATCACCAGCACGGCCCCGGTGCGTTCGGCGGCGGCCAGCAGCGAGCCGTGGATCGGCGGCCAATCGGTGGGCCAGCGGTGGTAGGGCGGGTTGGCGCAGTTGTAGATCGCGGCCGCGCCCTCGGCCGCTGCCGCAAGCGCGGGGGCATCCGCCGCGTCGGCACGCACGTGCGTGACCAGCGGGTGCGCCAGGCCGGTGCCGCGGCGGGTGACCACCGTGACCGGGGTACCCCGCTCCGCCAGCAGAGCGGCGACGCTGGTGCCCACGGGCCCGGCGCCGACGATGAGGTGATGTCGCATTGTGTTCTCTCCAAGATCGGTGCTCGCTGATGTGAGCAGTGCTCTCATCATGCCAGCGGAGCCGCGGAGATGCAAGAGCACTGCTCTCGTTTGCTGGTGACGTCCGCTACACTGGCCGAATGGCAGGCGCCCGTGAACGTGCACGCACCGAGCTGACCGCAGAGATCGTGCGGCTGGCGCGCGAACAGGTGGAGCGCGACGGTGCCACCAACCTCTCGCTACGTGCGATCGCCCGCGACCTGGGCATGGTCAGCTCCGCCGTCTACCGCTACTTCGCCAGCCGTGACGAACTGCTGACCAGGCTGATCATCGACTCGTACGAGCGGTTGGGCGCCGCGGCCGAGGCCGCTGATGCCGCCGTCCGGCGCTCCGACCACCGTGGCCGGTGGCGGGCCATCGCTCACGCGATCCGCGACTGGGCCATCGCCAACCCCTCCGAGTACGCGCTGCTGTTCGGTACTCCCGTGCCCGGCTACGCCGCCCCGCAGGACACCATCGCCCCGGCCAGCCGCTACACGCTGGTGCTGTTGAACCTGCTGGCCGACGTCGAGGCCGCCGGCGGGCGCGCTGCCGGCAGGCTGGCGCCGCCGCTGAAGCGCGACCTGGCCAAGGTGCGCGCCACCTTGGGCCTGGCAGTGGACGAAACCCTGATGGCGCACGGCATGGCCGCCTGGGCCGCGCTGATGGGCGCGATCAACTTGGAGCTGTTCGGCCACTTGCACAACGTGGTCGACACGCCCGGCGCGCGGTTCGATCTCGTCGTCGAGCAAGAGGCCGAGCGACTGTTCGCGGGAACCACGGTCGCGCGGCGCACGTCGAACCGGGCATGAACCGACGCTCCTTCCTCGCCGCTCTCGCCGGCGCCCCCGCCCTCGCCGCTGTTGCCGGGTCGACCACCATGGCTGCGCTGCTCGCCGGCTGCGGCGACGACTCCAAGCCCGGCAGTGCGTACGACATCCCCACCAACCCCGAGGAGATCGTGCTGCGCATCGGCTTCGAGGGCGGCTTCGTGCCCGCCGACTTCGCCTTCAGGAACCAGCCGACGTTGCTGATCAGCGGCGGCGGCCGTGTGTTCGTGCCCGGTGTGACCACTGCGCAGTACCCAGGCCCGTTGGTGTCGCCGATGTTCGAGCGCAGCATCTCGGCCGCCGGAATCGAGAAGGTGGTGAAGCTGGCCGACGACGCCGGCCTGCTGGGTCCGGCGCCCGACTACTCGCTGCCCGACGATGTGCAGGTGATGGACGCGGGCGACACTGTGGTGACACTGCGCGTCAACGGCGCGACCTACGAGCACCGCGCCAACGCGCTGGGCATCGACACGCCCGACGGCGGCAGCTCCACGCCGGCCCGCGACAACCTGCAGAAGTTCGTCGAGCTGCTGGGCGACGTGGGGAAGGTGGCCGGCGCGGCGAACGTCGGCGAAGAGCAGCCGTTCATCGCCGAGGAGTACCGCTTCCAGGCGACGGTGGTCGACCCTGCGCAGTGGACCGACCCGTCGCCGACCATCGTGCCCTGGCCCGAGTCGATCGCGCAGCAACTGGCCGACGCCGGGCAGTGCGTCACCGTGCCTGCCGCCGACCTGGCCGCGGCCATCGAAGGCGCAACGCAGCTGACGTTCTTCCAGGAAGGCGACGAGGTCTACCAGCTGGCCATCGTGGGCGTGCTGCCCGGCGACGCCACCTGCTGACGAGGCCTCGCCAGGCCGAGCTGCGCTCGACGTGTCGCTTCAGCCGAGCTGCGCTCGGCAGGCCTGCTCGAGCCGCTTCACTTCCAGTTCGAGCATGCGCGCGGTCAGCTTCGGGTCCAGCCCGGCCAGGTCTTCCAGCGCACCCACGTAGCTCATCGTGTACGTCTCGGAGATGATCGCGCCCACTGTCGTGCTGATGCGGGCGAACGCTTGCTGCAGCTGGGTGGCTTCGGCATCGCCCAGTGCGCTGCGAGCGCGCAGCACGACGTGATCGCTGACCACCTGCAGCATGGACAACATCATCGGGTTGGTGACCTTGCGCTTGATGTGCACGATCCCCACCAGGCCCATCCAGCGGAAGTAGTCCATGTCGATCGGCGCGCCGACCGTGCGCTGCCACCACCCGCGAAGCGTCTGCTCGCGAGTCGTGCGCTCGCCGGGCACGAACACCTCGGCGGTGGTGGGGTACGCATACAGCGTGTCGTAGAACAGCGCGACCAGTTCGTCTTCCAGGCTGAGCAGCCAAGCACGGTTGCGCTCCAGCACCTCGTGATCGTCCTGGCGAGGCAACGCCTGGGGCACCAACGAGCTCAGGATGCCGTCGACCAACGCGTGCAGGTCGAGGCTGCGCGCCATCTCACAGCACCTGGGCCATGGCGGCGGCTGCGCGCTTGGCGTCGAGGAAGATCAGGCCCAGCTTGGCTGCGGTAGATGCCAGCACGGTCAGCACCGCATCGTTGCCGGCCTGCAGCATCAACACGTATCCGTTGTCGCCCTTCACCAGCACCTGCTCGGGGGTGCCCCGGTCCAGTTCGCGTGCGACGCGTGAGCCCAACGACAGCAAGGCGGCGCTCATCGCACCCATCCGGTCCTGGTCCAGGCCCTGTGGCAGCAGCGCCGCCATCATCAAGCCGTCGGTGGAGATGACCGCCGACGCCTGGATGTCGGCGGAGGTGGCGTTCAACTGGCTGAGGATGTTCGTCAGCGCGTCTTCTCTCATCAGGGGTCCTTTCGGAATGGCTGCCCGCAGGCGGTCAGGTGGCTCCGCCGTAGCGGACGGTGAGCGACCACACCAGCTCCACGAGTGCGGGATGGTTCAGCGCGGGCAGGCCGCCGAGGGCCAGCACGAAACGGTGATCGCCGACGAACAACGGCCAGAAGCCGACGCGACTGTTGCCGGCCATGTCGACCAACGCCCACGCGCCGGTGGAGGTGCCCGACGCGTCGGCGAGGTAGCGGGAGTGCCGCTCGTGCATGGAGGCGATGTCGGCGCTGACCGCTGCGAGGAACTCGCTGGCAGTGGTGTCGAAGCCTTGGCTGGCAATGCAGAAGCCTTGCGCGTCGGACAGCAGGCCCTGGCCCAGGTTCGACAGCGACAGCAGTGTGCGGGCGGCCACCGGCTCCAGTTGCCCGGGCGCCGGGCCCTGCGGCTGGCGGAAGCCTTCCACCCAACCCCGCTCCTGTGCTCTGTACAGCACCGCGAGCGACGCCTGCTCGCTGCCCTGAAGGGTCCATCGGCACAACGACGTGACCGACGGCTTGCGCGACAGCGGCGTCGACATCAACGACAGCAGCAGCGAGCGCTCGGGAGTGATCTCCGGGCTGGCGACGGCGTGGTATGCGCCGGCGGGCGTGGGCTGGAGGAAGAGGCCGTTGCCGACCATCTCGTAGGCGTTGGAAGTGGGAGTTGCGACGTCCATGGTCATTGCAGTACCGCCGAGTTCGGTGGACGGACGATGTTGGTGACACCGGTGACGCCGCGGCTCAACATCGAGCCGGGCACCACGGGCAGGCTGCTGGAGGGCTTCAGGCCGTGCGTCACGGCCGGCTCCAGCAGTGCGGCTCGCTCCTGGCCGATCTGGCGCCGGGCACCGTTCAGCAGCCGCGTGCGCAGGCCCACACCGGTGTCGCCGAAGGCGAAGAACGCGTCGACGAGCGCGGCGAACAGGCGGTCGGGTTCGTCGCGCACGACGTGGTGGTTCACCCGGGCCACGTGCAGGCGGGCATCGGTGGGGTCTTGCGCGACCCGGCGAGCCAGCTGGTCGGCGACGTCGTCGTCGGACGGCAGCGGATCGAAGTGGATGTGGCTGGTCCCGGGCACGGCCAGATGCTCGGCGCGCCACTGCTCGCGCTGTTCGGTGCTGACCTCGGCCGCCCTTGCAGCGGTGCCGAGGCGGCGCACGATGTCGCGTGTTCCCGTCGCAGTCGTCATCGTCCCGATCCCAAATGTGCCTCACGTAGCGTGTCGACGCTTCCGCTCAGGGTGATCATCGGTGCACGAAGCGTCGATCATTAGGGGAAAAGGTCACAAGACGAGCACTGACCGTGGTGGTCCACCCCCGTCGTAGCCGAGCACTCCCTCCGTTCGGAGACCCTGGTCGCGGGCTCCATGTGGCGGGTTGGGGCGCTGCGCGTCAGGGTGCGTAGGTGGTGGTGGGCACGACGAACACCTCACCATCGGCCAGTGCCTGCCGGATCTCCAGCAGCACCTCCTTCACCTGCACCCAGTCCTCTTCGCCGGGCTCCACCAGCGGCGGGACCAGCCCGATCGACTGGAACTCCTGCTCGTGGTTCTCCAAGGTGGCCAGCAGGGTGCGAGCTTCGTCCCACGTCATCGAGGTCTCGACGTTGCCCTCGATCGCGTCACGTAGGTCTCCGAAGTGCAGCAGCAGGTCGCCGATGCCCACCTCGTTGGCGATGGTCTCCAGCAGGATGCGCTGCCGTTCCATTCGCTGGTAGTCGCTGTCGGCGGTACGCGAGCGCACGTAACCCAAGGCCTTGGTGCCGTCCATGAACGTGTCGCCCGGCCCGATCGTGGGGGTCAGCCGGTAGTTCGAGCAGCGAAGCATCGCCGGCATCGGCAGCTCCTTGTCGAGGTGGATGGTGATGCCGCCGATCGCGTCGACCACCTTCACGAAGCCGCACGAGTTGACCAGCGCGTAGTCGTCGATGGTGACGCCCAGTGAGTAGCTGAGGCCCTCGATCAACGCATGCACGCCGGCGTCCATCAGCCCTGGCAGCTCGTACTCGGCCTGCAACTCCTCGTCGTTCTCCACCACGCCGTACAGCGCGTTGACGAGGCCGCCCTCCTCGTCGTCGTAGCCAGCGGGGTAACGCTCCGCCAGTGCAGAGCCAGGGGGAAACTGCAGCCCGACCAGGTTGCGCGGCACCGACACCAGCGCAGTGCGGCCGGTGGCCTCGTTCACCATCGCGAGGATCATCGAGTCGGTGCGCAGACCCAGTCGGTCGTCGCCCTCGTCGCTGCCCATCAGCAGCACGGTGTGGAACTGGCCGGCCAACGGGTCGATGTGCGGGGCAACGGTGACCACGTTGCCGGCCTCCGGCGAGTCCTGGAACACCTGCTCGATCACGCCCTGTGCCTGCGACAGCAGCCACACCGACATCGCGGTGGGGATCGCCAGCACCACCACCATGGCACTGCCCCACAGCTGCAGCTTGCGTTGCGCCACGGGGTCGCGGACGCGGTCGGCCGTCAGCCAGACTGCGATCAGGCGGCTGAAGATGGCACCCAGGGCCACCAGCGCCACGCCGCGCAGCACGTTGCCCCGGCTGAGCAGGCCGACGAGATCGTCGCGGTGCTGCAGCAACATCAGCACCACGAACGCCGGGGCCATCACCCCGGCGATCATCAACAGCGCACCGACGATGGGCCAGCGGCGCCACAGCGCGAGGCCGGGCAGCGCCACGACGCCCAGCATGCCGGGCGACGGCGAGGCAACAGGCACGGCGGCCTGCTGTTCGACCGCGGCCGCAGGCGGCAGAACGGCGTCGTCGTCGATGGGGGGAATCATCGGTGAAACAAGGCTAGTGGCCGCACCCGCGAACAGCCGATCACACCATTTCGTGCTCAGCCCGGCACGTCGCCGGACCGATGACTAGCCTGTGCCCCAACGCGGGCGCGTCGTCGAATGCCGGAGGTTCCACGTGCGTCGCTCGCCCTTGCTCGCCACCTTGTTGCTGTGCAGTGCACCGTTGCTCGCGTCGGCCACGCCTGCCAATGCGGCGCCACGCCCCGCAGCACCGGTCGCACCCGCAGCACCGTCACCTTCACCGTCACCTTCACCGTCACCGTCACCTTCACCGCCACCTTCACCACAGGGCACGGTCGTGGCAGGCTTCACCGACTCGCTCGTCACCAACCAGTCGTCGGCGCCGATCGCCGTCACCGCGCTGCCCGACGGGCGGGCGGTGGTGCTGCAGAAGGGCGGTGCAGTGCGCATCATCCAGAACGGCGTGCTGCTGCCCACGGCGGCGTTGACCAAGGCGGTCTGCGCATCCAGCGAGCGGGGCATGCTGGGCTTCGCCGCCGACCCGCAGTTCACCGCCAACGGGTTGGTCTACATCTACTACACGCGGGTGAGCGCCGCTGCCCCCGGCGGCTGCGTGAACCGCGTCAGTCGCTTCACGATGAGCGGTAACACCATCTCCAACGCGAGCGAGGTGGTGCTGCTGGACAACATCGGGTCGCCGGCCGGCAACCACAACGGTGGCGACGTGGCGGTCGGCAACGACGGCTACCTGTACGTGTCGGTGGGCGACGGCGGGTGCGACCCGCGCGACGACAGCGGCTGCGCCGGCCAGAACGACGCTGCCCAGGACGCGACGTTGCTGAACGGCAAGATCCTGCGCATCGACCGCATCACGGGCGCGCCAGCCGCGGGCAACCCGTTCACCGGGCCGAGCACGGCCACCTGCCGGGTGCGGGGCAACACGCCCAGCACGCCCGCCACGGTGTGCCAGGAGATCTTCGCCTACGGCCTGCGCAACCCGTGGCGGTTCGCGTTCGACCCCAACACCGGTGCCACCCGCTTCTACATCAACGACGTCGGCCAGGGCACCCGGGAGGAGGTCGACCTCGGCATCCTCGGGGCGAACTACGGCTGGCCGGCCCGCGAAGGCCAGTGCGCGCAGGGCCAGAACCCGGTGTGCATGCCGCCGGCAGGGAACCTGGGCTACACGCAGCCGCTGACCGACTACCAGCACGGTGTCACCGGCGACTACATCACCGGCGGCGCGTTCGTGCCCAACGGCGCGTGGAGCAGCGCCTACGACGGCGGCTACCTGTTCGCCGACGGCGACCCGGGCAGGATCTTCTTCAAGCCGGCGGTGGGCAACACCAACTACAACGTCCCGTTCGTCACCGGCGTGGCGGGTGTCTCCGACATCGAGTTCGTGATGGAGCCCGCCGGCTGGGCGCTGTACTACGTCAGCCCGGCCTTGGGTGAGGTGCGCAAGGTCACCTACAACACGGCTCCGGCAGCTTCCCCCGGCAACCTCGCCTTCGCCCCGGTCACCCCCTCGGTGCGTGTGTTCGACAGCCGCTCCGCCGGCGGCCTCACCGGCCCGCTGCGCGCCGGTACCAGCCGGCTGATCAACCTGGTCGCGTCGCAGGGCGCGCACCGCGCGGCGCTGGTGAACCTCACGTTCATCAGCCCCGGCTCCAACGGCTATGTGGCGGCGTGGCAGCCGCGCACCACACGGCCGTCGTCGTCGAACATCAACGGTCAGGCGGGCAACGTGGCCGCCAACGCGTCGGTGGTGCCGGTCGATGCCGACGGCAACGTGATCATCTTCACCAACGTCACCGCCCACCTGGTCGTCGACGTGCTCGGCTTCTTCGATGTCACCGCGGGCGGGCAGTCGCAGGCCGGCAGGTTCCTGCCGGTGAACCCGGTCAGGGCGGTCGACACCCGCAACCCGGCGGGCACCGGCAACGTCTACACCCGTGCTGTCGACGGGCTGGACAACGTGGTGAACGTGCCGATCGTGGGTGGCGACTTCGGCATCGAGGCCGCGAACATCTCGGTGGCGCTGATCGTCACCGGCCTCGCCGGCCCAGGGCCGGCGGGTGGCAACGTGGTGGTGATGCCGCACGGTGGCGTGGTGCCCACCTCGTCGAACGTGAACACCAACGGCAGCGGCGACGTGCGCGCGAACCTGGTGGTGGTGCCGCTGGGCGCCGACGGCAGCATCGACCTGCGACTGCGCACCACCGCCAACGTGCTCGTCGACGTGCTGGGTTCGTTCACCGACTCCGGCTCGGCTCTCGCCACCCAGGGCACCTACGTGCCGGTGGCGCCCACGCGGGTGGTCGACACTCGTGTCGGCCTCGCGTTCGGCCGGCTGACCGCTGGTGGTTGGGGTTCGGCCAACCCGGCGACCGTGCCCGAGGATGCGCTGGGAGTGACGCAGAACATCGTGATCGTGCAGACCAGCGGGGCCGGCTTCATCACCGCCTATCCCACGGGCCTGGTACCGGTACCCGACGTCAGCAACGGCAACTCCACGGCCGCGGGGCAGACCCGCAGCGCGATGGCGATCACCATGCTGGGCAGCGGCTCGTCGACGTACTTCGCCTCGATGGCCACCGACGTGGTGGTCGATGTCACCGGCTACTTCGCCGGCCCGCTCACGTTCTGAGCGGGTGCGGCCCGAGTGCTGTGCTTCCGACGGGTGATCGGGGCGGATGAGTAGCCTGCACGGCGTGACACGGCTGCGCATCGCACTCGCCCAGATCAATCCGAAGGTCGGCGATCTCGACGGCAACGTCGCCAAGATCTGCGCGGCGTACGACCAGGCCGAGGCGGCCGGCTGCGACATCGTGGCCTTCCCCGAGCTGGCCATCACCGGCTACCCGCCGGAAGACCTGGTGATGAAGCCGGGCTTCGTGGCCGACAACCTGGTGGCACTGGGCAAGGTGGCCGCACGCACGCGGCGTTGCGCGGCGGTGGTCGGCTATGTGGCCAACGACCGCGATCTCTACAACGCTGCCGCGGTGTGCGCCGGCGGCGAGGTGGTGGGCACCTACCGCAAGCGCCTGCTGCCCAACTACGCGGTGTTCGACGAGGCCCGCTACTTCACGCCAGGCGACGACAACGATCCGTACGAGCTGTACGTCATCGGTGGTGTGAAGGTGGGCATCAGCATCTGCGAAGACGTCTGGAGCCCCACCGGCCCGCTGGCCCAGCAGGCCGCCGGTGGCGCCGAGCTGAACATCAACATCAACGGCTCGCCGTACCACGCCGGCAAGTCGCACACCCGCGAGCGCATGCTGGCCACGCGTGCTGCCGATGCCAGCTGTGCGCTGGCCTACGTGAACCAGGTGTGCGGGCAGGACGAGCTGGTGTTCGACGGCGGCAGCATGGTGTTCGACGCCGAAGGCACGCTGGTGGCCCGCGCGGCGCTGATGGTGGAAGAGCTGCTGATCACCGACGTGGTCATCGAGCCGGTGTACCGCAAGCGCCTGCTGGATCCGCGTGGCCGCCGCACCGAGGAGCAGATGCGGTTGGTCACCATCAGCGACACGCCCGTCGTGCACGCAACGCCCGCTGCGCCGCGCCTCGTAGCGCTGCCCGAGCCCGACGCCGAGCTCTACGACGCGCTGGTGCTGGGCACCCGCGACTACGTGCACAAGAACGGCTTCACCGACGTGGTCATCGGCCTGTCCGGCGGCATCGACAGCACGCTGGTCGCGTGCGTCGCCGTCGATGCGTTGGGCGCCGACCACGTGCACGGCGTCTCGATGCCGTCGCGGTACAGCAGCGACCACTCTCGCTCGGATGCCGCCGATCTCGCCGCCAAGCTGAGCATCGACTACCGCACGGTGGCCATCGAGCCGGCGTTCTCCGCCTACCTCGACATGACCGCCGAGTCGTTCGCCGGCAAGCCCGCGGATCTGACGGAAGAGAACCTGCAGAGCCGCATTCGCGGCACGACGCTGATGGCGCTGAGCAACAAGTTCGGCTGGATGGTGCTGACCACCGGCAACAAGAGCGAGATGGCCGTCGGCTACTTCACGATCTACGGCGACAGCGTGGGGGGCTACGGCGTGATCAAGGACGTGCTCAAGACTCGCGTGTACGACCTGTGCCGCTACGTGAACCGCCGCGACGGCCGCGAAACGATCAACGAGAGCGTCATCACCAAGCCGCCGTCGGCCGAGCTGCGGCCCGACCAGCGCGACGACCAGAGCCTGCCGCCGTACGAGGTGCTCGACCCCATCCTCGCCCTCTACGTGGAAGACGATCGCACCGCCGCCGAGATCATCGAGCTGGGCCATGACGAAGCACTCGTGCGGCGCATCTGCCGGCTGGTCGACGTCAACGAGTACAAACGCCGCCAGTGCCCGCCAGGTGTGAAGGTCAGTACCAAGGCCTTCGGCAAGGACCGCCGTCTCCCCATCACCAACGGCTACCGCGGCTGATTCTCCACCCGCAGCTGCGGGCCGCGGCACGGCCCCACAGGCGAAGCGGTCAGCGGGGTTGGCCGACGGCTGAGATCGGGCGTGGCGGGGGCACGGGCGCGGCGGCCGGCCGGCACACGGGCAGCGCGGCAGCCACGATCACGCCCAGCAGGCAGGCACTCAGGGGACGCTGGATGCGTTCCACCGAATCACCGTTGAAACCCCACCACACGCCCGCCGCCAGGCCGGCCGCGGCGCACGACCAGAACACCACTCGAGCGCGGCGCGTGAGCGTGAAGTGGCGGGCATGGGCCACGGCATCGGCGCCGTACCAGCGCTGCAGCAGCCGCCGGGACCCGATGGAGAACAGCAGCCACAGTCCGACCAGCGAGCCCAGCGTGTGCCCCAGCAACTGGAACACGCTGGCCAGCGGCTCGTCGCGGCCGGCGAGGTGCAGCACCACGTCGTCGTAGCCGAGCCAGCGGGCGCCGGCGCGGCGGGTGTGTGTGAACGTGTCGATGCCCACGTGGGTGAACGCGCCGATGATGCAGCAGGCGACCGTGCGCCACCACGCCGGCGGCCGGCGGTGCAGCACGCGCCACGACCAGAGCTGGAAGCCGCCCAGGTCGGGCAGGTGAGCGGCCGCCACGCCGGCGGTGCTGTAGCGAACGACGAAGGTCAGCACGATCGCCAGCGGTACGTCGACGGCCCAGAAGCCCGGCCAGTCGTGGGTGTCGATGTCGAGGTAGCCGCTGACTGCATACGCGAAGTCGGGCGTCATCGTTCCGATGCACAGTGCCGTGCCATCGAACCACTTCGGCCGCACGACCTTCAGGCCCATTGCCGGCACCTGATGGGCGAACAGGGTCAACGGCACTCCGAGAGTTTGGCTCAGTTGTCACCGAGTACGGCGTCGCCATGGACGACGTCGCCATGTACGACGTCGCCGTGCACAGTGTCGCCGTGCACAGTGTCGCCGTGCGCCGTGTCGCCGTGCGCAGTGTCGCCGTGCGCAGTGTCGCCGTGCGCAGTGTCGCCGTGCGCAGTGTCGCCGTAGCTGAGCACCGCCACCACGGCCAGGCCGGCCAGTGCAGCGCAGCCCAGCGCGGGCCACGCCATGCCATGCCGCTCGTACAGGCGGGTGGCCGGGATGGACATCGCGGCGCGGCCGAGCGTGCCCGCCGTGAACAGGATGGCGATGCCTCGTGCCGGGTTGTCGCGCACGAGCTCGCTGCCCAGCGGGATGGTGCTGACGATCGCGAACTCGAAGGCTGCGATCGCGATCACCAGCATCGGCAACGCGATCCACAAGTGGCCGTGCACGACGGAGAGGATCAGCGCCGCCGGCATCATCACGCCCGCGCCGATCGCTGCCGACCGGGCCTTGCCCCAGTGGTCGGTGAAGCGGGCGGCCGACAGCGACGAGAACAGCTCGCAGAAGCCCAGGCCGAACACGACCGCGCTGACGCCGGCGGCGGTCATGCCGTAATGGTCCTTCAGCCAGCTGCCGAACGTGACGAACAGCATCTGCGTGGAACCCATCAGGCAGAACGCGCCGACCACCAACCTCCACGATCGGGGCGCCACCTTCGCGCCCGTGGGCGCCGTTCGGGCGTGGTGCTCGTGCGCAGCGGGGTCGGCGCCCACGGTGCGCGCCACCAGGCCGGCCATCGCCAGCACGGCAGTGGCGCCCAGCGCGTAGCCCACGCGCCAGTTGGTCGCCGCCGTCACCAGGCCCATGGCCGTCACCCCCAGCAGCAGGCCCAGTGCCCACGAGGTCTCGGTGAGGCCCATCACCCGGCCGCGCTGGGCGTACGGCACGCGGTCCGACACCCAGGCGCCCAGGCCCAGGTCGAACAGCACCTTGCTCTGCGCCAGCAGCACCAGCGCCGCGCAGAAAACCCACATGTTGGGGCTGGCCGCCGCGCCGCCGGTGGCGATGGCCGTGCCGGCCAGGCCCGTGGCCATCGCCGTGCGCCGGTGCATGCGCTCGCCGACGGAGCCGGTGAACGTGGAGAACAGGCCGGACAGCTCGCTGATGGCCAGCGCGATGCCCATGCGCTCGAGGGGCACCCCGAGGCCGCTGGCGATGGTGGCCAGGAACGGTGGGGCGAACCGGAAGCAGGCGTTGGCCGCGGTGCGCGCCGCCACGAGCAGGGTGAGGCGGTGCCGCACTTCCGTGGAGTAGCTCTGGTCGAGGGCCCGGTGCAGCACGACGCTCGACGCTATCCCTGTCTGCAAAGGACAGGCCGCAGCACCGGTTACCTCGGTATCCTGTTGCACCCGTGGCCCTGATTGTGCAGAAGTATGGCGGTACGTCCGTCGCAGACCCCGACCGAATGCGAGCCGTGGCGGAGAACATCGCGTTCACCAAGCGGCACGGCAACGACGTCGTCGTCGTGCCCAGCGCGATGGGCAAAGCCACCGACAACCTCATCAAGCTGGCCAACGACGTGTCGAAGACCCAGCCGGGTCGCGAGATGGACATGCTCATCACCACCGGCGAGCGCGTCAGCATGGCTCTGCTGTGCATGGCCCTGGCCGACCTCGGCATCGAGGCGAAGAGCTTCACCGGCAGCCAGGCCGGCATCATCACCGACACGGTGCACCTGAAGGCGAAGATCCTCGAGGTGAAGGGCGACCGCGTGCGCGAGGCGCTGGCGCAGGGCAAGGTCTGCGTGGTGGCCGGCTTCCAGGGCATCAGCACCGACAAGGAGATCACCTCCCTCGGCCGCGGTGGCAGCGATACCACTGCCGTCGCGCTGGCGGCGGCGCTGAACGCCGACGCCTGCGAGATCTACACCGATGTCACCGGCGTGTTCACCGCCGACCCGCGCATCGTGCCCCAGGCCCGCAAGCTGCAGCACGTCAACTTCGACGAGATGCTGGAGATGGCCGGCGCCGGCAGCAAGGTGCTGGCCCTGCGCAGCGTCGAGTTCGCCCGCAACCACAACGTTCCCATCCACGTCCGCTCCGCCTTCACCTGGGAGCACGGCACGTGGGTCACGTCACAGGAGCCCAACATGGAAGATCCCATCATCTCCGGCGTCGTCACCGACACGAGCGAGGCGAAGGTCACCGTCGTCGCCGTGCCCGACCGCCCGGGCATCTCTGCCGCCCTGTTCGAGCCGCTGGCCGCGGCCAACGTCAACGTCGACATGATCGTGCAGAACACCAGCCACGACGGCACCACCGACATCAGCTTCACGATGCCGAAGGCCGACAAGGCGACCGCCGAATCCATCGTCGCCCGCGTTGCCGCCGAGATCGGTGCCGCAGGGGTCGAACACGATGCGGAGATCGCCAAGATCAGCCTCGTCGGCGCGGGCATGAAGACCAGCCCGGGCATTGCCGCCAAGATGTTCCGCACGCTCGCCGACGAGGGTGTCAACATCGAGATGATCAGCACGAGCACCATCCGCATCAGCGTGGTGACGTCGGCGGCCGACCTCGAGCGGGCTTCGCGTGCACTGCACACCGCGTTCGGGCTGGACTCCGGGCAGGCCTACTCGGCCCCCCTGCCCGAGCGCAAATAGCCCCTCACCTCGCACGACGTAACGGATGGCACACTGCCACCTGCCATGATCCGCGCCCTGCGGCCTGGCACACTGGGGTCTTCATGACTCGCCGCCGACAACACGTGCCCTGGAAGGCCGCCGGTTCCGCCTCCGAAAGCGAGCACTCCGCCGACGACGTGGTGCGCGAAACCGGCTGGGTGTTCAACAACCAGACCGGCAGCGATCTCAGCCTGGCCGACTTCGTCGCCACCGGCGACAACGAGACCGTCGCCTACCTGCAGGCCTTCGGGCTGATGGACGAGCGGGTGCTGCACCAGACGATCGTGGAGATCGGCAGCGGCATCGGCCGCATGACCGCCAGCTTCACCCGCTGGTTCCAGAAGGTGGTGGCCTGCGATCTCGACGCCGCGTTCCTGGAGCGGTGCCGCGAGACGGTGGCCCAGTTCGGCCAGCCCGACCGGCTGCAGACCTGCCACGTGGCCGACGGGCGCACGCTGGCGCTGCCCGACGACGCGGCCGACCTGGTGTTCAGCTACATCACGTTGCAGCACTGCCATCACGACGACGGGCTGGCGCTGGCCCGAGAGGCCGTGCGGGTCACTCGCGCTGGCGGCCACATCGCGCTGAACTTCCGCACCTGGGTTGCCCAAGACGCTGTTCTGTGGCCCACCGGCAAGCTGGTACGCGCCACGTGGCGGTTGCCGCGCGTCGGGCCGATCATCGCCCAGCGGCGGCTGACTGCCCGCCTCGGCTGGCAGGCCAACCGGTTGGCCCCCACCGAGGTGCTGGCCGCCCTCGGCGAATCACTCACCGACGTGCGCATCTACCGCTCACCGAAGCGACGCAGCTTCAACCTTCCCGGCGTCGGCGACCGTACCTTCGAGGGTGTGCACCGCAGCCACTGGTGGCTCGTCGCCGAAGTGCGCTGAGCCGGCCCGCGTCGAGAGCCGCGCCATCCGACCCCGTCGATTGTCGACCCGCGCCTCGGCCTCTTCCAGCACCCCCTAGTGTTCCCGCACACCGTGCGCACCGGCACGGGACGAGTGAGGAGAACCCACGATGAACGCACACGACCGCCGGCCACGCGCACTGGCCGTTTCCTTCATGCTGCTGCTGGCCACCTCGCTGATGGTGGCGTGCAGCGACGACAGCAGCGGAGGCGGCGGGGGCGCGGTCGGCACCTACACCCATCCGGAGGAAGGCACCATCGTGCTGTCCGCCGGCGGCAACGGTGTGATCACCCAGGAAGGTAGCGACCCCGTCCCGTTCCAGTGGACGCAGTCGGGCACCAACATCGCATTCTCCTTCGGCGGCGCGGGGCGGGCCAATGCCCAGCTCAGCGGCAACACGCTGACGTTCGCCGTCGGCGACTTCTCCGGCGACGAAGCGGCGGTGTTCACCCGTACGTGAGGTGGTCGCCTCGCACGCGGTGAAAGCCGTGGTTCAGCCGTGGCGCGACCCGGAGCGTTATTTCCGACCGTGGCCCGGGGTGCCACCGTTAGCCTTGTCGCCATGAGAATTGGCGTCGTCGGTGCCACCGGCCAGGTGGGCGCTGCAATGCGCTCCATCCTGGCCGAGCGCAACTTCCCCGTGTCCGAGATCCGTTACTTCGCGTCGGCCCGCAGCGCCGGCACCACCCTGCCGTGGCAGGGCGTCGACATCACCGTGGAAGACGCGTCTACCGCCGATCCGTCGGGCCTCGACGTGGCGCTGTTCTCCGCCGGCGCCACCAGCTCGAGAGAGCTGGCGCCGAAGTTCGCCGCTGCCGGTGTCACCGTCATCGACAACTCGTCGGCCTGGCGGATGGACCCCGATGTGCCGCTGATCGTCAGCGAGGTGAACCCGGAGGAGGTGGCCAACGCGCGCAAGGGCATCATCGCCAACCCCAACTGCACCACCATGGCCGCGATGCCGGTGCTGAAGCCGCTGCACGACGAAGCCGGGCTGGTGCGCCTGATCGCCGCCACCTATCAGGCGGTCAGCGGCGGCGGCCTGGCCGGTGTCGACGAGCTCGACAAGCAGGCCCGCGAAGTGGTCGGTTCTGCTCGCCTGCTGGCGTACGACGGCGAGGCCGTGGTGTACCCGGCGCCGTCGAAGTTCAGCAAGCCGATCGCTTTCAACGTGCTGCCGTACGCCGGCAAGTACGTCGACGACGGCTCGCTGGAGACCGACGAAGAGCAGAAGCTGCGCAACGAGACGCGCAAGATCCTGGGCATCCCCAACCTGCGGGTCAGCGGCACCTGCGTGCGCGTGCCGGTGTTCACCGGGCACTCGCTCAGCATCAACGCCGAGTTCCAGCGCTCCATCACGGTCGAGCGGGCGAAGGAGCTGCTGGCCGCCGCCCCCGGCGTGCAGTTGCTCGACGTGCCGACCCCCCTGGAGGCCGCCGGCAAAGACCCCGCCTACGTGGGCCGCATCCGCCAGGACACCTCGGTCGACGACGGTCGCGGCCTGGTGCTGTTCCTCAGCAACGACAACCTGCGCAAGGGCGCCGCGCTGAACGCAGTGCAGATCGCCGAACTGCTGCTCTGACCCATCGGGCCTGCGTCTGCGGGCTGCCTGCAGAAAACGAACAACGCCCCTGCCCGGATGCACCGAGCAGGGGCGTCGTGCGTAGAGAGGTGGGTCAGCCGCCGGTGACCGCGCCGTCGATGTCCTTGGCCGCCTTGGAGGCGAACAGAGTGGCGCCGAGGTAGAAGAGGACCCCGACGAGCGCAACGATGCCCTGGTTGCGCAACCGCGACGGTGCGTCGCTGTCGTTGACGTACACGTCGTCGCCGCGAAGGTTGTAGAAGCCGAGCAACGACTGCGCGATGAACAGGCCCTGCCAGATGGCGAGGTTCTTGGTGGCGCCCCCGACCCCGGCAGCCGACTTGCGAAGCTGGTTGAAGCCGATGACGTACCAGCCGAACGGGATGAACCAGCCGCCGGCCGCGAGGCCGGGGCTGAGGCCGGCGACACCGCGCGCCTGCGCGTTCGAGGCGATGCGCCGAGCCCACAGGCAGGTGACGATGGCTGACGACAGCACCAGCATGAACTGCAGGATCACGCCGCCACCGATGAGGGAGTCGGCGCCCTTGAGGTCGACACCGAAGTCGCCGGCCTGGTAATCGTCGACGATGCCCTTGCGCTTGAAGAAGCCGAAGGTGGTGATCAGGCCGGCCGCGGTGGCGCACCCGTACAGGATGATCATCGCCTTGCTGAGGCCCTTGGACGGCTTCACCGCACCCATCTGGGCGCCGGCGCCGTACGGCACGTAGCCGGGCGGGGGCGTGGGGAACGACCCGGACGGGGGCGTGGGGAAGGGACCGGACGGTGGCGGAGGCGGCGGCATGTTCACGCGGGGAGTCTGGCACATCGCAGCAGGGCCGAGCGGTGAATGGCACAGGTGCCGGGATAGAAACAGGGGATGGATCTGGCCGCACTGCAAGACGTGATCGAGCGCACCTTCGGCGAGCGCGATCGTGCGCGCGGGGTGCCGGCCACGGTGGCATGGCTGGCCGAGGAGGTCGGCGAGCTGGCGCAGGCCGTACGCAAGGGCAACCACGACCAGCAGGTGCACGAGTTCGGCGACGTGATCGCATGGGTGGCCACGCTGGCCAACCAGATGGGCGTCGACCTGACGGCGGCCGTGCAGCGCTACGCCGCCGGCTGCCCACGCTGTGCCACCTTGCCGTGCACCTGCCCCTGAACGGCCACCCCTGAAGAGGCCCACGTGAAGAGGCCCACGTGAGGAGGCCCACCCGTGAAAGCCGAAACGGCCGACCTTGCGGTCGACCGTTTGGTCGGGGTGAGAAGATTTGAACTTCCGGCCTCCACGTCCCGAACGTGGCGCGCTAACCAAGCTGCGCTACACCCCGTAGCGAGGGAAGATGCTACCCGGCGACCGGTGCCTCTTCCTCAACGGTTTCTGTTTCCGCCGTGTCGTGTGTGTCGCCCGGGTCAGTGACGGCGGGCGGGGCGGGCGGCCCGTGCAGCACGGCGTTCACGGCCCGCTTCAACATCAGCGGATCGAACGGCTTCACCAGCCACCCGTCGGCGGCCGACCGCTTGGCCAGGTGCACGTCGGCCTGGCGATCGAGCAACATCAGCACCTTGACGGTGGGGGCGTTGCCCGAGCTCTCGTCGAGGCGCAGGTCCATCGTGACGGCCATGCCACCCTTCGAGCCGATCTGCAGGTCGAGGATGCACAGATCGGGGGTGCGCTGGTTCACCACCCCGCTGACCGCGCGGCCTTCGCGGCAGATGGTGAACGACACGTCGGGGCCGCCGAGCGCGGCGGTGACGTCGTTGACGACGTAGTCGGCATCGGTGGCGACGAGAATGTGCACGGCACGACGTTACCGGGTGCGGGCAGGTGGCAAGAAGCCCCACCCGTGCGAGCGGTGCACGTGGTCGAGTGAAAGACGTACGTCACGGGTGCCGTGACCACGGTCTTCCGCATCCCGCGACCCAGCCGGCACGCGGCGATCGACCGTGCCGCGATCAGTCGAACAGCAGGCCGCGGATGGTGGCCAGGGCATCCAGCGTGTGCACGTCGCCGGGCAGGGTGGGCACCCAGGTGGTGTGCGTTCCCGCAGGCACGCCGGTGGCCTGCAGCAGCGCGGCCGCCTGCTCGCGCTCGACGCCGGCGTTGGTGCGCAGCTCCAGCAGGTTGTCGTACAGCGCGGCCCTGGCGGCGGCTCGCGGCCGGCGGGCGGGCGGCGGGCCGAACGTGGGCGTGCACCGGTTGACCACCACGGCGCCCACCTCCAGCCGGCTGGCGGCCAGGCGGCTGGCGAAGTAGCAGGCCTCCTCGATGGTGTCGGCCCGCGGCGAGGCCACCAGCACGAAGCGGGTGACGTCGCTGCTCAGCAGCGCGGTCACCTCGTCGGCCCGGCGGCGGAACCCGGTCTCCATGCCGGCGAAGGCCTGGAAGAACGCGACCGCATCGGCCAGCACGTCGCCGCCCACCACCCTGCCGATCGTGCGCAGCAGTGGCTGGGCCGCGAGGTTCAGCACCTTCATGCCGCGCCGCGTGGGCATCATCAGCAGCTTGAACAGAGGGTGGTCGATGAACTTGGCGATGGTGCCCGGTGCATCCAGGAAGTCGAGTGCATTGCGTGTGGGCGGGGTGTCGACGATGACCAGGTCGAACCGCGGGTCGTTGTGCAGCGCGTGCAGGCGCTCGGCCGCCATGTACTCCTGGGTGCCACTGAGCGACCCGGCCACGTTGCGGTAGAAGCCGTTGGCGAGGATGCGCTCGGCCTGCTCGGCATCGGCCGCGTTGGCCCGCACCAGGCCGTCGAAGGTGGTGGCCGTGTCGAGCATCGGCGCCCACAGCTGGCCGTCGCCGGGCACCTGCAACTGCACTGGGTCGTTGCCCAGCCCGCCGGGCACGCCCAACGCGTCGGCAAGCCGCTTGGCGGGGTCGATGGTGACGACCACCGCCCGCCGGCCCAGCCGGCAGGCCTCCAGGCCCAGGGCAGCAGCCGAGGTGGTCTTGCCCACGCCGCCGCTGCCGCAGCACACCAGCACCTCGGCGGTGGCCAGGTGGTGAGCCAGCGTGGGGCCCGTGTCTGCCGCGGGGCCGGGCGCCGTGTCTGGCGTGGCGCCGGGCGCCGTGTCTGGCGTGGCGCCGGTCGCCGGGCCCGACGACGGGCTGGGGGTGTGGCCCGCAGCGGCGCTCATCGCGGTGCCCACTCGTCGGCCAGTGCGTCGATGGATTCGGCCGTCAGCTGCGAGCCGGCGACGATCGGCAGCACCAGCTGCGGCAGCGCCAGTTCGTCGCCGAGACGGATGCATTCGGTCTCGTGCACCGCGCGGCGGGCGTTGCGGAACTCGGCCGCCAGGCGCATCGGGCTGCCCTCGGGCGCCTCGTCGGCCGGCAGCCCGGGGCCGCTGTCCACCGCGTTCACCACGACCGGGGCCAAGTGCACACCCACCCGCTCTTCCAGGGCGTAGGCCGTCTCCACCGCCTCGTTCACGGGCGTGGCCTCGGGCAGGGTGACCAGCACCACCTGGCAGCGGGTGGGGTCGGCCAGCATCTCCGCGACGTCGGTGGCCTGGGTGTGGATGGGGCCACCGCGCACCGAGGAGAGCAGGCTCTTGGCGGCCAACAGGAACGTGATCGCGTGCCCCGCGGCCGGCCCGTCGACCACCACCAGGTCGTACAGGCCGCTGCGTTCGAGCTGCTTGATCTTGCCCAGCACGACGATGTCGTCGATGCCGGGCGAGGCGGTGGCGACCACGTCGATGATGCCACGCGAGGCCAGCCGCCGGGTGACGCGCGACAGCCCGTGGGTGTCGAGGTACTCCGCCAGAGCAGCCGACGCGGACAGCTGCTGCACCGCCACGCCGGGCAACAGGCGGCCCAACGTGGGCTTCCCGTCGAGCTCCACGACCAGCACGCGAAGTCCGCGACGGATTGCCGCACGCGCCAAGACCGCGGTTACCGTGGTCTTCCCAACGCCACCCTTGCCGGCTACGACGGCAACACCGGCGGTGGTGAGGAACTGCAGCGGATCCACGCTCTTCGGAGGCACTTGTGCGCAGGTTAGCGATCACCCTTCTCATTGCCCCGTTCGCGGGGCTGGTCGGGCTGTCGTTGCTCGGGTCGACGGCGGGTGCCGCAGGCACCGTGCCCACCGATCCGCCGTCCACCCAGGCCCCCGCCGCCAGCGGCGAGGGCGGTGTCGCGCCCGATCTCGCGCCGGTCGACGTCCTGCAGGTCTCCGGTCTGTTCGACCCCGTGACGGTGCAGTCGATCGAGGACGCCATCGACGAGAGCGAGGCCTCCGGGTCGCAGGCGCTGATCCTGCAGCTCAGCAGCGGTGGCGCGATCGTCAGCGAGGCGGAGATGACGCGTCTGCTGCAGAAGGTGGCCGACGCCAAGGTGGCCATCGGCATCTGGGTGGGCCCGTCGCGCGACGACCACGTGTACGGCCTGCCGGCCCAGCTGTTCGGCGTGGCCGACGTGACCGCCATGGTGCCCGGCAGCCGCCTGGGCTACACCGGCCCACTGCTGCCGCTGGCCGGCGAGCAGCAGGTCGATCTTGGCGCCGGCGCCGACCAGCTGCGCAACGGCTCGCTGTCGTTCGCCGAGGCCCGCACGCTGGGCGTCCTGCGACCCACCGAGATCGAGGACGAAGGCGTGCCCACCGTGCGCAGCATGCTGGCCATCATGGATGGCGTGCAGCTGAATGACGGCACCGTGCTCGACACGGTGACCGAGCAGCTCAACGATCAGGGCGACACCGAGCTCACCGCCACTCTCGTGCGGTTCTCCAGCCTGGGCCTCATCGAGGAGATGTTCCACACCATCGCCAGCCCGCCGATGGCCTTCCTGTTCTTCGTCATCGGCTGCTGCCTGCTGATCTTCGAGTTCTTCACCGCCGGCGTCGGCGTGGCCGGCTTCGTCGGCGCAGTGCTCGCCATCTTCGGCTGCTTCGGCTTCTCCGCGCTGCCCACCCGCCCGGCCGCGATCGCGCTGCTGGTGCTGGCGATGCTGGCCTTCGCGATCGACGTGCAGGTGGGCATCCCACGGTTCTGGACCGGTGTGGGGGCGGTGCTGTTCGTGCTCGGCTCGTGGTTCCTGTACGAGCCGTTGCCCGGCACCGACCTGCGGCTGAGCTGGATCACCCTGTTCGTCGGCGTCGCGGGCGTGCTGCTGACGTTCGTGGTCGGCATGCCGTCGATGGTGCGCACCCGATTCGCCACCCCCACGATCGGCCGCGACTGGATGATCGGTTCGGCGGGTGTCGCCATCGGCGCCATTGACCCGGAGGGCGTTGCCCAAGTGGGCGCCGCCAAGTGGCGGGCTCGCACCAACCGGGCCACGCCGCTGGTGGCCGGCGCCGAGCTGCGGGTGGTGGCCATCGACGGCGTGACGCTGGAGGTCGAACCGTTGGAGGGCGCGGCACGCGACTACCGCGAACGCCGGGCCAAGTAGGGCTGCGGTGCAGGCGCGACCCCGATGACGGGTATCACGGTGGTGGATCGGCGCACGTTCGTGCAGGGCCGCACGGCGGGGTACAGCGTCGCCGGCGAGGGCATGCCGGTGGTGCTGCTGCACGGCTGGGCACTTGCCCAGCACACCTACCGCGACGTGATCGCCACCATCGCCGCCCAGGGCTGCCGGGTCATCGCCCCGTCGCTGCCCGGCTTCGGCGGCACGGCCCAGCTGCCCGGCGACGCGTTCTCCATCCACGGCTACGCCCAGTGGCTGGCCGACTTCCTGGTCGCGGTCGACGTCGACGAGCCGGCCGTGGTGGTGGGGCACTCGTTCGGTGGTGGCGTGTCGATCCACTTCGCCCACGACCACCGCGACCGGGTGCGCAGCTTGGTGCTGGTGAACTCGGTCGGCGGCTCGTCGTGGCGCAGCGGGGGTGGCCTGCGAAGCATCTCCGAGCGGCCGCTGTGGGACTGGGGGCTGCACTTCCCCGGCGACGTGTGGCCCATCCGCCAGGCCACGCGCGTGCTACCGGTCGTGGTGGAAGACCTGCTGCCCAACCTGCTGCGCAACCCGCGGGCGATCGTGAAGGTGGCCGGCTTGGCACGCCGCGCGGATCTGCGCCAAGAGCTGGAGGCGCTGCGCGACAGCGGCCTGTCGATCAGCATCATCTGGGGCACCCGCGACGGCATCATCCCCCGCGAGTCGTTCGAAGCGCTGTGCATCGCCTCGGGTGTGCAGGGCACGGTGGTGGAAGGCTCGCACAGCTGGCTGCTGGCCGACCCCGAGCACTTCGGCGAGGTGATCACCAACGACGTACGCGTGGCCCAGGCGGCCCGCGCGCTGGAGCAGCAGGTGGCGGCGCCGAAGCGCAAGGGCCTGCGCCGTGTGCAGAGCCTGTCATCGCGCCGCCGTACCGCGGAAGGGTGAACCTCGGCGCCGGTTCGTGTGACGGCGCGCCGTGCTGGGACCTTCGTCACACCGGTGCCCGGCGTGACCAAGGTCCCTAGGAGGGATACCCCTGGGGGTACGAGCATGTAGGCATGTCACGCCTCCGCCGTTGGTTCGCGTCATCGTTGGCCTTTCACGCGTTCCCCGTGCTGCTCGTCATGGCCACCACAGTCGTGGTGCTGGTGGGCTGCGGTACCCCTACCACCAACAGCACCGCCACGCCGGCCCCCCAAGCGCCGGCCGTCGTCAACGGCCCTCCTGGCGCGGCGCTGTACACGAAGTCCTGTGCCCGCTGCCACGGCTCGAGCGGGCAGGGCAAGGGCTCGACGCCGAAGCTCGACACGGTCCGTCTGGCCAGCCTGGGTGACCAGCCGCTGCGCATGGCCATCGCCTACGGCAAGGGGGAGATGCCGGGGTTCGGCGGGCTCTCCGACGCGCAGGTCACCGAACTCATCTCCTACCTGAAGGGCTTGTGATGCTCGAATCACTCGGCGGGATCACCGCCCACCCGCTGCTCGTGCACGTACCCGTCGTGATCGTGCCGCTGGCCGCCATCGGTGCACTCCTGCTGGTCGTGCGGCCCCGCTGGCTGCAGGCCCATGGCCTGGTGGTCACCGTCCTGGCCGGCGTGGGGTTCCTCGGCTCGGTGCTGGCCGCGAGCAGTGGCGAGGATCTGGAAGAGACCCGCATCGAAGCGGGCGAAACCATCTCTGCGACGTTGCGCGACCACGCCGAGATGGGCGACAGCGTGAAGTTGTTCGCCGGCCTGTTCTTCCTGCTGATGCTCGGCTGGCTGCTGTTCTCGCGCTGGCAGGCGCGGGTGGGCGCGGAGAAGGCCACGGCTGTCGTGCGCAAGCCGCGGCTGGTCGGCGTCGTGCTGGCCTCGCTGGTGGTGCTGTCCGGCGTGGTGGCCACGGTGTCGGTGACCCTCACCGGCCACAGCGGCGCCGAGAGCGTCTGGGACCAGGACGCGCCGTAGGGCTCAGGCCCGGGGTGGCTCGGGCAGCTTCGGCCCGGCGATGCGCAGGTCGTCGCGGCGGCGGGTGATGCCGCGCGCATCGAGCTCGTTGGCCAACGGCAGCGCGTACTTGCGGCTTGCACCCAGTGCGTCGCGGAACTGCGCCATCGTGAACCCGGTGGGCTCGGCCTGCAGCAGCTGGGCGGCGGTGCGCGCCGCTTGATCCACTGCGTCGGCGTGGAACCAGATGCCGTCGCGTTCCACCACCAGCTTGCGGCGCACCATCTCGCGCAACTGCGCACGGTCCACGTCCACGGCGTCGGGTGGGGTCACCCCACCGGCCAGCAACGCGGCCACGAACGGGTGCTCGGCCAGCGGATCGCGTGCCTGCACCGAGCGTGCCCGGCCGGCCTCCACCGCCACGCCGGTGAGCGTGGCGACCACCGCCCGCTCGCGCTCGTCCAGCGTGGCCAGCTCCAGCCCCAGGTCGCCCGGCAGCGCCGCAGTGGCCGCGATGCGGTCGCGCAGCGACTGTTCGGTGACCGCGAGGGCGTCGGGCGCCACCACCCAACGGCCCAGCGTGGGAGTGCGTTCTTCGCCGGTCAGCGCCAGCAGCTCGTCGGTGCCCACCCAGCCGCGCTCGGCGACCAGGCGGTCGACGCTGCGGTCGGGCCGGGCCTTCGACGCCGGTAGCACGGGTGCCACGTCGAGCACCTCGCCGCCGCCCACCGTTTCGTCGCGGCCCGTCTCGCGCAGCACGAACCGGTCGCCAGGCAGCAGCGGCAGCGGGCGGGCCAGGTGCAGTCGAACCACCCCGTCGGTGCCCGGCCGGATGGCCTCGTGGCCGATCACGCGCAGCTTCACCGGGAGCTCGCCGGAACCGATGTAGGCCATGTAGGCACCGCGGCGCGACACCTGGTGGGTCAACGCCGGCAGCACGGTCAGCGTGGCGTCGAAGCGTTGGGTGGGCCGCCACTGGGCGGCGCGCACCACGGCGTCGCCGCGCGCCACCTGA
>JAUSLQ010000147.1 GCA_030645675.1 Actinomycetota bacterium | reverse complement strand
TTCGCCAACTTCAGCAACGAGGCCCAGCACGTCGACGTCACCGACCCGTGGCAGTTCACCAACTTCCTCGTCGACGGCTGACCGACGCGACAGCGAGCCCGGCTCTTGCGCCTGCAGCACCGCCATCCAGGGTGTCGTTCACAAGCCCGGGATCTGGAAGTTCGTGACCGTGCACTGGAACGAGATGTCGATCGGGCCGTTCGTGCCCTCGCCGTGCACGATTCCGCTGCCGGTGGCGTTGTCGTACGTACCTGAGAGGCCCTCGATCGTGGAGACACCTGGGACCTCGGCGTTGGACGCCACCATCTCGGCCGCAGTGGCCGGCGCGGACACGTACGTGAACGGCTGGGGCGCATCGCTGCCACCCAGCACGTCGCCCTGCCCGATCACGATCGTGAGCGGGGCTCCACCGGGGTCCGCCAGTTCGATGATCGCCAGGAAGCCGATGGAGAACGGCTCGAAGCACGACACGGTGTGGAAGCCAGTGAGGAGTTCGACATCAGTGCCGGCCATCACCAACGTCGGCGACGTGCGCAGCTCGTAGGTGCACCCCCCGCCGGCGTCGTCACTCACGAAGGCAGCGGAGTCGCCGAAGCGCGAGTGGAACCGCAGGCCGCCATCGGCGGCGACGGTCACCTCCGTTCCGTCGGGCACGGGCGCAGCGGCCGCCAGGTACGCGGCGCGCAACGAGTCGCAGCCGGCAGCGTATCCGTGGGCGACATCGGTGACCTCCGTGCTGCCGCCGAGGGGCTGCGGCCACGACGGCACGGCCAGCGCAGCGATCGCCGCTTGCGCTTCGACCCCGGGCATGACATCCGACGGAGACGAGTCTGCGGCAGCCCGCACCCCGGCCACGGCGAGCGCCAGGCTCAACGAGGCGACGAGACCCATGGCAGCCACGCCGGCGATCACTCCCGCCGCGCCTTCGGTGCGCGAGCGGCGGTCGGCGGCACGAGTCACTCGCATTCGATCGCCCCATCGCTGACGACGGCCCCGGTGCTGAGGTTCAGCTGCTCGCCACCGGCGGTGAGGAACGCGTTGCCAGCGGCCCGCAGGCCGCTGCTGCCCCATCGAAGTGGAGTCTGCACCGTGCCGCCGGTGCCGAGGTCGATGACGAACAACGCCTGTGCGCCCGTCTCCGGGGGTGCCATCAGCACGTCGAAGCGAGTCACGGCGGAACCGTCGACGGAGCCGAATGGCCCGGCGTTCGCCCCGGCCGCGCCGACGAAGTCGACCGTGAACCCGATCGGTGTGCGCCGCCTGGTATCGCTGCTCGGTGGGTCGTAGTCGCACGCCCAGGCGTGGTATGCGACCGAGCCGCCCGCCGTACCGGGGACGCCGGTCGGCAGACCGATCGCGGTCTCCGGTAGGTCGATGCTGAACGGGCACTTGATCGTCGACTCGTCGACCTCGCCGCTGAGCCGCACGATCTTCGTCACCGACTCGGGCGCCAGCGGCCGGCCGGTGCGGAACATGAGGTCCTCCGGGGAGCCCGGGCGCAACGGCGACCCCGCACCCTCCGTGTAGCCGTCGGGTAGCAGCAGCAGGTGGCCGAACTCGTGGGCATAGGTGCCGTCATCGGCGATGAACGCCCAGACCGACCGGTCGGCGGCCGACTGCGGCCCTGCTTCCACCTCCAAGCCATCTTGCGGATCGTCGCTCAGGTGTGCGTCGCCGGCAATGCCACGGACGAACGACCGGAACGCCTGGCTGCCGGTCCGCCCGCCACCGGCAGGGTAGATCCCGGTATCGAGCTGCACCCCGAACTCTGTCGCCTCCACATCGTCGGGCCCGGACGCTGATCGCACATGCGGCTCGACCACGAATCTGTAGCACTTGAACATGAGCCCCGCCCAGGTGCTGCGGATGTCGGCCTCGATCCGCGCCGCGGCAGCGGCGAGGGACTCGAGTGCTCGCGGCTCGGTGGGCTGCCGCTCGACGAACACTGCGATGTTCACCGTGACGGTGATCGTCCTGGACGCGTGGTCCACCTGCCAGGTGACGGCGGGGCGGGCGGACACCGCCTGACGCGCTGCCTGCGGCGGGACCGCTGCGGCGCCGGAGACGACAACGGGCGCGAGCGTCAGCGTCGCGAGCAGCGCGGCGACCACGACCGGGCGGGCGGCGGTGGTCAGGCGGCGCGCCACAGGCCCTCCCCGGTGTCGAAGGTCAGCGTTGCGGCGTGCTCATCGAACCACGCCTGCCAAGCGTTGCGTGCGGCCTGGCGGCTGGCGGCGTCGCCGTCGAGTTGTGGCCCCAACTCGCTCACGGCGGTGTAGCGCGCCAACGCCGTTGCCGCTCGCTGCCAGACGAGCACCGGTGGCACTCCGCTCGTCTCGCTGTCGTCGACGAGCAAGTCGAGCAGCGGCGGGAAGCCTTCGCTGCGCCCGCGTGCCAGCAACCCGATCGCGGCCATCAACCTGATCTCTGCGTCGTCGGCCGTCAGCAGCGTCAGGAGCGGCGCCGAGTCGTCTCCCTCGTTGACCCAGACGTAGACGGCAGCCCACCGCTGGCCACCTGTCGCTCCGGCCTCGATCGCGTCTCGCGCCGCGGCCAGCAGCGACGGGTCGCGGCGATGCAGCGCGAGCTCGTCGAGCTCGGCCGCGGCACCGGGGTCGTACTGCGCGAGCAGGTCTCGCGCGGCCGAATCGCTGAGGCCCGGAGCCGTGCCCGGCGACGATGTCGGCCCGGTGACATCCGAGGTGGCGGCGCCCGTGTCACCCGGGGTCGGGCCGCCCGCAGTGTTGGAGCATCCCGCGAGCGCCGCGACCAGCAGGATGACCAACGCCGACGCAGCGGTACGAGGCGAGTCCGGAGCACGACGACGAAGCATCTCGGGCGATCCCCTCCGCGGCCGGACGCCGACCGCACGGCGATGCTAGCCGTCACGCGAAGTGCAGATTCCCGCAGGGGACATGCGGCGCCGTCGTCGCCGCCGGAACCGTTCTGACGTTGACAAGTCTTCCCGCTCCAGGCAGACTTGTCGCCGTGACTCGCACCCGTGGCCTCCTGCTTCTTCTGTAGGGCAAGCGCCACATACTCCGCGCTTGCCCGCAACCGCCCCAGCCGAATCGGCCGGGGCTTCTTGCTTTTTCCGGCCACCGCACTCCCCTCGCAAGCTCACACTTCTCCAAGGACACCAACGACATGACGCCGCAACCGACTCCCACCCGCTCGATGCCCGCCGCCCGCTACGAGCGGTTCATCCCCGTGGTGCTCCGCGACCGCACCTGGCCGAACCAGGTGCACGAACAGGCCCCGCGGTGGTGCAGCGTCGACCTGCGCGACGGCAACCAGGCCCTCATCGACCCGATGGACCCGCAGCGCAAGCGGCGCATGTTCGACACGCTGGTGAAGATGGGCTTCAAGGAGATCGAGATCGGCTTCCCCTCAGCCAGCCAGCCCGACTTCGACTTCTGCCGCCAACTGATCGACGAGGAACTGATCCCCGACGACGTGACCGTGCAGGTGCTGGTGCAGTGCCGGCAGGAGCTGATCGAGCGCACGTACGAAGCCCTCCAGGGCGCCCAGCAGGCGATCGTGCACTTCTACAACTCCACCAACCCGCTGCAGCGCGAGGTGGTGTTCGGGCTGGACAAGGCCGGCATCATCGACATCGCGGTGAACGGGGCGCGGCTGTGCAAGAAGCTGGAAGACACCTTGCCCGGCACACACATCCGTTACGAGTACTCGCCGGAGAGCTTCACGCTCACCGAGCCCGAGTTCGCGATCGAGGTGTGCCACGCCGTGATGGACGTGATCGAGCCGACCCCCGAACGCCCGCTGATCCTGAACCTCCCTGCCACCGTCGAGTGCTACACACCAAACGTGTACGCCGACGTGATCGAGTGGTTCGGCCGCCACATCCGCAACCGCGACAGCGTGGTCATCAGCCTGCACCCACACAACGACCGCGGCACGGCCACCGCTGCCGCCGAGCTGGCGCTGCTGGCCGGCGCCGACCGGGTGGAAGGCACCCTGTTCGGCAACGGCGAGCGCACCGGCAACGTCGACATCGTCAACCTGGCGATCAACCTGATGGTGAACGGCGTCGACCCGCAGCTCGACATCGGCGACATCGACGCCCTGCGCCGCGTGGCCGAGTACTGCAACCGCCTGCCGGTGGGGCCGCGGCACCCGTGGGTGGGCGATCTGGTGTACACCGCGTTCAGCGGCAGCCACCAGGACGCGATCAAGAAGGGCTTCGACGCCCTCGACCGCAAGACCGCCGCGGCCGGCGGCGTGGCACCCACGTGGGGCGTGCCCTACCTGCCGCTGGACCCCAAGCACCTCGGCCGCACGTACGAAGCCGTCATCCGTGTGAACAGCCAGAGCGGCAAGGGTGGCGTCGCCTACCTGATGAAGACCGAGCACGGCTTCGACCTGCCACGCCGCCTGCAGATCGAGTTCTCCAAGACGATCCAGCACATCACGGAAGACACCGGCACCGAGATCAGCCCGCTGGTGATGTGGGACGCGTTCCAGCAGGAGTACTTGCCGGACGAGCCGCGGATGCGCCTGAACAGCCACGAGCTGCGTAGCGACAGCGCCACCGGAACCACCACCATCACCGCCCAACTGGTGATCGACGGCGAGCTCAGCACAGTCACCGGCGTGGGCAACGGCCCCATCGACGCGTTCGTGCGCGCGCTGCGCGAGGGCCTGGGTGCCACGCTCGACGTGGTCGATTACGCCGAGCACGCGCTGGGCCAGGGCAGCGAAGCGGTCGCCGTCGCCTACGTGGAGACCAAGCACGCCGGCGGCACGATCGTGTGGGGCGTGGGCCGCGACCCCAGCACGATCACTGCTGCGTTGCGCGCCGTGCTGAACGCCCACGAGCGCCACGAAGGCTGATCATCGCGCCGTCGGGCAGTGGGGCGCTGCGGGCTACGCTGCCGCCATGGCCTGTGCCCGACGTACTCGTTGCGCCCCATGCGCCCGGCGGTTGGTGCTGCTCGTCGCGCTCGCGGCTGCAGCCGTGTGGTGGTGGCGCCGCCGCGGCGCAGTGGCCGGCGGCACCGCCACCGTGCCGCCCAGCTGGCCACCGCTCGCCGACGCTGTGGCGGCAGATGGCACCGGGCTGCGACCGTTCGTCGCCGCGCCCGGCGATGTCGTCACCGGCGATGTCGTCACCGGCGATGTCGTGACCGGCGATGTCGTGACCGGCGATGCTGACGCTGGCGATGCTGACGCTGGCGGCGGCGAGCCGGCGGGCGCCCGCTGGGTGCTGCCCGTGGCGGGCCAGTGCCCGCCCGGCTACCCGGTGAAAGCCAACGACAACTCGGGCATCTTCCATGTACCCGGCGGCCGCTTCTACGCGCGCACGGTACCCGAGCGCTGCTACGCCGAATCCGCCGACGCGGTGGCCGACGGCTACCGTCAGGCCAAGGCGTGAACCGCCACCGCGCGGTTGCACACGAAGATCCACAGCGATCCACACGACGAGGAGAGCCACGATGAAAGTGTCGGTCGACTACGACATCTGTGCCAGCACCGGTGCCTGCATGCAGCTGTGCCCGGAGGTGTTCGAGGTGCGCAAGGACGGCTACCTGTACGTGCTGCAGGACGAGCCTCCGGCCGAGTTGCACGACAAGGTGCGGCTGGCGGTCGACATGTGCCCGACGGCCGCCATCTCCGTCAGCGACTGAGCAACCCCACCCGCCAGCCCGCCGGCCGGCCGGATCGCACACGCTCCGCGGGCGATCCGCCGAAACCTTGACAGATCTTGGATCGAGCGACGCCGCTCGCTGCCGATGAAACATCCGTGGGTTCAGAGGTGCACCACGCGATGCACGGGCATCGCGGCTCGACCCGCAGGGGAGCAGCAGGCACGCCAATGGATCGACAGCTCGCGATGACTGCGTCGGTGGCGCTCACCTCCACCGTGCTGTTGGGGACGGTGGCATTGGCGGCCCTCGGCGGCATCGACGTGTTCGGTTTCGGCGACGGCGATCTCGCGACCACGCCGACGATCCTGACGGTGCCCGACGGCCTCGCCCACGAGACGACGACGACGGTCGGGCTGCTGGACCCCGCGGCCACGACCCTGCCGGTCGTCGTCATCGGGGTCGACCCGGCCGGCGCGGCCGCGCCCGCCCCAGGCGCGCCCGGCGCGGGCGCGCCGACCCCCAACCCGACGACACCAGGGGCAACGACACCAGGGGCAACGACACCGGTCACTCCTCCGCCGGCGGGCCCCGTCGCCCCGGCACCGACCCCCACACCGAACCCGACCACGCCGCCGACTGCCACCCCCACCACCGCCACACCCACCACGTCCCCCGGCAACACGCTGCCCCCCGGCGCTCGCATCCCGGACGACTGGCCCCCGAACAAGCCGATCCCGCCGATCCCGCCGAACTGCCGCCATCCGGTGCTGGAGGACAACGGCGTCTGGAACTGCGAACACTGATCCGTTGCCGGCACTGACACGCTCGAAGGCTTGCGTCGTCGCGGCCACCGGTCGCCGGCCGCTCGCCCGCTAGATTCGCTGGACGATGGCCTTCCACGAGCATCTCCGCCGCGCCTGGGCCGGCTCGCAGTCGATGCTGTGCGTCGGCCTCGACCCGGACCCGGCTCGATTTCCGCAGGCCGTGCACGGCTCCGTGTTCGACTTCTGCGCCGCGATCGTCGACGCCACCGCCGACGTGGTGTGCGCGTTCAAACCGCAGATCGCCTACTTCGCCGCCGAAGGTGCCGAGGCCGAGCTCGAGCGGTTGTGCACGCACATCCGCGACCGCCATCCGCAGGCGCTGCTGGTGCTCGATGCCAAGCGCGGCGACATCGGCAGCACGGCCCAGCAGTATGCGCGTGAGGCGTTCGACCGCTACGGCGCCCACGTGGTGACGGTGAACCCGTACCTCGGCACCGACTCCGTCGAACCGTTCCTGCAGCACCCCGGTGGTGGAGTGTTCGTACTGTGCCGAACCAGCAACAAGGGCAGCGGCGACTTCCAGTCGCTCACCGTCGCCGGGCCCGCCGGCGGCGAGCCGCTGTACGAGCACATCGCCCGGCGAGTGGCCGGCGAGTGGAACGCGATCGGCGACTGCGGGCTGGTGGTGGGCGCCACCTACCCCGACGAGCTGCGCCGGGTGCGCGCCATCGTCGGCGACCTTCCCCTGCTGGTGCCTGGCGTGGGCGCGCAGGGCGGCGATGTGGAGGCCACGGTGAAGGCCGGCGCCGACAGCACCGGGTTCGGCATGGTGATCAACTCGTCGCGAGCTGTGCTGTACGCGTCCGCCGGCGACGACTTCGCAGCCGCAGCACGGGCCGAGGCCGTGGCCACCCGCGACGCGATCAACGCGCACGCACCTCGCTGAGCGGTGGCACCGTCGGTCGTCGGCTCAGGCGGCGGGCACGGGGATGGGCGTGAGAGGCGCGATTCCGCCCAGCACGTTCACCGCGTTGCGCGCGGCGAGGGAGGCCATCGCCGCCCGTGTCTCGCGCGTCGCCGAGCCGAGGTGCGGGATCAGCACTGCGTTGTCGCGCTCCAGCAGGCCGGGGTGCACCGTCGGCTCCTGTTCGAACACGTCGAGCCCGGCACCGGCGATCTGGCCGGTCCGCAGCGCTTCCACCAGCGCCGCCTCGTCGACGATCGGGCCGCGAGCGGTGTTCACCAGGAACGCCGTCGAGCGCATCGTGCGGAACTGGTCGACGCTCATCAGGTGGTGGGTGGCCGTGCTGTAGGGGCAGTTGAGGCTGACCACGTCGCTGCTGGCCAGGAGCTCGACCTGGCTCATGAACTCGGCCCCGAGCTCGGCCTCGACCGGTGGGGACACCGGGTTGCGGTTGCTGTACGCGATGGTCATGCCGAACGCTTTCGCCCGGCGGGCGAGTGCCGTGCCGATGTCGCCCATGCCGATGATGCCCAACTGGCGGCCCTGGATGCCGCTGCCGAGCATGTAGAACATTCCCCACTGCCAGGGCTGCTGCCCCCGGATGACGCGCTCGCCCTCGCCCAGCCGACGGGTGGACATCAGGACCAGCGCCATCGCGATGTCGGCCGTGGCCTCGGTGAGGACACCGGGAGTGTTGGTGCAGATCACGCCACGCCGCGCACACGCCGCCACGTCGATGTTGTTGTAACCGACCGCGACGTTGGCGACCACCTTCAGCTGGGGCCCTGCCGCGTCGAGGAACGCGTCGTCGACCTTCGTGGTCAGCAGCGTCAGGACGGCGTGCGCGCCCTTCACCAAGGCATGCACCTCGTCGACGGTGGGCACGGCCAGCGACTCCCAGGCCACCACTTCGCCCGCCTCGTGCAGCAGCTCGAAGCCGGCGTCGGGGATGCGGCCGGTGACTGCGATGCGAACGCTCATGAGTCCGTCCAGCCACGCAGGCCGGCCAAGCCCGCCTGGATGTCGGCAACCGACAGGCCGCTGTAGGCGAAGCGCACGAAGTGATCCTGCTCGCCGGGCTGTGGGCGCCCGAAGTGCTTGCGGGTGCAGAACGACACCCCGGTGTGGCGCAGCGCGGCGGTGGCGAACTCCGACACATCGGTGAACCCCATCCGTGCCATCAGTGCGGTGACCTTCGGGAACACGTAGAAGGTGGCATCCGGCTTCGGGCAGACCAGCCCGTCGATCTGCGCCAGCTCGTCCCAGGCGGCGTCGCGCCGGCGGCGCAACTCGTCGAGGATGGCCTTCGCGCCGTCGGCCGGGCCGGTGATGCCCTCCACGCCCGCGGCCTGCACGAAGTGGGTGGTGCAGCTCTCGTCGTTGGTGTTCAGCTTGGCGATGCTCTCGGCGATCGGCAGTGGGGCGACCGCCGCGCCGAGGCGCCAGCCGGTCATCGCGAACTTCTTCGAGAACGTGTAGAGGATGACCGTGCGCTCTTGCATGCCGGGCAGAGCGGCGATGCTGTGGCTGTCGCCCGAGTAGCGCATCTCGAAGTACGCCTCGTCGGCCAGCACCACCAGGTCGTGCTCGATGGCGATGTCTGCGATGGATTGCATCTCCTGTGGCGTGCTCTCGCAGCCGAGCGGGTTCTGCAGGTTGTTGTAGATGATCGCCCGCACCCGGCCACCGGCCGCGGCGATCAGTCCACGCAGGTGCTCGAGGTCGATCGCGAAGCCGGTGTCGGTCTGCACGTAGCGGTAGGCCAGGCTCTGCCCTCCGTAGTACTCGATCATGCTCTCGTAGATCGGGTAGCCGGGGTTGGGGTAGAGCACGGCCTCGCCGGGGTTCATCACGGTCTGCACGAACTTGCCGATCACGGGCTTGCCGCCGGGCTGCACCACCACGTTGGCAGGTTCGTACCGCAGGCCGCGGCGCCGGCCGACATCGTGCGCCAGCGCCTCGCGCAGGGGCATGATGCCGGCGGCCGGGCAGTAGCCGGTCTTGCCCTCGGCGATGGCCACGTTCATCGCCTCGGCGATGTTGGCCGGCGTGGGCAAGTTGATGTCGCCGAGGTGGAACGGGTACACCCGGTTCCCCTGTGATGCCCAATCGGCGGCCGCCAGCGAGACCGCGAACGCGGTCTCCGTGCCGAGATTGGAGAGCCGTTCTGCAAGCGCCATTGCTGCGATGCCTCCACCGGGTTGTACGAAACGTCAAGCGCGACGCTACTTCATCCAGGGCAGGTCGAGTTTCACATCCCGGAACTGTTCCGCATCATGGAACAGCGTTGCGGCCTGGTCAGATCTCGATCAGCACGGTGACGGGGCCATCGTTCTCAATGGCCACCACCATCTCGGTGCGGAAACGGCCGGTGGCAACCGTGGCACCCAGCTCGCGGAGCTGGTCGACCACCAGTTGCACCAGCGGCTCGGCGTGCTCGGGGCGGGCGGCGGCGGTCCAGCTGGGGCGGCGGCCACCGCTGGTGTCGCCGTACAGCGTGAACTGGCTGACCACCAGCACCTGGCCGGTGGTGTCGGCAACACTGCGGTTCATCACCCCGGCGTCGTCGTCCATCACCCGCAGGTTCCAGACCTTCTCTGCCAGCTTGCGGGCATGCGCCGGAGTGTCGTGGTGGGTGACGCCGACCAACACGCACAGCCCACCCTCGATGGCGCCCACCACCTCGCCCGCCACCGTCACGTTCGCCGACCGCACCCTCTGCACCAGACCTCGCATGCGCCAGATGGTAGAGAATGTGACGATGATCGAGCTGGAAGCCGGCGACGCCTGGATGACGGTGCACCCCGACGAGGGTGGGCGCATCGGCAAGCTGGAGGTGGGCGAGCAGCCACTCCTGCACTTCGATCCGGGCAGCGGGCCACTCGGTTGGGGCTGCTACCCGATGGCCCCGTGGGCCGGGCGGGTGCGCCACGGCCGGTTCACGTTCGACGGCAGCCGCTACCAGATGCCGCTGAACCTGCCCCCGCACGCCATCCACGGCACCGGGTTCGTCAGCCGGTGGGAGGTGCTGGACGCGGGTCGCGACTACTGCGACCTGCAGTGCGACCTCAGCTGGCCGTTCGGCGGCATCGCCACCCAGCACCTGCAGCTCGACGAGCACGGCCTCACCTGCATCCTGTCCGTCTTCGCCAACGCACGGCCGATGCCGGCCGTGGTGGGTTGGCACCCGTGTTTCATGAAGCCACGGCGAGCGCAGCTGCAGTTCGGCCGGATGTACGTGCGCGACCACGAGTCGGTCGCCGTGGCCGAGCTGGTGCAGCCCAAGCCGCACCCGTGGGACGACTGCTTCCTGGAACCGCAGGCACCGCTGCGTCTGCACTACCCGCACCTGACGGTCACCGTCGACAGCGACTGCGACCACTGGGTGATCTACGACGAGCAAGACGGCCTCACCTGCGTCGAGCCGCAGAGCGGGCCACCCGATGCGTTCACGATCGGCGGGGCGGCGCGGCTGGAGCCGGGCGACATGCTGCAACGGCAGATGGCCGTGCGGTGGGCGGCGAACAGAGAAGAATCCTCCGGAAAGTGAAAGGACCGTCCGGCTCCCTGCTCTGAACAGGCAGGAGAAGGACCCATGCACCATGCCCGAGCTGCGTACCGACGCCCAACTGGTCACTGCCTACACGGCCGGCGATCGTGGCGCGCTCGCCGGCATCTACGACCGCTACTCGGCGGGGCTGTACGACACGGCGGCGGCGATGCTGCGCGACCGCCACGAGGCCGCCGATGCGATGCAGGACGTGTTCCTGATCGCAGCCGAGCGCATGCGCCAGCTGCGCGAACCCGAGCGGCTGAAGCCCTGGCTCTACGCCATCCTGCGCAACGAGGTGTACCGGCGCAGCAAGAAGCGCGGCCGCGCACTGCCCACCGACTTCTCCGCCATGGGGGCACCTGAGATGGCCGCCCCCATCGCACCCGATGCCGAGGGCGAAGCGCTGTCCGCCGCCGAGCTCGGCGAGCTGGTGCGCAGCGCTGCCTGCGGCCTGGACGAGCGCGACCAGCTGGTGCTGGAGCTCAGCGTGCGCCAGGGCCTGCAGGGCGCCGACCTGGCCGCGGCGCTGGGCGTCAGTGCCGAGCAGAGCTACACGCTGGTGCACCGCATGCGGGAGCGGGTGGACCGCAGCCTTGGCGCGCTGGTGGTGGCCCGGGCAGGACGCAAGGACTGCCCCGAGCTGGCCGACGTGCTGCGCGGCTGGGACGGCCAGTTCACGGTGCTGGTCCGCAAGCGCGTCGCCCGCCACGTGGAGAACTGCGAACGCTGTGAGCGCACGCGCAAGAAGGCCGCGCCGATCGCGCTGATGGGCGCCGCACCGGCGTTCGCCGCCCCGCTCGACCTGCGCGACCGCGTGCTGCAGCTGGCCGGCACCCCCGGCGCCGCACCCCGGCACGCCTACACGTTCGATGCCGACGGCGGGTTCCCCCGCCTGCTGCGCCGTGCCCGCAGCGCCGCCGTGGTCTTCGGGGCGGCGGCGGCCATCCTGTTGGGCATCGGCGGCGGCGCGATCCTGGCCTCCACCACCGACGACGAACCGGCTCTGGCCACACCCACCAGCGTCACTGCCGCGCCCACCACGGCCACAGACACCTCGTCCGCGCCCACCACGGCCACGACGACGGTGCTCACCTCCACGACGTCCAGCACCTCGTCGACCACCAGCACGTCGAGCACCTCCACCACGTCCACTACGCCGTCCACCACCGCACCGCCGGGGGTGCTGTCCATGTCGTCGGCCGTGGTCGACCTCGGCGCCTTCGGCAACGGGGCGACGGTGACCATGCGCAACACCGGCGGGCAGCCGCTGAACTGGGCCATCAGTGGTGGCCTCGGGCCGTTCGCGTTGCAGAGCACGAGCGGCACGCTGCAGCCCGGCCAGTCAGCCCCGGTCACCGTCTCGGTGAACCGCAGCGGGCTTCCCGAAGGCGACCTCGAGCGCGTACTGACGGTCACCGGTGGGAGCTCGCCGGGCCTGGCATTGGTGCTGCGTGCCAGCGTCGAGCGGGCCCCCGCCCTGACGCTGAAGACCGGCCCGTCCAGCCCGTTGCTGGTGTGCCAATGGCAGAACCCCAGCGTCTACGTGGAGTACACCGACGAATCGGCCATCGCCTTCCCCGCGATCGTCGAGTGGACCGGGCCGGTGTCGGGCTCGAACCAGCTGAAGGAACGCGGCACCACGGCCGTGTACGGCGACATGCCGTTCACGCCCGTCGCCGGCCAGTACACCTACGAGGTGATCGTCACGGACGTGCGCGGCAACCCCGCCTCCCTCACCGGCACCTTCACCGTCCAACCCTGCTGACCCAACACGATGACCCAAGCCTGCGCCGAACTTAAGTTCTCCAACCGGACTTAAGTTCCTCACGCGAACTTGAGTTCTCCGGCATGGTCGGGGGGCGGGGGTCGTAGGTCACGTCGCGTTGCAAGCGTGTGACAGCTACCCGTCGGTAACCATGCCCCGATAGCCTGGCTCCCCATGTCTGCAGTACCCCCGGCAGGGGCCACGGGGCTCGACCCCGATGCCCCGCTGAAGATCGCCTACCTCACCTATCGCGGGAAGCCGCATGTGGGTGGCCAGGGCGTGTACACCCGCCATCTCACCAAGGCACTGGCCGACCTGGGGCACACCGTCGAGGTGTTCAGCGGGCAGCCCTACCCGGTGCTCGACGAGCGGGTGGAGATGCATCAGCTGCCCAGCCTCGATCTGTGGAACGACCACTTTCCCGGTCGCTTCCCTGGCTATTGGGAGATCAAGAGCAAGGGCGACGTGGCCGAGGTGTTCACCCACCTGAAGGGCACGTTCGGCGAGCCGCTGGGGTTCAGCGTGCGTGTGTACGAGCAGCTGAAGAAGCGCCAGCGCGACTTCGATCTCGTGCACGACAACCAGTGCCTGGGTTACGGCATCCTCGGCATCGAGAAGATGATCCCCACCATCGTCACGCTGCACCACCCCATCACGCGCGACCGGGCGCTGGAGATGGCGCACACGCCCAACTGGCGCAAGCGCTGGAGCATCGGCCGCTGGTACAACTTCGTGAAGATGCAGGGTCGCGTGGCCAGCCGCATGCCGCGCATCGTGGTGGTCAGCGAGAACAGCATCAAAGACATCCACGCCGACATGGGCGTCAGCCTCGATCGCATGCGGCTGGTGCCGGTGGGCGTCGACCCGGATCTGTTCAAGCCGATCCCGTCGGTGCCCCGCCAGACCGGCCGGCTGATCACCACCGCCTCGGCCGACGTGGCGCTGAAGGGTCTCAGCTACCTGTTGGAGGCGATGGCCAAGTTGCGCACCGAGCGCGACGACATCCGCCTCACGATCATCGGCAAGCCCCGCGAGGGTGCCAGCAACGACCTGATCGACAAGCTGGGCCTGCGCCCGCACATCGACTTCGTGTCGGGCGTGCCCGACGAGCGCATCGTCGAGCTGTACGCCGAGGCCCAGCTGGCGGTCGTACCCAGCCTGTACGAAGGGTTCAGCCTGCCCGCCATCGAGGCGATGGCGACGGGCATCTGCCTGGTCGCCACCGACGGCGGCGCGTTGCCCGAGGTCCCCGGCCGCGACGGCGACACCGTGCTGCAGTGCAAGGCCGGCGACGTGGAGGCCCTCGCTGCAACTCTGCGCCGGGGGCTCGACACCAGCCCCGAGGGGGCCGCCCTGCGCGAGCGCATCGGCCTCGCCGGGCGCACCCGCGTGGTCGAGCGTTGGAGCTGGAAGCACTGCGCGCAGCTGACGGTCGACCAGTATCGCGAGGTGCTCGCGATGCCGGCCAACGTGCAGAAGCTGCACAAGAACGGCCGGATCTAGGCATGCGAGCCGCCGGATGCTGACCATCCGCTTCGACCAGCTGGGGCTGCTGCCCGGCGACTTCGTGCTCGACGCCGGCGCGGGCTTCGGGCGCCACGCGTACGAGATCGCCCGCCGCGGCGCCAGCATCGTCGCACTCGACTACATGGCCGACGAGGTGGTGACCACCCGCGCCACGTTCGGCGCGATGGCCGAGGCAGGCGAGATTCCCGAAGCCCGCTACGTGGCCGCGCTGCAAGGCGACGCCACCCGCCTGCCGTTCGCCGACGGTTCCTTCGACCGCGTGATCACCAGCGAGGTGCTGGAGCACATCCAGGACGACGTCGCGGCCATCACCGAGCTGGTGCGGGTGCTGCGGCCCGGCGGCACGTTCGCTGCGACGGTGCCCACGTGGTACCCGGAGAAGATCAACTGGCTGCTCAGCGACGAGTACCACGCTCCCAAGAGCGTGGGCGGGCACGTGCGCATATACAGCGCCACCGAGCTGAAGGCCAAGCTGCGCACAGCTGGGCTGCGGGTGACGGGCAGCCACCACGCGCACGCGCTGCACTCGCCCTACTGGTGGCTGAAGTGCGCCGTGGGGCCGCGCGACAACGACCACCCGCTGGTCGCCAAGTACCGCAGGTTGCTGGAGTGGGAGATCACCGAGCAGCCCAGGTCGATGGCGCTGCTGGAGCGCGGCCTGGCCCCCGTACTGGGCAAGAGCTACATCGTCTACGGGACGAAGACATGAGCCGCATCCCCCACCTCGAGGGTGTGTTGAGCGCCGACGAGGTGGTGCAGACCGCCGAGTCGATCGCCGCACTGCAACTCGACACGGGCATGATCCCTTGGTTTCCAGGTGGCCACTGCGACCCATGGAACCACGTCGAGACCGCGATGGCGCTCGACGTCGCCGGCCTGCACGGCCCAGCCGAACGTGCCTACGAATGGCTGGTCGACATCCAACTGCCCGATGGCAGCTGGTGGAACTACTACCTGCCCGACGGGTCGGTGGAGGAAGCCAAGCTCGACACGAACGTGTGTGCCTACATCGCCACCGGCGTGTGGCACCACTGGCTGTGCACGTGGGACCGCGGCTTCGTCGACCACCTGTGGCCCACTGTGCACCGCTCGCTGGACTGGGTGCTGTCCATGCGCAAACCGAACGGCACCCCGCTGTGGGCCCGCACGGCCGACGACACGCCGTGGGACTATGCGCTGCTCACCGGGTCGTCCAGCATCGCTCACGCGCTGCACTGTGGCGCCCACCTGGCCGAGCTGATCAACGAGCCGCGGCCCGATTGGGCCGCCGCCGGCGACGTGCTGGCCGGCATCGTCGCCAACCATCCCGACGCGTTCGAGCCGAAGGAACGCTGGGCGATGGACTGGTACTACCCGGTGCTCAGCGGGTGCCTGCAGGGCGAGCCCGCCAAGGCGCGGCTGGCCGATGGCTGGCCGGCGTTCGCGATGGAAGGCAAAGGCATCCGCTGCGTCAGCGACGAGCCGTGGGTCACCGCCAGCGAGACGGCCGAGGCAGCCATCGCCCACGCCACGATCGGCGACATGAGCACTGCCACCGACCTGCTCGCCTGGACACGCCCACACCGCCGCGACGACGGCGCCTACGACACGGGCATCGTGTACCCCTCGATGGTGCGGTTCCCCCCGGAGGAGACCAGCGCCTACACGGGGGCGGCCGTCATCCTCGCCGCCGACGCGATCACGGGCGCCAGCGCCGCCAGCAACGTCTTCGTCCCCCGCTGCACCGACTGACCCATCCGGCGCCGCATCGCTGGTCGACCACGTACGCCGCGTCGCGCCCGCCCCTCCCTCGTTCATGTCATCCTCAGGCCGTGGCGCCCTCGGTGGGACCATGACGTGCAACGGGGTTCGGGCGCTCGAGGCTGCCGCAGCGTGGCACGATGGGGCCGTGACCTTCCCCACCGCCGACGCGCTCCACACCATCGCCGATCACTCGCTGCAGGCTTGCGGCGCCGAGCTGCTGGGGGCCGGGCCCCATGTGGCCCGCACGCCCATCACGGGCACCACGATCGGCATGGTCGGCGCCACCGCTGACGTGGGCACGATGGTGGATCGCGCCAGCGAGGCGTTCACGTCGTGGCGCACAGCCCCGGCCCCGTTGCGCGGCGAGCTGGTACGCCGCTTGGGCGAGCAGCTGCGCCTGCACAAGGTGGATCTCGCCCGCCTGGTGCAGCTGGAGGCCGGCAAGATCGAGAGCGAAGCACTGGGCGAAGTGCAGGAGATGATCGACATCTGCGACTTCGCCGTCGGCCTCAGCCGGCAACTGCACGGCCTCACCATCGCCAGCGAGCGCCCCGGCCATCGGCTCATGGAGCAGTGGCATCCGGTGGGCCCCACGGCCGTCATCACCGCGTTCAACTTCCCCGTGGCGGTGTGGAGCTGGAACGCCGCGCTGGCGCTGGTGTGCGGCAACCCCGTGATCTGGAAGCCGAGCGAACTGACCCCGCTGACGGCACTGGCCACTCATGGCCTGTTCCTGCGCGCGGCTGTGGGCATGGACGTGCCGCAGCACCTGAATCAGGTGTTGCTGGGCGACGGCGCGGTGGGCGCCGAGTTGGTGGCCCACGAGGGCGTGCCCATTGTCAGCGCCACCGGCAGTACCGCCATGGGCCGCAAGGTGGGCCCGGTGGTGGCAGGTCGTTTCGGCCGCAGCATCCTCGAACTGGGCGGCAACAACGCGGCGATCATTGCCCCC
>JAUSLQ010000062.1 GCA_030645675.1 Actinomycetota bacterium | reverse complement strand
AACAGGCTGGCGCCGGCATCGGGCACCATCACACCAGCCAGCAGGCTGCGCACGCTGGTGGCGTGCTGCTCGGCCAGCACCTCGGTGGGTGCCATCAGCGCGGCCTGGTGGCCACCCTGCACTGCCGTCAGCATCGCGCTGACCGCCACCAGCGTCTTGCCCGCACCCACGTCGCCCTGCAGCAGCCGGTGCATCGGGTGCGGCCCGGCCAGGTCGGCCTCGATCTCCGCGATCGCCTTCTTCTGCGCACCGGTCAGCTCGTACGGCAGCGCCGCCCGCAGCCGGCCCACCAGCTCGCCCTCGACCGTATGACGGATGCCACGGGACTCGCGCTCCAGCGCCCGCTTGCGCATCACCAGCACGGTCTGCACACGCAGCAGCTCGTCGAACGCGAGCCGGCGGCGGGCCATCTCCTTCTCCCCCATCGACTCCGGCAGGTGGATGCCGTGCAGCGCCCGGTGCCGGTCGATCAGGCCCAGTCGGGTGCGCACCGCGGCCGGCACGGGGTCGGCCAGGCCGCGCGGCTCGCACCGCTGCAACGCCTCCTCCACCCAGCCGGCGATCTCCCAGGTGCTGAGCGCGGCCTTCTCGCTCTGCGGGTAGATGGGCACGATGCGGTTGGTGCGATCGCCGATCATGTCGACGATCGGGTTCGTCATCTGCAGGCCGCCGCGGTACACGTCGGGCTTGCCGAACAGGGCGATCTGCAGTCCCTCCCGTAGCTGGCGTTCACGCCACGGCTGGTTGAAGAACACGACATGAAAGCGGCCGCTGCCGTCGCCCACCAGAGCTTCGACGATCGCCCGCCGATTGCGCCCCACCCGCTTGCTGACGCTGCGTACCGTCACCAGGACCAGCGCCTCTTGCCCGGGCCGCAGGTCGCTGACCCGGGCCTCGTTGGTGCGGTCGACCCAGCGCCGCGGGTACGTGGTGAGCAGGTCGAGCACGGTGTGCACGCCCACCTCGTGCAGCGAGGCGAGCTTCTTCTCCCCCACCCCCTTCAGCCGCTCGACGCCGATGCCGGCCAGGTCGCGCAGGGTGATGCCGCTCATCTGCTGCCAGTCAGCGAACTGCTCGCGGGGACCGGCTCATTCGACGCCGAAGAGGTAGGGGTACAGCGGCTGGCCGCCGCGGTGCACCTCCACCTGCACGTCGGGCCGGTGCTCGTCGAGCCAGGCGTGGATGACATCGGTGTGGCCGCCGGCGGCGTCGCGGCCTTCGATGACCGTGACGATCTCGCGCCCGGGCAGCACGAGCAGTTCCAGCAGGGCGACGGTGGCACCGTCGAGCGTGCCGCTGACGGCCACGATGCCCTTCACCGGGGATCTGGCCCCGCCCACGATGCCCATCCAGTCGCCTTCGTTGATCGGGCCGGCGTCGCTGTTGGTGCCGCGCACCGCTTGCGTGACCTCGCCCGTGGCCACCGACTCGGCGGCCTCGGCCATCTCCTCGGCGTTGGCGGCCGCCTCGGCCTCGGGGTCGTACACCACCAGCGCGGCCAGTGCCTCGGGCATGCTGCGCGTCGGCACCACGATGACGGTCTTGGCCGTGAGGCCATCGAGCTGCTCGGCCACCGGGATGATGTTCTTGTTGTTCGGCAGCACCACCACCTGGTGGGCGTTCACCGCCTCGACCGCGGCCAGCAGCTCGGCGGTGGACGGATTCAGCGTCTGGCCGCCGGTGACCACGCCCTGCACTCCCAGCTGGCCGAACAGCTCGGACAGGCCGTCGCCACTGGACACCGCGACCACGGCGCAGGTGACGGGCGGCAGGCCGGCGGTGGCCTTGTGACCACCGCCCAGTGCGGCCTCGCGCTGGGCGTGCTCTTCGGCCATCTCCTCGAACAGGTCGGTGATGCGGATCTGCTTGGGGCGACCGCCCAGGTCGAGCGCCACCTCCACGGCCGCGCCGATGTCGTTGGTGTGCACGTGGCAGTTCCACAGCCCGTCGCCGCCGACCACGACGATGCTGCCGCCGATCTCGCCCCAGTCTTCCTTGAAGGCCTGGATCTTGCCGTCGTCGAGGTGCAGGAAGTACATGACCTCGTAGCGCAGCTCGCTGACGTCGATGCCGCCGTCCTTCGCGTGGCGGTGGGCGGCAGCCTCCAACTGTTCGACCGACGGGCCGTCGAACTCCTCGGGCTCGGGCAACGGCACACCGTCGACCACGTGCAGCGCCGAATCCAGCAGCAGCAGGAAGCCGGCACCGCCGGCGTCGACGACACCTGCATCTTTCAGCACCGGCAGCATGTCGGGCGTACGGTCCAGCGCCGACTTGCCGGCCAGGCGGGCGGCGCGCAGCACACCGACCAGTGACTCGCCCGCCTCGGCCGCCTCGTGGGCGGCATCGGCCGATTCACGCACGACGGTGAGGATGGTGCCCTCGATCGGCTTCAGCACCGCCTGGTACGCGGCCGCGGAGGCCGCCTTCAGCGCCTCGGCCACCTTCAACGCGGTGCCCTCGGTGGCGTCCTTCATCGTGCCCGCCAGGCCGCGCAGGATCTGACTGAGGATGACGCCGCTGTTCCCGCGGGCCCCCATCAGGCTGCCATGACTGATGGCCTCGCACGTCGCGACCTGCCCGTCCTCGGCGCTCTCCAGCTCGGCGACCACGGCGTCCAGCGTGCGGGCCATGTTGGTGCCGGTGTCGCCGTCGGGCACGGGGTACACGTTCAGCCGGTTGATCCCTGCGGCGTGGGCCTTCATCGCATCGCGGAACGTGATGACGGTGTCGCGCAACGCGTGATGGTTCAATCGTTCCAGGGTCGGCACGGCGGTCACACTACTGACGCCCTGGTCCTTCGGCGAGGCTTGGGGTTTGCGGCAATTCCACTGATAGCATCTCTGCGCTCGTTGAGATCGCTCCTGGAAGAAGTTACGTCATGGCAGCAGTATGTGAAGTGTGTGGCAAGGGCCCTGGTTGGGGCATGAACGTGTCGCACTCGCACCGTCGCACCAAGCGGCGTTGGAACCCGAACATCCAGCGCGTCCGTGCCCTCGTCGCCGGCGCCCCCAAGCGCGTCAACGTGTGCACCGGCTGCATCAAGAGCGGCAAGATCGTCAAGGCCGGCTGAGGCTTCGCCGTGCAGGGCGTCATCAAGAGCTACGACCCCGCCTCGGGCGACGGCACCGTCGTCCGCGACACCGATCTGTCCGAGCTCGACCTGGCAGCGAATGCCCTGTCTGGCTCGATCTTCCGCATGCTGCGCCAAGGCCAGCGTGTGGTCTTCGATCTCGATACCGATGGCCGGGCCACCGCCCTGCGCCTCGGCAGCGAGGTCGACATGGAAACGCCCGACCACTGACGCCCTGCGTCACGGTCGGGCTTTTCTCGTTCCAGGCAGCCCTTTGCCACAATGGTCGTTGGCACATTGACGTGCCCTTCCCCCCAAGGAGACCCCCGTGACCGGAACCACCAGCAACGCCCGCCTGCAGCAGTGGGTGGCCGAGTGGGCGGCTGTGTTCCAGCCCGACGACATCTACTGGTGCGACGGCTCCGCCGAGGAGTACGACAGCCTGTGCCAGGCGCTGGTCGAAAGCGGTACGTTCATCAAGCTCGACGAGGCAAAGCGGTCCAACAGCTACTGGGCGCACAGCGACCCGGGCGACGTCGCCCGTGTCGAGGATCGCACCTACATCTGCTCGGCCGATGAAGCCGACGCCGGACCCACCAACAACTGGCGCGACCCCGCCGAGATGCGCGCCGAGATGAGGTCGCTCTACACGGGGGCGATGAAGGGCCGCACGATGTACGTCGTGCCGTTCAGCATGGGCCCGCTGGGGTCGCCCATCGCCCACATCGGCGTGCAGCTCACCGACAGCGCCTACGTGGCCACCAACATGCGCATCATGACCCGCATGGGCCAGGGCGCGCTCGACGTGCTGGGCGACAGCGACTGGGTGCCGTGCCTGCACTCGGTGGGCGCCCCGCTGCAGCCCGGCCAGGCCGATTCCGCCTGGCCGTGCAACCCCGACAACAAGTACATCGTGCACTTCCCCGACACCCGCGAGATCTGGAGCTACGGCTCGGGCTACGGCGGCAACGCCCTGCTGGGCAAGAAGTGCTTCGCGCTGCGCATCGCCTCGGTGATGGCGCG
>JAUSLQ010000140.1 GCA_030645675.1 Actinomycetota bacterium | reverse complement strand
GCGGGGCTGGGCGTGGCGGCCCCCCACGGCTCGCCGGGTGCCGTGGTGGCGCCGGCATGCCTGCTGGCCGGCGCAGGAGGCGTAGCCCTGCTCCTGCATGGGGGGCGCTGGCAGTTCACCGGCCGCCGGATGCCCTTCGTCTCGGCGGGCGCGGTGCTGGCCGTCGTCTCGCTGGCCGTCGTCTTGCTCGCCGCGCTCGGCCGCAACCAGTCGGTCGTCGCCCTGCTCGCGTCGCTGGTGGCCGTGGCCGTCGCATCCGCTGCCTTGCTCGCCGTCACCGGGGCGCGCCGCGCCCGCGGCCGCGACACCAGCAACGGCACTGGCACTCCACGACGGCCACACCCGCTGAACAACCTGGTCGGTGCCACGCTCGGCCTCGCGGCCTGCACCGCCGGCGCACTGCAGACACTGGCCGAGCACAGTCCCGAGCGGCTGGTGGTCACCGACGGCGTCACTCACGTCGCCGGGCCACTGGTGCCGTTGATGCTGCACACCGGCCTGATCGCCGCCGCGGCCGGCATCGCCGTGGCCCTGGTGGTGGTGCCGCTCGCGGCGCTGCGGGGCCGGCGGCTGCCTCACCTGCTGGCCGTGCCGAGCACCACCCGCCTGTTCACACCCGGCGTCGTGGCCGTCGGCCTGCTCTTGCGGGTGGGCGCACTGCTCACGTTCAACGACGCTCGCCGCGACGCCGGCGACCCGTTCTTCTACCACGTCACCGCCAACCTGCTGGCCCACGGCCGCGGCTTCATCGAGCCGGTCACCTGGGTGGGCACCGGCGGCGAACTGGCCAGCGCACTGCACGGCCCTGCGTTCCCGGCGGCGTTGTCGTTCTGGTCGCGCCTGGGCGGCACCGGCTACCTGGACCAGCAGATCGCCAGCATCGTGCTGGGGCTGCCGCAGATCGTCGGTGTGATTCTGCTCGGCCACCTGTTGCTCGGCCGCCGGGCGGCGCTGATCGGCGGCCTGCTGGCCGTGGCGTACCCGAACATCTGGGTCACCGACGGCACCCTCTTCGTCGAGGGCCTGATGGCCGGCTTCACGACCTTCGCCACCGTGTGCGCGTACCGCTACCACGCCACCCGCCGCACCCGCTGGGCCGTGGCGGTCGGGGCGCTCGTGGGCCTGGCCGCGCTCACCCGCGGCGAGGCACTGCTGCTGGTGCCGTTGCTGCTGGTGCCGTTGGTGCTGCGTGCTCGAGACATCGAGTGGCGCCGCCGGCTGCAGCAGACGGCCATCGGCGTCGCCGCGTTCGTGGCCGTGCTGGCGCCGTGGATGATCTACAACACACCTCGCTTCAACGTGTTCGTGCCGCTGTCCACCAACAGCAACGAGGTGCTGTTCTACGCCAACTGCGACGACGTGTACTCCGGCCCGGCCATCGGGTTCTGGTCGTTCGCCTGCCAGGTGCGCTACCGCGAAGAGTTCGGCGAGCCGCCGGGCGACCAGGCGGAGAAGGCCGAGTTCTGGCGCAGCGAGGGCATCGCCTATGCGAAGGCCCACTGGCAGCGGCTGCCGAAGGTGGTGATCGCCCGCGTCGGCCGGCAGTGGGAGCTGTTCCGGCCGGGCCAGACGATCGACTTCGCGATGGTGGAGGACCGACCCACGGGCGCGGTACGCGCCGGCCAGTGGATGTACTACGGGCTGATGCTGCTGGCCGCCGCCGGCACGTGGGGGCTGCGGCGCCGCGGCCGGCCGGTGTGGCCGCTGTGGGTGCAGGCGCTGGCCGTCACGCTCACCGCCGCCTATGCCTACGGCACGTTGCGCTTCCGTGCCCCGTTCGAACCGATCCTGTGCGTGCTGGCCGCCGCCGGCATCGTCGCTCTACTTGACCACCGACTCCGGCGCCCAGCAGCCACCGCCGGGCCGCCCGACGCCGCTACCGTCGCTGCACCATCGACAACGCAGGAAGCGACCGTCTGACATGCCCTCGATCACCGAACTGCGCAGCTTCCACCGCCGGCGCATCGCGATCCCGGTGCGCCCCGGCGATCTGGTGCTCGACGTGGGCAGCGGCGACAAGCCGCACTGGCGCGCCGACGTGCTGCTGGATCGCTTCCCCGACGACGAGCACAGCGTGCAGCGCTCGGGCGCTGCTGCAGCCCGCACACCGCGCCCGCTGTTCGACGCCGACGCGGGGGCGATGCCCTTCGCCGACAAGGTCTTCGACTACGTCATCTGCTCGCACGTGCTGGAGCACGTGCTCGACCCCGGCGCGGCCATGAGCGAGATGATGCGGGTGGGCAAGGCCGGCTACATCGAGTTGCCGGTTGCCTCCAGCGCCCGCATCCTCGACTTCCCCAGCCACCTGTGGTGGTGCAGCGTGCACGTCGACGCCGACGGTGATGATGTTCTGACGTTCGACGCCAAGACCGCGCTGTCGTTCCACGGGGAGATCGACGGCTGGGCACGTAGCGAACCGGTGCACGCCGACCTGCAGAAGCTGTTCGCCAAGCACCTCACCAGCCGCTTGATCACGTTCTCGTGGACCGATTCGTTCCGCTTCGACGTGCGCGGCGCACCCACCGCCGAGCTGCTGGCCGACGTGGAGAAGCTGGGCGAACAGCACCACCCGCGCGAAGACATCGGAGTGCGCCTGCTGACGAAGCTGCTCACCCTGCCCCGCTGGCGCGAGCGCCGCCCGCGCCAACTGCGGATGAGCGACGTGCTGCGGCCCGAGCTGGTGCCTGCCGGCGACCCCGTGCTGGAGAGCCGCCGCTACACGCTGGACTGAACGGCGCCGCTGCCGGCGACTGCCGTTACTGCGAGCGCTTGCCGCGGCCCAGCAGGCGACCGAACACCCGCTGCACCTTGCGCAGGAAGTCGCGGGCGCCCCAGCCGGTGACCAGCAGCATCGACTCGGCGATGATGCGGCCCGACATCTTCGAGGTGCCGTGCTCGCGGTCGACGAACGTGATGGGCACCTCCACCACCGTGCGGCCCTGGGCCTGCGCCCGGCGCAGCAGTTCGGTGAGGAACGCGTAGCCCTCGGCGCGGGTGGAACCCGGGTTGACGGCCTTCAGCACGTCGGCCCGGTAGGCCCGATAGGCCGACGTGCAGTCGCGCACCCGCAAGCCGAGCACGAAGCCGGTGTAGCGGTTGCCCCAGGAGGACAGCACACGGCGGTGCAGCGGCCAGTTCACCGTCGAGCCGCCCGGCACGTAGCGCGAACCGACGACGATGTCGGCGCCACCGTCGACGGCGGCCATCATCGAGGGCAGCACCACCGGGTCGTGCGAGCGGTCGACGTCCATCGACACCACCACGTCGAAGCCTTCGTCGATGGCGGTGTTGAAGCCGTGGCGGTAGGCGCTGCCCAGGCCTTCCTTGCCGGCCCGGTGCACCACCGTGATGTTGCCCAGCTCGGCGGCCAGGCGATCGGCCTCCACGCCCGTGCCGTCGGGGCTGTTGTCGTCGACGATGAAGATCTGCGCCGTGGGCAACGCGGCCCGAACCGACTCCAGGAACCAACCGATGTTGTCCCGCTCGTTGTAGGTGGGTGACACCACTGCGATACGCACAGCGGGCCAGGCTAGTGCCTGGCTAGGCGCGGCGCGCGGTCGTCACTTGCACCAGCGCGGCCAGCATCTCGTGGGCGACGCGATCCCAGGTCAGCGTCAGCGCCCGCTCGTACGCCTGTGTCGCCAACTGGGCGCGCAGGCCGTCGTCCAGAAGCACGCGGGCAAGGGCCTGGCCCAGCTCTTCCACCGGTGCGAGCACTCCCGTACTGCCGTGCACCACGCTGCTGCGGTGCCCGCGGATGTCGCTGGCGACGGCCGGCGTGCCGCAGGCGGCGGCCTCGGTGAGCGACAGCCCCCAGCCCTCCGCCAACGAAGCGCTGGCCACCACCCACGCGGTGCGGTACAGGTCCACCAGGTCGACGTGGTCGACACGGCCCAGCAGCGTGATCCACTCCCCCGCCCCGGCCGCAGCGATGCGGGCTTCCAGCCGCTCACGCTCGGGGCCCTCACCGACGATCTGCAGCCGCAGGCCCGGCACCGTGTGGCGGGCTTCGATGGCCGCGTCGATCAGCAGCTCGAAGCGCTTCACCGGCGCCAGCCGGCCCACCGCGATCACCAGCGGCTCTGCCGACTTCGTGCCGCCAGGGCTGAACGACGGGTCGACACCGTTGGGGATGGCCTGCACCCGCTGAGGGTGGAAGCCCAGCTCCAGCAGCTCGTCGCGGGTGGCATCGGAGGGGGTGAGCACCAGCGAGCGCTTGTAGAACGGCGGCGCGAACTTCGTCTCCAGCGCCCGGCCCAGTGCGGCGAACGGGCCTGGCAGGATCTGGTCCCACATCGGCCCGTGGATGTGGTGCAGGAACACCATGCGCGGCTTGCGCGTCCACAGCGGGCCCATCCACGGCACCCCGTTCCAGATCTCCACCAGCGCGTCGAAGCTGCCCTCGCGGCGCAGCACCTCGGAGACGGCCATGCGCGGGAACACCGTCATCCGCCCACCACGGCTGACGACGCGGTACCCGTTGCGGTGCGCCACCGTGGCCACGCCTGCGAGCCCGGAGGTGCGGTGCGTGACCTCCAGCCCGACGTCGGCCCAGCGGCGCATGAACTCGTCGGCGTGCACCTCGCTGCCCCCCGCATCGGGGTCGGCCAGGTCGCGCCAGCCCAGGGTGTGCACCCTACGCACCCCCATCGAGATCAGTTCGTCGGCGAATTGCTGCATGGTGGCCGGAGGGTGCGACATGGCGCCCGCAGTGTAGGCGGCGGTGCCGCTCGCCGGATCCTTCGACCGATCGCCGACAGTGGTTGCATGAGCAGTCTGTGGCACGCCACAGACGGACGTCGTGCTGAGCCGTTCCACAGACGCGGCGCTGCTACTCGCTCTGCGAAGGCACCGAGAGCTCGGCGAACTGCTGTCGAGCCTTGCCCATCCCTGCCGTGTGAACCCGCGGGCGGCAGTAGACCTGCGAACACGGACACACGAGCAGTACTCGATCGCCGTCCTGAGTGCGCACGGCGATCGCGCTTCGGGGGGACCGGGGCCTGTCGATCACCGCAAACTGGCTGCTCGGCTCGACCTTCGTCCAACCACGCCCGAGGCCAGGCCGGACCTCGCCCGGCCGCACGAAGGCAAGACCTCTGAGGAGGAGTACGACGCCGAATCCGCCCACAAGGAGCGCGAACCACCAGTTTCTCTTCCCCAGAGTGGCGATGGCAGCCATGACGATCGAGCCGGCGGCGTACGGCCATAGCCTCATGGCCACCACCACTGGGCGAGCGATCACGACGCGGCGTCGGTTTGATGGAACACGGGCCATGGTGCTCAGTCTCCACCACCATCGGAGCCGATCGAGAACTGCTTGGCGATTCGAAGTCGCTGCCGAACCACGGCGAACCCGGCGGCCGAACGGCCGCCTGGCTACAGTGCCCCCGTGCTCACCGAGGCCACCGCCGCAACCTCCGCCCCGTTCGTCGCGGGCGGGGCGGCGTTCGCCCGGCCCTCGCGCCGCTCCGTCGCGGCCTGGCTGGCGGTTGCAGCCATCTTCCTGCTGCCGGTGCGCGGCCTGTTCCGCGGCGTCGGCAGCTCGATGGAAGAGGGCTTCATGCTGGTCTTCCCCAAGCGGATGCTGCAGGGCGACCTGCCCAACCGCGACTTCCTGCACCTGTACGGCCCCGGGTCGCTGCACGTGCTGGCCGGTTGGTACAAGGTGTTCGGCTACTCGCTGGACAGCCAGCGCGTGTTCGGGCTGTTGCAGCACCTGGGCGCGATCACCGCCGTGTACGCGCTGTGCCGCCATTGGGGCTACCGCGTGGCCGTCACCGGCGCCGCGACCATCACCGTGCTGGTGCTGATCCCCAGCGGGCTCGCCGCCCTCGCCTGGCCCGGCGCCATCGCCTTCGGCCTGTGGAGCCTGGTGTTCGGGCTGCGGGCGTTCCACCTGGAGGGCACCCGCCGCACGCGGTGCCTCGCCATCGCCGGCCTGCTGCTGGGGCTGGCACTCTCCTACCGCCCCGACCTGGCCCTGGCCCTCGGGCTGGTGTGGGCGTTCCTGTGGTGGCAGCACCGCCGGTCGTGGGCGCCCGTGGCGGGCGCGCTGGTGGGTCTGATGCCCATCTGGGTGCACGTGGCGATGGTGGGACCATCCACTGCCTGGCGGGGCATGGTCACCGACCCGATCGTGCACCTGCGGCCCGGCCGCAACCTGCCGCGCCCGCCCTCGTGGAGCTTCCTCGACGGCGCGCTGCAGGCATTGAACGAAGCGCCCAACCCGGCGCCGTGGTGGCGGTTCCCGGCGATGCAGGCGTCGCACCAGCTGTTCGTGTGGTTCTTCGTGGTGCTGGCCGCCAACATCGGCGTGCCCGCCCTGGCCTGGTGGTGGCTGCGCCGCACCGGTGCCACCCCACGCCTGCGCACGCTGCTGGCCGGCGGTCTGTTCGCGTTGGGCCTCACCGGCCAGGCGTTGCAGCGCCCTGACAGCACCCACCTCGCCTGGGGTTGCTGCGTCAGCTTCGCGCTGGTACCCGCCGTGGTGGCCGAGTGGCAGCTGCGCCGGGCACCCGAACGCACCGGCCGGCTGGTGGCCGCTGCCCGCCTGCCGTGGCAGGCCCGGCTGCTGGCCCCCACCGCCGCCGTCGGCGCACTGCTGCTGGTGATCTGCCCGTACTACTCGCTGCGCTCGTACCTGGCCGCCGGCCGGGTGTCGGTGGGCAGCCTGCCCGGTGGCTTCGAGATCCAACGAAACGACCTGCACTTCTACCTCGGCAACGCCGATCTGCAGCGCTCGGCCCAGGCGGCTGTCGACCGCCTGGACGCGATGTCGCAGCCCGGCGAGCGCCTGCTGGTGGGCCCGGCCGATCTCAGCCGCACGGTGTACAGCGACGTGGTCTTCTACCACCTGTTCCCCGAGCTGGTGCCGGCCACGTACTACATCGAGATGGACCCGGGCCTGGCCGACCAGCCCGGCAGCAGCCTCGCCGCCGACGTGGCCTCGGCCGACTGGCTGATCCTCACCAACTACTGGACCGGCTGGTACGAGCCGAACACGTCGGCCGAGTACGGCAGCACCGAACCCAACCAAGTGGTGGCCGACGACTTCTGCCTGGTGGAGAGCTACGCCGACGCGCTGGTGCTGCTGTACCAGCGCTGCGCCGAGGGCGACGGGGTCGACCCCGCCACGCTGGGCATCGGCCCCGAACGGCGGGCGTCGATGGAAGCCGAGAAGGCCCGCCGCGCCGCGGCCGACTGACCCGGGCGCTGCCCGACCCTTCAGCGCAGCGTCGCCGCCTCCACGCTGCCACACTCATCCGAGTGGAAGACGCACGTCACGACAGCCGTGACCACCGTCTTCCACAACGCCCGCCCTGCCGGGCGGCGCGAACCGTCAGCCCAGGGGCAGGCGGCGCCACACGGGGCCGGGAACGTGGCGCAGCACCGAGAACACGACCCGCAGGATCGGCGGCGCCCACACCATCCGCCGGCGCGCCCGCAGGCCCTTGATGGTCACCTCGGCCACCTTCTCCGGACTGGTGGCGAACGGGGCGGCCTTCATCCCCTGGGTCATCGCGCTGTGCACGAACCCCGGGCGCACCAGCAGCAGATGCACGCCCTGCGGCGCCAGCCAGTCGCCGTAGCCCTGGCAGAACCCGTCGATGCCCGCCTTGGTGCCGCCGTACACCGGGTTGGCGGCACGCACACGCTCGCCGGCCACGCTGCTGAGCACCACCAGGCTGCCGCTGCCCTGGCGCACCAGCTGGTTGCCGACCGCCACGATGGCCCCCACCGTGCCGGTGAAGTTCACCTGCGCCAACGCCACGGCTGCAGCCACGTCGGTGCGGGTGACCTCGGCGTCGCCCAGCAACCCGTAGGCCACGATCACGAGATCGAGGTTGCCGAAGCGCTCGGCCAAGCCGGCGACGAACGCCTCGTGCCCCGCCGGCTCACCGCCTTCGAACGCCTCCACAGCGACGGCCAGCTGCTCGCTTCGCAGAGTCGCCGCCACCGCTTCGCCGCGCGCCGTGTCGCGGCAGGCCAGCACCACCTGGCGGGTGAACGGCGTGACCGCGGCCCGCACGATGGCCACCCCGATGTCGCTGTTGCCGCCCAGGAGGACGATCGTCTGGCTCTGTCCGAGTGCGTTCTTCATGCCGTCTGTTCCGGGGTGTCGAGCAGGTGCAACCTGCGGGCGAGATCACTCTGCCACATGCCGTGCGGATCGGCCTGCGAGCGCACGGCCTGCCACTCGGCCAGCCGCGGGTACCCCCGGCGCATCGCCTCGGGGGTGGTGAGCGCGTCTTTGGCGGCGTAGTGGCGGCCGCCGGCATCCAGCACCATGCGATCGAGGTCGGTGAACAGCTCGGCCAGGCCGGCCCCGCCGCCGGGCAGATCCAGCGCCAGCGTCCACCCTTCGCGCGGGAAGCTGAGCGGGGCCGGGTTGCCCGGGCCCAGGCGCTTCAGAACCGCCAGGAAGCTGGCTGCCCCGGCGGCGGACAGGCGCTCGATCACCTGGCGCATGGTGGCTTCCTGGCCGAACGGCACCACGAACTGGTACTGGATCAGGCCCGCCTGGCCGTACAGCCGGTTCCACGAGCCGACGAAGTCGAGCGGATGGAAGAACGCGCTGATGCCCTGCAGCTCGCCCTTCCGTTCGCGGGGCGCCTTGCGGAACCACAGCTCGTTGAACGCGGCAACGGTCAGCTTGTTCAGCAGGCGCGACGGGATGGGCACGGGCGGCACCGCCACCAGCTGCTTGGGCCCGAACGCCAGGGCAGCGTCGGGGTCGACGGTGGTGCCCGGCGCGGCAGCATGCAGCTGTGCCAACGGTGCGTGGTCGCCGCACGTCAGCACGCTGCGCCCGAGGTGGGCGCCCTTGGCCAGCAGGTCGATCCAGGCGACGCTGTAGCGGTACTGCTCGTCGGTGGTGGACATCGCGGCGAACAAGGTGTCGAGATCCGGGATGCGCGTGGTGTCGACCGACATCGCCGAGGTCTCCACCGGCAGCAGCCCGATGGTGGCCTCGAGGATGATGCCCGTCAGGCCCATGCCACCGACCGTGGCCCAGAACAGTTCGGGCTGCTGCTGCGGACCAAGGACCCGCTGCGAGCCGTCGGCCATCAGCAGCGTCAGCGAGCGCACGTGGTTGCCGATCGAGCCGTCGACGTGGTGGTTCTTGCCGTGGATGTCGCTGGCGATGGCCCCGCCGATGGTGACGAAGCGCGTGCCCGGCGTGACCGGCACGAACCAGCCACGGGGCACCAGCACCCGCAACAGGTCGTCGATGCTGACCCCAGCCGGCACGGTGACGGTGCCCTGTGCCGGGTCGATGACGGCCTGGTGAGCGGCTCCGAGCGGGCGCACCACCAGCCCGCCGCCGTTCTGCGCCGCGTCGCCGTAGCTGCGGCCGAGGCCACGGGCGAGTGCGCCGCGCGGTCCCACGCCCTGCAGCGCAGCCGGGATCTCGTGGTTCGGCACCTCGGCCACCTCGCTGACGGTGGCGTTGCTGCGCCCCCAGCCGGTGAGCGCTCGGCGCGGGTTCTTCATGGTCATCGCCTCAGTAGGGCCACTCGGAGTCGCGGCCGGTGAACTTCTTCAGGACACCACCCAGTTTGGCGCTGATCAGCACCTTCACCATCAGGTTCTTCACGAACCACGGCAGCTGCGCCAACTGGCGGGCCGAGTTGCCCAGGCGGCTGCGCAGGGTCCCGTCGAGATCGGCGCGGTACTCCGTGAGCGAGCGCGCCCGCCCCACGTAGCGGAAGCGCTTCCCGAACATCAGCTCGCGACCAATCGCCAGGGTGACGCCGAGCGATGAGAACGAGTCGTGGATCAGCAGGGTGCCGCCGGGGGCCACCCGTGCACCCCAGTCGCGGATGTCGGTGCGCGCCGGCGCGTAGCGGTGCGCACCGTCGATGTACAGCACCGCCGGCTCGCCCTGCACCTCGGCGTGGGCAGCGTCGCTGAACGCCCGCACGTGGCGCACGCGGTCGGCCACGCCGGCCGCGGCCAGGTTGGCGTTGAACACCTCGTGGTCGGTGGCGGCGGCCTCTTGGAAGCCGTCGAACTCCTGCGGCCCGCGGTCGTTGCCCGCATGCGGATCGATGGCCACCAGCGTCACGCCCGATGGCATCGCGCTGGCCAGCACGATCGCGCTGCGGCCACGGAAGCTGCCGATCTCCACGATCGTCTCGCCCGCGTGGGTACCGGCCGCAGCCCGGTACAGGCGCTCGGCCTGATCCGGGCTCATCCAGCCTTCCACCTCGCTGACTGCCTGCAATGCCTCGTCGAACGACCGCATGCTGCTCACCCTACGTACACCCCTAACCCGAAGACGACTGCCCACAACACACCCAAACCCTGCAACCACCGGTCGGCGGCGAAGATCTCCTCCGGAGCAGCGCCATGCCCTTGCTCGATGATCAACGTGTACCGCAGCAACGCGGTCAGCATCGGCACGATCGACAGCTCGTAGAACGGCCAGGTGGAGCCACTGAGCTCCTTCGTGTCGAACGCCCACATGCAGTAGGTCAGCAGGGTGGCGCCCACCGCCACGTTCAGCACGGTGCGCAGGAAGTCGGGCGTGTACTCGTCGAGCGTGGCCCGCGTGGCGGCGTTGTCGCCCATCTCGCGCAGCTCGGCGTAGCGCTTGCCAGTGACGATGAACAACGATCCTGCCGACGTGCACAGCACGAACCAGTTGCTCATGCGCACGTCGGTGACCACCGCGCCGGCGATGGCGCGCAGCACGAAGCCGGCCGACACGGCCACCAGATCCACCACGGCAACGTGCTTCAGAAGGGTGCTGTACAGGGTGGTGAGGGCCACGTAGCCGGTGACGACCAGCCCGGTACGCCAGCCCAGTGCGAAGGCGGTGCCGAGGCCGGCTACCAGCAACAAGGTGCCCACCGTGCGGGCGATGCCCAGCGGCACCGCCCCGCTGGCGATCGGGCGGCGGCACTTCGTGGGGTGCTGGCGGTCGGCCTCCACGTCGTGGATGTCGTTCCAGTAGTAGGTGCCACTGCTGGCCAGGCAGAAGGCGACGAAGGCGAGCAGCGCGCGACCCAGCGAGGACCCGTTGTCCAAGACGCCCGCCGCGCCCGGAGCGGCCAGCACCAGCACGTTCTTGGCCCACTGCTTGGGCCGCGCCTCGCGCAGCAGGGCACCGATCACGACTCGAACCCCGCAGGCACAGCCGAGACGACGACGTCTTTCACCAGCAGCGGGTGGTCGGCCCGGGCCAGCAGCTCGCGGTCGCCGGCGCTGTCGCCGTAGGCCCACACGGTGGCGCCCTGCAGGCGGCCGGCGGCCAGCCATGCGTCGAGCCGGCGAACCTTCTCCGCCGCGCGGCAGTTGGCGCCCTGCAGCCGGTCGGTGAACTCGTCGCCCGCTCGGCCGGGCTCGGCGCAGAGCACCTCGTCGACCCCCAGCCTGCGGCCCAACGGGCGCAGGTACGGGCCCAGCGAGGCAGATACCAGCACGATGCGATGCCCCGCGCGCTGGTGCCAGCGCAGGCGCTCCATCGTGTCGGGGCGCAGCCAGCCGTCGTGCACCTGGGCGGCGAACTGCTCGCCCAACGCTTCGATCTGGGCCACCTTGCGGCCGCGCAGCACGCCGCCGACGATCACTTCCTTCATGCGGTCGCGGTCGAGGCCGGCCATGGCGCGCAGGGTGGCGGCCGGCCGCCGCAGCATCGCCCGCAGCACGCCCCACCAACCGCCCACCCGCAGCAGGAACGGCTTCACACAGTCGCGCACCGTCAACGTGCCGTCCACGTCGAAGGCCGCGACGTGCACACCGTCCACGTCGAAGGCCGCGTCGTGCACGCCGTCCGCGTCGTTCGTCGCCTCGCCGCCGTTCGCCGGAACGCCGTTCACCCCAGCGGCGGTCATCGCAGGCTCTCGATCATCGACCAGAAGTCGGGCCAGCTCTTGCTGACCACGTCGGGGTCTTCGACGATGATGCCGCTGGCACCCAGACCGACCAGTGCGAACGCCATCGCCAAGCGGTGGTCGTGGTGCGTGCCCAGCGTGGCCGAGTGCGGCGTGCCCGGGCGCACCACCAAACCGTCGGGGTTGTCGACCGCGTCGATGCCGGCCTTGCGCAGTTCCTGGCACAGGTCGGTGAGGCGGTCGCTCTCCTTGTGGCGGATGAAGCCGACACCGTGGATGTCGGTGGGCCCGCTGGCGAATGCGGCCACGACGGCCAGCGTGGGCACCAGATCGGAGAGATCGACCATGTTGATCTCGATGCCGCGCAGCTCGCCCGTGCGGTTGACCGTGGTGCCCCACTGGTCCTGCTGCACCTCGCAGCCCATGCGGCCCAGCACATGGCAGAACGCGGCGTCGCCCTGCAGCGAACCGGCGGTGAGGCCCGGCACCCGCACCTTGCCGCCGCAGATGGCGGCCGCGGCCAGCGGGTAGCTCGCCGAGCTGGCATCGGGCTCGATCGTGTACTCGCGAGCCTGGTAGCGGCCGGCGGGCACCGTGATGATGCGATCGCCCAACTCCACGCCGGGCACGCCGAACGCGGCCATCACTGCCGCGGTGATGCGGATGTACGGCCGCGAGACCAGCGGGGTGGTGAGCATGAACCGCAGCCCGTCGGGGAAGTACGGGGCGATCAGCATCAGCGCCGTCAGGTATTGGCTGCTGACGTCGCCACGCAGCGACACTTCGTCCAGCGTCACGTCTACCGGGCCGTGCACCGTCACCGGCAGGTGGCCCCAACGGTCGCCGGGGTTCACCTGCACGCCCATCGAGACCAGTGCATCGTGCAACGGGGCCATCGGCCGCTGGCGCAGCGGCGCCAGGCCGTCGATCGTGTACGGCCCCGGGCCCAGCGCGGCGACAGCGGTGATGAACCGCGAGGTGGTGCCGGCCAGCCGCGTGTGCAGGGTGATCGGGCCGCGCCGGAACGCCTTCACGCCACCCACCAGGCGTACGTCGGCGGCGGCGCGCTCGACCTCCAGGCCCAACGCGCGCAGGCAGTCGAGCATCGCCTCGCTGTCGTCGCCGTCGGGCACCGAGCGCAGCACGGACTCGCCCTCGGCCAGCGCGGCGCACACCAACGCGCGGTTCGCCACGCTCTTCGAGCCCGGCACATCCACCACCGCATCGAGGGGGGCGCCCAGGCGGGCGACGCGATAGACGTCCACCCGCCCTCAGCTCAGCCGCTGCACGGAAGGACGGTACCCGCGGGCGATCAACCCACCGCGGTACATGTCGGCCATCGCCGCGTCGACCAGCACAACCGCAACACCGCGGTTGCCCTCGACGCTGTGCACGACTTCGAAGCTGTCGATGTTGACCCCCAGCTCGGCAGCGAGCGTGAACACCTCCGCCGCGGCGCCGGGCCGGTCGGGGATGGGGATGCGCACCTCCGCCAGCTCGCTCGGGTGGGTGCCGCGCACGGGCAGGTTCGAGCGGGCCTCGCGAGCGCGGGCCAGCCGATGCAGAAGCTCCTCACGGTCGTCGGTGTCGACCACCCGGCGCATGCCCTGCAACCCGTCGATCAGGCCGTCGAGGGCGGAGAGGATGGCGGTACGGTTCTCGGCGCAGATGTCGAGCCAGATGTTGGGCTGGCCGCTGGCGATGCGGGTCATGTCGCGGAAGCCGCCGGCGGCCAGGCGCAGCAGCGCGGCGTGCTCTTCGGCCCGCTCGCTGGCCAGCCCCATCAGGGTGGCGGCAGTGAGGTGGGGCACATGGCTGATGACGGCGACGGTCTGGTCGTGGCGCTCGGCGGGCAGGGCCACCACATCGGCGCCGAAGTCGGCCACGACGGCAGCGACCAGGCTGAACGTGGTGTCGGCCGTGGTGGCCGATGGTGTCAGCACCCACACCGCGCCCTCGAACATGCTGCCGTCGGCACCGTCGAGCCCTTCCAGCTCGCTGCCCGCCATCGGGTGGCCGCCGACGAACCTGGGGTCGTCGATCGCGGCCACCACGGCCGCCTTCACGCTGCCCACATCGGTGACCACCCCGTGGGTCTCGGCCAGCGCCCGCTTGGCGTGATCGGCGATGCTGAGCACCGGGGTGGCGACGAACGTGATCTCCGCCAGGGCGTCGAGCCCCCACTGCGCCACCAGGCCCAGCGCGTCGGCCTGCTGCCGGCGGGCCGGATCGCTCTCCTCAGCGCTGACGTGCCAGCCGCGATCGGTGAGGGCGCGCGCGATGGAACCCCCGATGAGGCCCAGGCCCACGACGTTCGCCCGACGACTGGTTGACACGGCTGATCAGCGTATCGGCCGGGTGTCGCCCGCTGCGGCTTCCACCAGCCGCCGCACCTCTGCCTGGGTCAGCTCGCGCCACTCGCCAGGCGCCAGCGCGGCATCCCTGAGGGGCCCGATTCGCACCCGAACCAGGCGGTTCACGGGGTGGCCGACGGCCTCGCACATCCGCCGAACCTGGCGATTGCGGCCCTCGTGGATGGTGATGCGCAGCACGCCCGGGCTGGGCTGCGACACCTTCGCCGGGGCGGTGACGCCGTCGTCGAGCTCCACCCCGTCGCGCAGCCGGCGCACCGCGCCGCTGCCGGGGTTGCCCTCCACCTCGGCCAGGTACTCCTTCTCCACGCCGTGACTGGGGTGGGCCAGCCGGTGGGCCAGGTCGCCGTCGTTGGTCAGCAGCAGCAGGCCCTCGGTGGCTTGGTCCAAACGGCCCACGGGGTACACCCGCGGCTCGGCGGGCACGATCTCCACGACGGTGGGGCGGCCCTGCGGGTCGTGAGCGGTGGTGACCACTCCCTCGGGCTTGTTCAGCAGGTAGTAGACCAGGCCGGGCTTGACGCCGATCGGCACGCCGTCGACCTCCACCACGTCGTGGTCGGTGTCGACGCGCCGGCCGAGCACGGCCACCTCACCGTTCACCGTCACCCGGCCCTCGGAGATCATGTCCTCGCACAGGCGCCGGCTGCCCCAGCCACGAACGGCCAGCACCTTCTGCAACCGCTCGCCCTGGGGCAGCTCGGCCGACTTGGCGGCCAACTGCTCCCACAACGGCGGTTCCACCACCCGGTCTCGGCGGGGCTCGTCGCGGCGCGGCTCGTCTCCCCGGGCAGCGTCGCGGCCAGGAGCGTCAGCCACGGGCGTCGGCCGGCGGATCGATGCGCAGTCCCTGCTCGAGAGCCTCCACGACGTCGGCGCCGGGCACGAACTCGGCGATCGGCGGCAGGTCGGCCAGCGAGTTCACGCCCAGCTTCTCCAGGAACGCCGGCGTGGTACCGAACAGGACGGCCTGGCCCGGCCCCGGGTCGCGGCCCACCTCGGTGACGTAGCCGCGGGCCTGCAGCGTGCGGATGACAGCATCGGGGTCGACCCCGCGGATGCTGCCGACCTGGGCGCGCGACAGCGGCTGCTTGTAGGCGATGATCGCCAGAGTCTCCAGTGCGGCACCGCTCATGCGGGCCCGCTGCCCGTCGAGCAGGAAGCGCTCGACGTACGGCGACAGCTCGGGGTGCGTCTGGTAGCGCCAGCCGCCGGCCACCTTCATCAGCTGGAAGCCGTGCCCGGCCTCGGCGTAGGCGTCGGCCAGCTCGTCGCACAGGCGGTCGATCATCACCACCGGTTGCTCCAGCAGCTGGGCCAGCTGCTCGCTGGGCACTGGCTCCACGGCCACGAGGATGATCGCCTCGATCGCGCGCACGGTCTCGGCGTCGAGTGGGTTGGGCTGGTCGGACACGGTCAGTCGTTCATCCTTCGTCGTTCATCAGTCTCATGTCGTTCAGCCGTCATGTCGTTCAGCCGTCATAGTCGTTCAGCCGTCATAGTCGTCGATCGGGAGGGCGTCGAGGTCGGTGCCCTCGCCACCTGTCCACAGTACGTCGATGTCGCCGAAGCGCTCCGTCTGGTCGAGCTCGACCAGACCCTGCTTGAACAGCTCCAGCAACGCCAGGAAGCGCACGATGACCTCCAGCCGCTCGACCAGCCCGCTGGTGAGGCGGCGGAACGAGATTCGGCCGACGCGCGGCAGTTCGTCGACCAGTTCGGCCAGCGCATCGGCCACGCTGATGCGGATGGGAGCCACGTGGAACAGGTCGATGCGCTGCACCGGCTTGGGCGTGACCGCCCTCATGAACGCCCGGTGCAAGCGTTGGGGGGTGACGCCCTCCATCAGGTCGGGCATCAGCTCGGCGAAGCGCTCGTCGGCGCCAACCGAGCGCGGGAACGACCGGTCGGCGTCCTCGGCGAGGCGGCTGAGCACGCTGGCGACGTCCTTGAACGTCTTGCACTCCAGCAGGCGGGCCAACAGCAGGTCGCGCTCCTCCCACAGGGCCAGCTCGTCGTCGAGATCGATGTCGTCGCGGCCAGGCAGCAGGCGGCGGGCCTTCAGCTCCACCAGGGTGGAGGCGATGAGCAGGAACTCGGTGGCCAGGTCGAGATCGATCGACTGCAGGCGCTCGATCTCCTCCAGGTAGGCGTCGACGATGCGGCTCAGCGACACCTCGTAGATGTCGACCTGCTCCTTCAGGATCAGGTGCAACAGCAGGTCGAACGGCCCCTCGTACACGGAGGTGGAGACGTCGACGGCCATGGAGTGCGATCGTACCGGCCGCGACCCGGCGAATATCGCCTCCGGGCCGCCGTGGGCGTGCCGGTAGCCTGCCCGCCGTGACACGCGTGCTCTCCTGCATCCAACCCACCGGCGACGTACACCTCGGCAACTACCTGGGGGCGCTGCGCAACTGGGTCGCGGGACAGCACGAGAACGACGCGTTCCACGGAATCGTCGACCTGCACGCGCTCACCATCACCGAGGCGCCCGATGTGCTGGGCCAGGCCACGCTGCAGCTGGCGGCGATGCTGTTCGCAGTCGGCCTCGACCCCGACGAGGCCACCATCTTCGTGCAGAGCCACGTGCCCGAGCACAGCCAGCTCGGCTGGATGATGGAGTGCACGGTCAGCTACGGCGAGCTCACCCGGATGACGCAGTTCAAGGACAAGTCGGCCAAGCGCCAAGAGAACACCAGCACGGCCGAGTTCATCTCCGCCGGCCTGTTCACCTACCCGGCGCTGCAGGCCGCCGACATCCTGCTGTACGACACCGACGAGGTACCCGTGGGTGAGGACCAGCGTCAGCACATCGAGATCACCCGCGACATCGCGATCCGCTTCAATCATCGCTTCGGCGACACCTTCGTGCTGCCGAAAGCGGTCACCCCGAAGGCCGGCGCGCGGGTGATGGACCTGCAAGACCCCACGTCGAAGATGAGCAAGTCGGCCAACACCGACAGCGGCCTGGTGTACCTGCTCGACGAACCGGCGGCGGTGCGGAAGAAGTTCAAGCGGGCGGTCACCGACAGCGACAGCGAGGTGCGCTTCGACCGCGCCGAGAAACCGGGCGTCAGCAACCTGCTGGAGATCCTGGCCGCGTGCACCGGCGGTGCGCCCGAAGCGCTGGCCGCCGGCTACACTCAATACGGCCCGCTGAAGGCCGACGCCGGCGAGGCCGTGATCGAGCTGCTGCAGCCCATCCAGGCCCGCTATCACGAACTGATGACCGACCGCGGCGAGCTGCAATCGCTGCTGCGCAAAGGCGCCGGCAAGGCCCGCGAGGTCGCCGCGGTCACCCTTGCCCGCGCCCAGGCCGCCGCCGGCATGCTCCCCGCCTGACCCCCGAGCCGCCGCGTCCGCGCAAGTCGGCGCTGACACCACCCATGGCGTGGTCTCAACGCCAACATGTGTGCTGGCCGGCCAAGTCGGCGCTGACACCACCATGGGCGTGGCCCCAACGCCAACATTGGTGGAGGGTTACAGCGGGCCCACCGGGGCCAGGTCGTAGTAGCCCAGCACGTCGACGATCAGGTTGGTGCTGCAACCCACCACTCCCCCGCACTTCACCAGGATGTAGCCGTCGACGTGGCGGGTGGTGACGCTGTTGGCGATGGCGGAGCTGGCGTGGTCCCAGTTGAGCACCGAGATCGCCGGCTCGGTGCCGGTGGACGCCCACACCTTCAGGTTGCCGGCAGCGCCGACCGTGTTGACGGCCGTCAGGTTGATCAGCACACCCTCGCTGGTCGTGTCGACCCCTGTGGGCGTGACGCCCAGCACGTACGAGACGTCGATGCCCCGGCTGGCGTTGCGCACCAGCGGTGTGTCGCCCGCCCCCGTGTCGGGGTCGATGCCGTCGGGCACCTGGCCGGCGCGGCTGTCGTAGACGCGCACCGGGTCGGCCAGCAGGTACAGCTGCAACGGCCCGTAAGAGCCCGGACCGGTGCCCATCGGCCGCACCGGCCCGGCGGCCGCGGCCGAGCGCCAGGCCCGGGCGCCCGATGCCTGTGCCGCCCGGGGCGCCAACATCGAGCCGGCAGCGACGGCAGCGCCACCCAGCAGCGCCCGCCGTGGCAACACCACTCGTTCACGATGACTCATTCGCGGAACCTCCTGGTCGCCGGCGAGCGTAGTTCGTGCTCAGAGATCGTCCGCGGCGCGCAGCGCCGACGCCGCCGGCCCACGGCCCAGCGTCAGCTCCACCGTTGCCGCCGACGACCCCGCCGCGGCCATCAGCTCGACACCCAGCCGTTCGTGGTCGTGGTAGCGACGGAAGCGGGCCGTGCGTGGCCCCACCACGGTGGCGACGACGCGGGCGAACGTGCCCAGCTCGCTTGCGAGCTTGCCCACGTCGTGCAACAGCGCGCCGGCCACCTCGTCGCGGGTGGCGGCCGGCCATGCCTCGAGGAAGCGGCGGGCCACCTGGATCGAGTGCCGCCGGTCGGCACTCGACAGCCGCTGCCACAGTGCGGCCTCGCCGGGCAGCAGTGACGCCAGCGCCCATTGGGTGTCGACCGCAGCAGGTGGCCGACGCGACAACGACAACGCGAAGCGGCGTGCCAGGTGGCCCACGTGACGCAGACCACCCAGGGGGCGGACGTTCATCGCTGCTCCGCCCGCGGGTGCGCCTGCCGGTACACCTGCCACAGGCGTTCCTGGCTGACCTTCGTGTACACCTGTGTGGTGGAGATGGATGCGTGGCCCAGCATCTCCTGCACGATGCGCAGGTCGGCGCCGTGATCCAGCAGGTGGGTGGCGCACGAATGACGCAGCACGTGCGGCGACAGGCGATCGGCCAGCCCGGTGCGGTCGCCGTACTTCTTCACCACCGCCCACGCAGCCTGCCGGCTGAGGCGCGCCCCGCGGGTGTTCAGGAACACGGCCTCCTGGTCGATGCGGCGCGCCCAGCGAGCAGGCTCCAGGTGGCGCCGGCCGTGGGCCAGCCACTCGTCCAGTGCGGCCATCGCCGCCCGGCCGATGGGCACGATGCGCTCCTTCGATCCCTTGCCGAACAGGCGCACCAGCCGGTTGTCGCGGTCGATGTCGCCCAGCGACAGCCCGCACGCCTCGCTGATGCGGGCGCCGGTCGCGTAGAGGAACTCCAGCAGAGCGCGGTCGCGCAGCGACGCCGGCTCGGTGTCAACCACCGCTTCCAAGAGCCGGCCGACTTCCGCTTCGGTCAGCGGGTGCGGGATGCCTGCGGGCACGCGCACCCCTTCGACATCGGCCGACGGGTCGTCGGGGCGAACCCCCTCCTCGGCCATGAACCGGTGCAGCATGCGCACCGCCGCCAGCTGGCGGGCGACGCTCGACGGCGCCGCGCCCGTGGCCCGGCGAGCTTGCACGAACTGGTCCAGCAGCCGGCGGTCCACCACCACCAACGACGACGAGTGCTGGGCCAGCCAACCGCAGTAGGCCGCCAGGTCGCGCCGGTACGCCGCCAGCGTGTTCGCCGAACGGCCTCGCTCACTGGCCATCCACGACAGGAACTCGGCTATCTCGCCCGGCTCCGCCGCCTCGACCGGCTCCGCCGCCTCGACCGGCTCGACCCGTTCCGGGGTCATCCGCGCTCGGCCTCCCGCAGGCGCCGCTCCACCAGGAGCAACCCGATGACCGTCTTCGCATCGTGGATCTCGCCGCGCAGCACCATCTCCACGGCCTCGGCCAGCGGCACGTCCAGCAGTTGCATGTGGGCTTCCTCCGGGCCGTGCGTGCTCTGGCCCACCTCCGTCAGCTCCGTGGCCAGGTACAGCGTCAGCACCGAGTCGGTCATCCCGGCCGACGGGTACATGTCGAGGAGGTGCTCCAACGCGCCGGCGCGCAGGCCCACCTCCTCCTCCAACTCACGAGCGGCGGTGATGTCGGTGGCCTCGCCCGGCACATCGCGCATGCCGGCAGGGATCTCGATCACGAAGTCGTCGTACGGCGGGCGGTACTGACGCACCATCACCACCCGTGGTGTGCCGTCGGCGTCGTGGCGCAGCGGCACCGCGGCCACCGCACCCGGCGAGCGCACGATGTCGCGCTGGAACGCCTCGCCGTCGGGCGACTCGAACTGGGCGACAGCCACATGCCACACGTGGCCCTGGTGCACCATGCGGTCGCCGAGGTGACGGAACCCGTTCATGCGCAGATTCCTGTCACCGTTGCCTCATGCGCGCGCTCAGGCCACCGACACGTCGTCGACGTCGCCGATGACGCGCAGCGTGGGCGTGCGCGACTCGTGGCGGGCCAGCGAGTGCGCCACCAGCTCACGGAACAGCGGATGCGGGCGATCGGGGCGGCTCTTGAACTCGGGGTGTGCCTGGGTGGCGACCCAGAACGGGTGGTCGGCCAGCTCGATGAACTCCACCAGCCGGCGGTCGGGCGACAGGCCGGTGCAACGCAGGCCGGCGGCTTCCAGCCGCGGCTTCCACTGGGCGTTCAGCTCGTAACGGTGACGGTGCCGCTCGCTGACCACCGGCTCGCCGTAGGCCTGGTGCACGCGGCTGCCGGGCTCGAGGATCGCGTAGTAGGCACCGAGCCGCTGCGTGCCGCCCTTGTCGCTGACGTCGCGCTGGTCGTGCATCAGGTCGATGATCGGGTAGGCCGTGTTCGGGTTCATCTCGGTGCTGTTCGCATCGGCCAGGCCCATCACGTCGCGGGCGAACTCGATGGTCATGGCCTGCAGGCCCAGGCACAGGCCCAAGCACGGGATGTCGTGCTCGCGGGCGTAGCCGGCGGCGGCGATCTTGCCCTCGAAACCACGGTCGCCGAAGCCGCCGGGGATGACGATGCCGTCGAGGTCGGCCAGGCGGCTGCCCACCAGCAGGCCGGCCACTTCCTCGGCCTGGATCCAGTCGATCTCCACCTTGGCACCATGGGCGAAGCCGGCGTGCTTCAGGCTCTCCACGACGCTGAGGTAGGCATCCTGGTAGTCGACGTACTTGCCGATCAGGCCGATCTTCACCGGCTTGGTGGCGGCCTCCACCTTCGTGACCATCTCGCGCCACGGCGTGAGGTCGATGGGTGCATCGATCTTCAAGCGCTCGCACACGACCGTGTCGAGGCCCTCGTCGTGCAGGATCAGCGGCAGCTCGTAGATGTTGCGCGCGTCAGCCGCGTTGACCACGGCATCGTCGTCGACGTTGCACAGGTTGGAGATCTTGTGCTTCAGCGTCGCGCTGAGCGGCGCCTCGCTGCGGCAGACGATGATGTCGGGCTGGATGCCACGGCTGCGCAGCTCGGTGACCGAGTGCTGCGTGGGCTTGGTCTTCTGCTCGCCGGACGGGCCGAGGAAGGGCACGAGGGTCACGTGGACATAGGCCACGTTGTCGCGGCCGACGTCGTTGCGGAACTGGCGGATGGCGTCGAGGAACGGGAGGATCTCGATGTCGCCGACGGTGCCGCCGACCTCGGTGATCACCACGTCGACGTCGTCGGTGGCCAGCCGCTTGATGCGCCGCTTGATCTCGTCGGTGATGTGCGGGATGACCTGCACGGTCTTGCCCAGGTAGTCGCCCCTGCGCTCCGCCGCCAGCACCGCCTGATAGATGCTGCCGGTGGTGGCATTGGAGTTGCGGGTGAGCGGCTCGTCGATGAAGCGCTCGTAGTGCCCGAGGTCGAGGTCGGTCTCGCCACCGTCGTCGGTGACGAACACCTCACCGTGCTCGAACGGGTTCATCGTGCCCGGATCGACGTTGATGTACGGGTCGAGCTTCTGCATGGTGACCCGCAGGCCACGCATCTTCAACAGGCGGCCCAGCGATGACGCGGTGAGGCCCTTGCCGAGGGAGCTGGCAACACCTCCGGTCACGAAAATGTGCTTCGGCATTGCGACGAACCTCCGTCTCAGGCGAACTGACAACGGGATTGCATCGTACCGCGTGTTCTGCCCCGCGCGCGGATGCTCGGCCGATTGGCGCGCAACACTTCCGCCACGCCGTTCGCGAAGTACCTAGAATGGCCGGAATGGAGACCGACGCGCCCGCCCCCGCCGAGGTGGGCGCAGCGGAAGCGGCCAACCTGCTGGCCGGCGACATCGCCACCGGCGACGTTCCAGCCGGCGACATACAGGCCGGCGACATGCAGGCCGGCGCAGGCGAGGCGCCGGCCGCCAAGGCGCGCAACGCGCGCAGCGGCTTCGTGCACGAGCTGGCACTGGTGCTGGGCTTCTACTACCTGTACCAGACCATCCGCAGCCTGGCCGACCACGTCGGCGCCAGCAACCGCGCCCACGCCAACGCCGTGCGGGTGGTGAACTGGGAGCGCTCGCTGAACGTCCTGCACGAGCAAGCCATCCAACAGGCCTTCCTCGGTGCCCGCTGGTTCATCAAGGGCGTCAACATCTACTACGGCACGCTCCACTTCCTGGTCACCGCCGGGCTGCTGATCTGGCTCTACCTGAAGCGCCACGACGGCTACCGCCGCATGCGCGACTGGTTGGGTGCCTCCACCGCGCTCGCCCTCATCGGCTACTGGGCGTTTCCGTTGGCGCCGCCACGCCTGTACGCGTGCAACCGCAGCATCCCGGTCGCCGGCCCCGACGGGTACACCATCGGCAAGTGCTTCGTCGACACCCTGGCCAAGGTAGGCGGCCTCTGGAGCTACGAGTCGCCGGTCGCCACTGCCGTCGCCAACCAGTACGCGGCCATGCCCAGCCTGCACTTCGGATGGTCGGTGTGGTGCGGCGTCGTCATGTATCAGTTCGCCGCGCACAGAAGCGTGCGCATTCTCGGCGTGCTGTACCCGCTGGTCACGCTGTTCGCCATCGTCGTCACCGCCAACCACTACTTCCTCGACGCCGTCGGTGGTGTCCTGATCGTGGTGCTGGCCAAGTACCTGCTGATTCGGCGCACCCGGCACCGTTCAACCAGCGATGCGCCGGCGGGGCCGGCGGCCGCCCAGTAGCGCGAACGCACCACCGAACGACACCACACCGGCCGCGCCCGCCAGCAGCAACGCCGCCAACGCCTGCGGACGAGTGGGGCGGAACAGGCCGGCGATCAGCAACATCACTGCGACGGCCACGCCGGCCGCCAGCAACGCCTGGCCGATCAGGCGCAATGTGGATCGCGGCGCCAGTGCTCCGGTCAGCCGGTGCACGCGCAGCGTCAGCAGCACCGCCGCGACGGTCTGCGAAGCGCCGTAGCCGATGGCCAGCGCAGCTGCCCGGTCGCCAGGGGCCATCGCTGCCGAGGCGACGGCCATCCACGCCACACCCACCAGGGCGCCGGCGATCATCAGCAGCGACGCCTGGCGCACGTCGCCGAGGGCGAACAGCACGCGAATCATCACGAATGCCACCCCGTACCCCAGCAGGCCCGGGCCGAACGCAGCCAGCGTGTGAGCGATGGGCCCCAGGCCCTGGCTTGCGGTTTGGCCCACGCCGGCCACCAGTCGGGTGATCGGCCACGCCAACGCCACCATGCCGGCGCCGGCCAGTGCCAGCAGCGGCATCACCATCCGCACCGATGAGTCGATCGCGGCACCCACCTGAGCGGTGCGGCCCGCCTGCCATCCCTCCGCCACCCGTGGCGCCAGCGTGGTTGCGATGGTGACCGCCACCAACGCGTGCGGCAACACGTAGAACGCAAACGCGTACACGAACACCGCCACACCACCCGGCGCACCGTTGCCCAGCGCCAGCGCCGCAGCCGTAGGCACCAACGTGCCCACGATGGACAGCGTGGCCCACCCGAACGACCGGCGCATGCTGCGCACCGCCTCGTGCTGTGGTTGCCACCGCGGTCGCCACTGCACGCCGCTGGAACGCAACGCGAGCGCGGGCGTGAGGCTGAACGCCAACACGCCCAGGGTGGTGCCACCGGCAATGAGGGTGAACTGCAGGGGCGTCAGGCTCAAGTCGGCGACTGCCCCGTGCCGCGACGCCCGGAACAGCACACAGGCGACGATGACCACGACGTTGTTCACGGCCGGCGCCAGGGCTGCCGCCACGTACCGCCCGCGGGCGTTCAGGGCTGCGCTGGTCACCGTCGCCAGGCCGTAGCAGATCAGCTGAGGGATGAACACCAGCACCATCGGCACCATCACGTCGAGCTTCTCGGCAGCGACGGAGCCTGACGGCTCGGACAGCACCATCAGGTTGGCCACCACGGGCGCCAGCAGCATGCCCACCGCGGTCACCAATGTCAGCCCGGCCAGGATGGCCCCGGCGGTGGCCTGGGTGGCCTCGCTGAGCGCCCGATCACCGCCCTCGCGGCGCGCAGCCACGAACGACGGCACCAGCACCGCCTGCAGCACACCGCCTGCCACCAGCTCGAACATCAGGTTGGGGATCATGTTCGCGGTCTGGTACACGTCGCCCAGCACGCCGCTGCCCAGCACGGCCGCCGCCGCTACCACCCGGCCGAAGCCTGTGATGCGCGACAGCAGGATGCACACGGTGACCAGCGCGGTGTCGCGCCGGATGCCCGAGCTGACTCCCCGATCGACGTCGGTGTCGGTCATGACCGTGATCGCTTCGCCGGCTGGCCGAGCAGGTCGGCGGCATGGCGGCGCGCCGATTCGGCGGCCTGATCGCCCGAGAGCATGCGAGCCACCTCGTCGATCCGGTCGGCGCCGGCGACGGTGAACGCGGAGGCAAACGTCGCACCACCTTCCACGCGCTTGCTGACCACCACGTGAGTGTCGGCCAGTGCGGCCACCTGCGCGAGGTGGGTGACCACCAGCACCTGATGGCGACCGCCGAGCTGGGCCAACGCCGAACCGACCGCGAGGGCAGCGGCGCCACCGATGCCGGCATCGACCTCGTCGAACACCAGCGTGTCGGGGGCCTCGGTCAGCACGAGGCGCAGCGCCAGCATGGCGCGTGCCAGTTCGCCGCCACTGGCAACGCGGGCCAGCGGCAGCAACGGCGACCCCGGATTCGCCGCCAGCAGGAACGACACCTCGTCGCCCGGGTCGAGCTCGCCGACGTTGACGGCCACGGCGGCATGTGGCATGGCCAGCAGGCGCAGGTGTGCCTCCACTTCCTTCGCCAGCGCCCCCGCACCTGAGCGGCGCACCTTGCCCACCGCCGCCGCGGCCGCCCGCTCGGCGGCCTGCGCAGCGTGCCGCTCGTGCTCCAGTTGGGCCACCCGTTGCTCGTAACCCTCCAGCTCGGCCAACCGGGCGTCCACCTCGGCGTGGAACGAGATCACCTCGGCCAGCGTGTCGCCGTACTTGCGACGCAGGTCGCGCAGCAGCTGCATCCGTTCGCGAACGGCCTCCAGCCGCTCGGGGTCTTCGTCGATCGAGTCGGCCTGCGCGCGCAGTTCGGCGGCGACGTCGCCGACCTCTGCGCTGAGGCCGCGCAGTCGCACCTCCATCTCCGCGAACGGCGCCCGCCCGCTGATGGCGCGCAGTGCGGTGCCCACCGCATCGAGCGCCCCACCGTCCTCGGTGAGCGACTCCACGGCCAGGCCACCTGCAGCCCGGTACTCGACTGCGCCCGCCAGCACATCGTGCTGCACCTCCAGCTCGCGGTCTTCCTCGGCCGAGAGCACGGCAGCGGCGCTCAGCTCCGCCGACTGGAAGCGCAACAGGTCGAGCTCGCGGGCGCGCGACTTGCTGTCACCACCCAACGCCGCCAGCGCGGCATCGATCTCGGTGAGGCGGGCGCGGGCCGCGCGCAGCGGCTGCAGGTCGGTGTGGCAGTAGCGGTCGAGCGCATCGCGTTGCTCGGCTGCCGACAGCAAGCTCTGGTGCGAGTGCTGCCCGTGCAGGTCGACGCACTGCGAGCCCAGCTCGGCGAGATTTCCCACCGTCGCCAGCCGGCCGTTCACGTAGGCGCGCGACCGCCCGTCGGCCGGGATGACGCGAGCGATCACATGCTCGTCGTCGCCCACCACGAACCGGCCTTCCACCCGAGCCTCGGCGGCGCCGGGACGCACCATCGTCGCATCGGCGCGGCCGCCCACCAACAGGCTGATCGCCTCCACGAGCATGGTCTTGCCCGCGCCAGTCTCACCCGTGAGGGCGGTCAGACCATGGCCCAACACGAGGTCGAGGCGCTCGATCACGCCAAGTGACTCGATGTGCAGCTCCTGCAGCATTCAGCGATCCGTCAACCCGAACTTTGCCTTCAAGATCTGGTGGAACCGCCGCTGCCCGAAGCGGACGAAGTACGCCACCTGCTCCGACGGAGCAACGGCAACCCTATCCCCCTCCACCATCGACAGAGCCGGTTGGCCGTCGATGGACAACGTCGCGGAACGGTGGCCGAGCAGCTCCACCTCCACCAGTTCCGTGCTGTCCAGCACCAGCGAACGGTCGAACAGCATGTGCGGTGAGACCGGCGTCAGCAGCACCGCCCGTAGCCGTGGCGACAGCACCGGCCCTCTGGCCGACAACGAGTACGCCGTCGACCCCGTGGGCGTCGCCAGGATCAGCCCGTCGGCCGCGTAGGTGGTGAACGGCGTGCCGTCGATCCACACCTGCAGGCGCACGGTGTGGCCTGCTTCCTGCTTCTCCACCACTCCCTCGTTCAACGCGGTCCACGTGCCCGCGTGCGAGCCGTCGGCGCGGGTGGCACTGACGTCCAGCAGCATGCGCTCGTCCAGGCGCCACTCGCCGTCCTGCGAACCGGCGAACCACCGCTCGAGCGAAGCGCACAGCACCTCCGGCTCCACCTCGGTGAGGTAGCCGAGCAGGCCCACGTTGATGCCGATGATCGGTACCGGTGCCCCGCCCAACAGCTTCACCGTGCGCAGCATCGTGCCGTCGCCCCCGATGCTGAGGGCAAGGTCGGCGGAGCTCGCGGACCGCTCGGCGATCAGGTCGACCACCCCCAGCGGCACGGCATCCTCGGCGGTCATCCACGCATCGTGCCCGTGGTCGTGCAACCACGCGGCAGCGAGGCGGGCCAAGGTGGCGGCCTCCGCACGATCATGATGGGCGACCAGCAGCACGGAGCTCACTCGGGGAATCCTGACCGCTGCGTGGTGGCGTACACAAGGAATTCCCGATTGCCCTCGCCACCGGTGATCGGCGATTCGATCCAGCCACGAACATCGCAGCCGCGCTCGACCAGCGCGGCGTGCACCTCGTCGCGAACGCGGTCGTGGATCGCGGCGTCGGTGATCACCCCGTGACCCCTGGCCACCTCCACCTTGCCGGCCTCGAACTGCGGCTTCACCAGCAGCACCAGCACGCCACCCGGCTCGCACACGCGGATCAGCGCATCCAGCACACGGACGATGGAGATGAACGACAGGTCGGCGGTGACCAGCCGGACACGACCGCCGATGGCCTCGGGCTGGACATCGCGGATGTGGAACCGCTCGATGACCGTCACCCGCTGGTCGCCACGGATGCGCGGGTGCAGCTGCCCGTGACCGACGTCGAGCGCCACCACATGGCCGGCGGCGCGCTGCAGCAGGCAGTCGGTGAAACCGCCGGTGCTGGCGCCGGCATCCAGCACACGCAGGCCTGCGACGTCGATCCCGAACGCGGCCAGCGCGGCGTCCAGCTTCTCGCCGCCACGGCTGACGAAGCGCGGCGGATCGCCGGTGAGCACGATCGCATCACCTGCATGCACCTGCCGCGATGCCTTGTCGGCGAGCGCCCCGTTCACCAGCACCCTCCGTTCGTCGATGGCCTTGCCCGCGTCGGTACGGCTCTGCACCAGCTGCCGGCGGACGAGTTCGGCGTCGAGACGCTGACGTCTCGACACTGCTCAGGCCTGCTGGGCAGCAGCCTTCTTCACCGCCGCCTTCTTCGCGGGCGCCTGCGTGGTGGCGGCCTTCTTCACCGGGGCAACCTTCTTGGCCGGAGCAGCCTTCTTGGCCGGAGCAGCCTTCTTGGCCGGAGCCTTCTTGGCCGGAGCCTTCTTCACCGCGGCCTTCTTCACCGGCGCAACCTTCTCCACCGGCGCAACCTTCTTGGCCGCTGCCGGTGCGGCGCTGGCGGTCGTGGCCGGAGCCGACTTCGTGGCGGAGGCCTTCTTCACCGGCGTCTTCACGGTCTTCTTGGCGAGCCCGACGCGCTGCGCCAGATCCTCCACCCGACCCTCGATGTCATCGAGGCGTCCGGCGAACTTGCTGAGCTGCTTGTTCAGTTCGGCCTGCACGGTGGAGACGACCTGTTCGGTCGCTGTGCGACCACGCTCGACCAGCTGCTGCACCATCTGCTCGCTGTCCTTGCGGCGGGCCTGGCCGGTCTTGACGAACTCCTTCACCAGCTTTTCGGCTTGCTCCTGCGACATCTCGGTGAACTGCATTCCGGCATCGAGCAGGCGCTTCAGAAGAGGGTTTCCAGACATACGTGTAGCTTATCGCCCGAAGTACCCGTCGGTAACAAGCGCCTGCACCACGGCTGCCAGGTCGTCGGCCGTGAGGTCGGGCGCCGGGTCGACCACGCTGCCTCGTGGAGTGACACCACTCCACACGTGGGCGTACCGGCAACCCAGCGTGCGGGCGAAGCGGCCGTCGGTGCTGGGCCGGTCGCCCACCATCACGGCCCTCTGCGCCGCCGCAGCACCCACCTCCGCGCGCACCAACTCGGCCATCGGCTCGAACGGCTTGCCGGCGACCACCGCCGCGCATCCCGACGCAGTCTCCACCGCCGCGAGGATGGAACCGCCGCCGGGGATCGGCCCATCGGGAGTGGGGAAGGTGGCATCGTCGTTGGTGCCGATCAGCCGGGCACCGCGGTGCACTGCGCGCGCCGCCCGCGCCAATCCGTTGTAGTCGAACGTGCGGTGCAGGCCGACGATCACGGCGTCGGCGTCGCCGTCGTCGCACATGACCACGCCGCGTGCGGTCAGCGCCTGGCGCACGCCCTCACCCGCGCACACGAGTGCCGTCTCGCCGGGTTGCAGCAGCAGCGCTCCTGCCATCGCCGACGTCAGCACGTCGCCCACCGCCGGGATGCCGATGGCCGCCAGTGCGGCCTCCTGCTGCTCCACCCGCGCCGCCGAGTTGTTGGTGACGAACAGCACCCGGTGACCGTGGGCGCGTAGGCGCGCGATGGCTTCGACTGAACCGGGGATCGGTTGGTGGGCCAGCCACACCACCCCGTCGAGGTCGCAGAGCACGACGGCCGGCCCATCGCTCGTTGCCGAACCGACGGCCGGCGAACCACCGGCCGGCGCCCCGCTCTTGTTGTCGTGTGCCGCGCCTGGTGTGTTGTCGCCGTCGTTCATGGTCTGGCCATGTTGGCACGGCAGGTGGCAACCTGTGCAGGTGCCCCGATTCGAACCCTTCGCCGCCCTCCGCTACTCCCGCACCCTCCCGCTCGACGATGTCGCCGCGCCGCCCTACGACGTGCTCAGCGACGCCGATGTCGACGCGCTGCTGGCCCGCCACCCGCGCAACATCGTCGCCGTCGACGTGCCCCGCGAGGCCGACGGGCCGCGGCGCTACCAGGCTGCGGCCGACCGGCTGAAGGCTTGGCAGGCCGAGGGCGCGCTCGTTCGCGACGGGCAGGCCACGTTCACCCTCTACCGCATGCGTTTCACCGACGAGTCGGGCGCCATCCGCGAAACCGTCGGCGTGTTGGGAGGCCTCGAGGTGGTCGACGAGGGCGCGCCGGGCGTGCTGCCCCACGAGCGCACGACCCCGAAGGCGAAGACGGACCGCCTCGATCTCACCCGCAGCACCGGCACGAACCTGTCGCCAGTGTGGGGCCTGTCGCTCACTGCCGGCCTCACCGACCTGCTGCGCGAGCCGGCCGAGCCGGTGGGCACGTGCACCGACGAGCAGGGCGTGGTGCACACCGTCGAGCGCGTGTCGCAGCCGCAGCGAGTTGCGGCAATCGCGGCCGCCGTCGGCGCCAGCCCGGTGCTGATCGCCGATGGCCACCATCGCTATGCCATCAGCCGCACATTCCGCGACGAGGTGCGCGCCACCCACGGCGCGGGCACAGCCGCCGAGCTGACGCTGACGTACGTGGCCGAACTGGTCGACGACCAGCTCAGCATCGATGCGATCCACCGCCTCTATCACGGTGTCGACGCCAAGGCGCTGGCCGGAGTGCTGTCGGCCTCGTTCGATCTCGCCGAGGCGGGCACGGTGTCGGCGGCGTTCTCCGCCGAGGTGGTGGCCCGCGGCGCGCTGTGCATGGTGCGACCCGACGGAACCGGCGTATGGCTGACACCGAAGCCCGAGGTGTTCGCCGAGGTCCGCGCCCTCGACGGCGCGTACCTCGAGCACGCGCTGCGCGATCACGACTTCGACATCAGTTACCAGCACGGCGTGCAGCACGTGGTGCAGCGGTTGGCCGACGGCGAGGCGTCGGTGGGCGTCCTGATCCGCCCCACCAGCATCGATGAGATCCGGCGCACCGCCGACGAGCGGCTGTTGATGCCGCCGAAGTCGACGTTCTTCACCCCCAAGCTTCGCACCGGGCTGGTACTTAGGCCGCTGGACCTGTGAGCAATTACACTCGCGTGCGTGACTGCTAACTCCGATTTTCCTGCCGGCGTCCTCACCGGCGATGCCGTGACCGCACTGTTCGCGATGGCCAAGCAGCGGGGGTTCGCCCTGCCGGCGGCCAACTGCACGGGCAGCAACACGATGAATGCAGTGATGGAGACCGCGGCGAAGGTGAACAGCCCCGTGATCATCCAGTTCTCCCATGGTGGCGGCGCGTTCGTGGGAGGCAAGGGCATGGCGCTGAAGGGCGATGCTGCCGCGGTGGCAGGGTCCATCGCCGCCGCGCACCACGTGCACGCATTGGCCGCGGCGTACAACGCGCGGGTCATCCTGCACACCGACCACTGTGCAAAGGACAAGCTCGGCTGGATCGACGGCCTCCTCGACGCCGGCGAGGCCCACTTCGCGCGCACCGGCAGCCCGCTGTACAGCTCGCACATGCTCGACCTGTCGGAGGAGCCGATCGAGGAGAACCTCGACATCTGCGTGCGCTACCTCGAGCGCATGTCGAAGATGGGCATGCTGCTGGAGATCGAGCTCGGCATCACCGGCGGCGAGGAAGACGGCGTCGACAACAGCGATGCCGACGAGAGCGACCTTTACAGCAAGCCGGAGGAGGTCAGCTACGCCTACGAGCGCCTCAGCGCGGTCAGCGACCGGTTCACCGTCGCCGCCGCCTTCGGCAACGTGCACGGCGTGTACAAGCCGGGCAACGTGAAGCTGAAGCCCGCCATCCTGCAGGCTTCGCAGCAGCACATCCAGGCCAAGCACGGCACCGCCGCCAACCCGGTGAACTTCGTGTTCCACGGCGGCTCGGGCAGCACCCCCGAGGAGATCTCGGAGGCGATCTCGTACGGCGTGGTGAAGATGAACCTCGACACCGACCTGCAGTGGGCGTTGTGGGACGGGGTGCGCCAGTACGAGGCCGAGCACCACGACTACCTGCAGGGCCAGCTGGGCAACCCCAAGGGCCCCGACTCGCCGAACAAGAAGTACTACGACCCGCGCATGTGGCTGCGCGCTGGAGAGGCTGCCTTCGTGGCCCGGCTGGAGCAGTCGTTCGCCGAGCTCGGCAACCTGAACACGCTGGGCTGACACCCGCCATCGCTCAACACGTGGTGGCTTCGGCGGCCGCCACTGCTCTTCCCAGTGCAGCGCGGGCCTGACGGCGCTTGCCCACCGGCACCACCTCCGAGGCGACCACCTCGGTGCGGCTCTGGGTGAGACCTCCGTTGCGGAAGAAGCGGCGGCGAACGCTGCCCGTGACCAGCAGTTGCTCGCCCGCGGCCCACCCCACCTCGGCGGGCGGGTCGAACCAGGCGACGGGCACCGAGGCCGCCGCCCCGTCGACCTGGGTGGTGAGCTCGAGCGAGAGGAGGGTGCTGCCCGAGGCCAACTGGCGGCTGACGGGATCGCTGCTGAGCACGCCCTGCAGAACGACGACGTTCATGATGACTCCCTTCGGGCGGGCGCGCCGCGCCGGCCCTGCTTGACGGTGATGCCTCTTGGGGGAAGTCGCCGTCAGCATAGGGAAGGGCTGTGACAGGGTTTCGGGTGCGACCGCCGCTCGGGCGTCGCCGGGACGTCAGCGGCCGAGAGAACGCAGCCGATCAGCGACATCGGCGAACTCGCGGTCGTGTTCTTGCACCAGCGAGAAGTAGCGCCGGGCCTTCACCACGTCGCCCGACCGGTCGAACAGGTCGGCCACCACGTACCACTGACGAAGGTGATGGTCGCGCACCTTCTTGGGCACCTCCAGCGCCTTGGCCATCAGCTTCAACGCACCGGCCAGGTCGCCACGATCGGCGAGCGCCCCGGCGGCCACGATGCGACCCTCGGCCACCAGCGCAGGTGACGGCGACGCGTCGCGCAGCTCCACCCACAGCTGGTCCACCTCGGTGTACCGGCGCAAAGCGCGGTAGCAATCCGCTAGCACGGCATGGTGGTTCAGCGAGGCATCCAGCTGCCGGGCGATCTCCAGCTCGGCGGCGGCCTTGCGCCACTGGCCCAGGCGGTACAGGGCCAGCCCGGCGATCTCATGGCCGAACGCCATGTCGGGCAGATCGCGGATCACCGGCTGCACCATCCGCCGCGCATCGGCGAAACGGCCACGGTCCAGCGCTTCGGCAGCAGACGTGAGACGCTCCTGATACCGGGTCTGGCGGCTGGCGGCGGCCACCTTCGACAGTTCTTCTGCCACTTCCGGGGCAAGCTCGGACGATCGCTTCCTCGTCGGCGGCGCATCCGTGGACGCTGCCCTCCTCGCCGCGCCGGTCGCGGCTTCGCGCATCGAGCCCTCGTCGATCCATTCCTCGCGCTCCCACGGCGGCGGCGCAGTCGCCTCACGCGGCTCGCGCGGCGGCCGTGTGGCCTTGACCGCCATCGACCGCTGCTCTGCTGCGGTCAGTGGCTTGGCGACGCGGCGCGGCGCCACACGGTCCTGCCGGTCGCCTCCGGGCCGGGGGCCACGCGACTGCGGCCGATCGCCGCGGTCGGGCCGGCCACCACGATCGGGCCGGCCACCATCGGGGCGCGGGCCACGCTCGACACGGCCACCACGCTCGCCACCATCGGGGCGCGGGCCACGCTCGACACGGCCTTCTGGACGGGGACCACGAGCCGGGCGATCGACACCGGAGTCTTCGCGGGGATCGCGTCGGCGCTCGCCCGAACGGCCCGCCGGCCGCGGCCCGCGATCCGAGGGAGCACCCGAACGACCAGCACCGGGCCGACCAGCACCGGGCCGACCAGCGGCCGAGCGCGGCGCACCGGCCCCGTATCGTGACCTCCCCTCGCTCCCCTCACCCACGCCCCGACGTGCGTCGCCTCCGTTGCGCGCACCCTCGCCGGCAGCGCCGTAGCGCGGCCGGCTGTCGCCCTCGCCCTCGGGCCGCCGGAAGTCGCCGCGGGCAGCGGACGAGCCACGAGGTGGGCCACTACGACCCGACCCAGCGGGCGCCCCGCTGCGACCAGCGGCAGCACCGTAGGAACGGGAGGATCGCTCGCCGTCGCCGCCGGGGCGACCGCCCGTGCTGCGCCCGGCGCCTCCGTAGGAGCGTGAAGGACGTTCGTCACCGTCGCGTGCCGGCCGTGCAGGGCGCGCCGAGCCGCTCGCGGAGCGACCACCGCTGCCTGCGCCACGATGACCCTCGGCGCCCCGCGGCCCGCCCGTACTCCGCCCGCCGGTGCCCCGCCCGCCGGCAGCACTGCCAGCGCCGCCGACGGCACGACCCGTACCACCCGCCGGGCGCGCTGGGCGCGCAGGGCGACCCGATGTGGAGGATGCGGGGCGGCGGGACTCGTTCGACATAGGGGTTCAAGCCTACGAGCGACACGGGCCGAAAACGACGAAGAACGCCCCGAAGGGCGTTCTTCAACAAGTTGCCAAAATGCGCTCGACGCCCATGTCGCAGTGAAGGACATGGGCGTCAAGCTGTAGAAATCCGGCGGCGACCTACTCTCCCAGGGGGTCTACCCCCAAGTACCATCGGCGCAGGCAGTCTTAACTTCCGTGTTCGGGATGGGAACGGGTGTGACCCTGCCGCTATAGCCACCGAAATCTGTTGTTGTCAAGGATGCGCCAACCCCTTCCCGATGGGAACAGGGAGGCAGCCCTCCAAGGACTCCAGAGCAAGCACGAGCGATTGTAAATCCAAGCCCTCGGCCGAGTAGTACCGGTCGGCTAAGTGTGTTACCACACTTACACCTCCGGCCTATCAACGTGATGGTCTCGTCACGGGCCTTACTGCGTTAACCGCATGGGTGTACTCATCTTGGAACGGGTTTCCTACTTAGATGCTTTCAGCAGTTATCCCTTCCGGAGGTAGCTAATCTGCCATGCCCTTGGCAGGACAACAGACACACCAGAGCTCCGTCCGTCCCGGTCCTCTCGTACTAGGGACAGCCTTCCTCAATACACCTTCGG
>JAUSLQ010000132.1 GCA_030645675.1 Actinomycetota bacterium | reverse complement strand
TGCCGACGAAGCGCCGCAACGGGCGCGCATCCGCTGGTTGAACGCCGTGCTCGAGGCCGCCGCCGGTTGCTTCGCCGCCGCCTGCACGAACGCGATCACGCACGCAGAGAGCAACGGTGGGGCCCCTTCGTACCGCGACCTGTGCCCCAGCGCGTTCCCAGCCCGCATGTGACTGCTTCCACGCGATGCACATCCCGCCTTTCGGAACAGGCCCCGAGTTGGCTAGGTTGCGTGGTGCGTCGGGGTGACAGGCACCCCGGTCGAAGGAGGCCCTTAGCTTCATGACCAGCACGGCGCAGGATCGCAAGAAGATCACGGTGCCCGACCTCGCGCGAATGAAGGCGCTCGAGGAACGCATCTCGATGATCACGGCCTACGACGCCACGTTCGCGCGTCTGGTGGATCTTGCCGAGGTCGACATGATCCTCGTCGGCGACAGCGTGGGCATGGTGGTGCAGGGCACCGCCAACACCATCCCGGTGGAGCTCGACGAGATGGCGTACCACGTTCGCCTGGTGTCGCGGGCACAGCCGAAGGCGCTGATCGTCGGCGACCTGCCCTTCGGCAGCTACCAGGTCAGTCCGCAGCAGGCGGTGGAGAGCTCCATCCGCCTGATGAAGGAAGGCGCCGAGTGCGTGAAGCTGGAGGGTGGCATGGTCATGGCCGACACCATCGAGGCCATCACCCGCGTCGACATCCCCGTCGTCGGCCACATCGGCCTCACCCCGCAGAGCTTCCACCGCATGGGCGGCCACAAGGTGCAGGGCAAGAAGAGCGGGTTCGAGGCCGGCGGCCGCGAGCGGCTGCTGGAAGACGCACACGCCGTCGAGCAGTCCGGCGCCTGCGCCGTGGTGGTGGAGGGCGTGCCCCGCGATCTCGCAGCCGAGATCACCCAGAAGCTGTCGATCCCCACCATCGGCATCGGCGCCGGGCCCGATTGTGACGGCCAGGTGCTGGTGCTCCACGACGTGCTCGGTCTCAGCGAGCTGTCGCTGAAGTTCACGAAGCACTACGCCGACCTGCGCAACGATGCCATCCGCGCCACCCGTGCGTTCGTCAGCGAAGTGCGCGACGGCACCTGGCCCGACGACCAGCACAGCTTCCACTGACGCCCCAGGCTGCAGCGATGGCCGCCACCGAAGCCATGGAAGTGTTCGACACCCCGCGGGCGCTGAGCAACTGGAGCGACTTGCACCGCATCGCCGGTCGGCGGGTGGCGCTGGTGCCCACGATGGGCGCGTTGCACGAAGGGCACCTCGCATTGTTCGCCGAGGCCCGCCGCCACGCCGAGGTGACGGTCGTCAGCATCTTCGTCAACCCGCTGCAGTTCAACCGCAGCGACGACTTCGACAGCTACCCGCGCCCGATCGACGACGATCTGCAGCAGTGCCGCAGTGCGGGCGTCGACGCGGTCTATGCCCCGGTCGCGTCGACGATGTACCCGGCCGGGTTCCAGACCCACGTCGAGCCGGGGCCGCTGGCGGGCCTGCTGGAAGGCGCTCACCGGCCGGGCCATTTCCGCGGCGTCACCACCGTCGTCGCGAAGCTCTTCGGCGCCGCCCGCCCGCACGTGGCCGTGTTCGGCCAGAAGGACTTCCAGCAACTGGCCATCATCCGGCGGATGAACACCGATCTCGACATGGGCATCGAGATCGTCGGCCTGCCCACCGTGCGCGAACCCGACGGGTTGGCGATGAGCAGCCGCAACCGGCGCCTCTCGCCCGCTCAGCGGCCGGCCGCCCTCTGCGTGGCAGCGTCGTTGCAGGCCGTCGCCGATGCCGTCGCCGAGGGCCAACGAGACGTGGCCACGCTGGTCGCCATCGGGCGGGCAGTGGTCCATGCCGAGCCTCTGGCCCGCTTCGAGCATCTCGAGATCGTGCACCCCGACACGCTGCTGGCACTGGACTGCATCGACGACCAGGCGGTGGCCGTCACCGCCGTCTGGTTCGGCGACGTGCGGCTGATCGACAACCGGCTACTGCTGCCCGGGCGTCCAGCCTGACAACACGATCGCCATCGCCACGCCGTTCAGCACGGCGTGGGCGATGATGCCGGGGGCGAGGCGCCGGAACAGGTAGGCCGCGCCGCCCAGCACCGCCCCCACCGCGCTGAGCACCAGCACCAGGCCGAGGTTGCGCACCCCCCGCTCGGGGTCGAAGTGAGCGGCGCCGAACAGCACTGCCTGCAGCGCCACCGCCACCACCGGGCCCATGCGCGAGAGGAAGCCGCGCAGCACCAGGCCGCGGAAGACGATCTCCTCCACGAGCGGCGCCGCCACCACCGCCAGCACGAGCAGCGGGACGACGTACCCGGGGTTGTCGCGGGCGGCGCGGATCTGGTCGGTGTTGTTCTGGAACGGGATCTTCGCGGCCAGCACGATCGACGCCACGATCACCTGCCCCAGCACGCAGGCCAGCCAGGTGACCGGCCCCCAGCCGGCATCGACCCGCCGGATGGAGAGCCCGATGTCGTCGCGCAGCCGGCCGCTGCCCCACCGGCGGGTCGCGTAGCGACAGAACATGATCGGCGGCCCGTAGGCCAGCAGGCCCAGCAGCACGACGTAGACGGCGATCGGCCAGCGCTGTCCGACCAGCGCGCGCAGCACGAAGCGGCTCAGCACCAGCGGCACCGCCATGGCCAACAGCGCACCGAACGCGACTTGGATCGGCAGGGTCCGGTGCGGCCCCTTGGTGGGCAAGGCGACGTCTGACGTGTAGGCGCTGCCATCCCAGTAGCGCAGCCCCTTCGGTTGCCACGGGTCGGGGTACCAGCCGGGTGGTTGGGTGGACATCGAGGGGAACCCTACGCGCGCCATGACGGCCGACAGCGGCGCCCACGACGCCGCCACGCAGCCGCATCTACGCTGGCCGCCGTGCACGAACTGTCGAACCTCTCCTTGTGGCACGCCACCATGTCGGCCGACGAGTGGGGGGCCGGCCGGCCGGCGCTGGATGCCGACCTCGATGTCGACGTGGCGATCGTCGGTGGCGGCTACACCGGGCTGTGGACCGCGTACTACCTGAAGCAGCACGACCCAGCGCTGCGTGTGGTGGTGCTGGAGGCCAACGTGGTGGGCTTCGGCGCCAGTGGCCGCAACGGCGGCTGGTGCTCGGCGTTGCTGCCGATGGGGATGGACAGCATCGCCCGCTCCAGTTCGCGCGAGGAGGCGATGCGGCTGCAGGCGGCGATGCACGACACCGTCGACGAGGTGGCGCGCGTGGTCGCCACCGAAGGCATCGAGTGCGATCTTCAGAAGGGCGGCTACCTCGGGCTGGACCGCAACGGTGCCCAGTTGCAGCGCTCGCGCGAGCACGTCGCGCACATGCAGTCGTACGGGTTCGCCGATGCCGACTACCGCGTGTTGTCGGCCGCCGAGGCCGCCGAGCGGTGCGGTGCTGCGAACGTGCTGGGCGGCACCTACACCCCTCACTGCGCCGCCGTCCATCCTGCCCGTCTGGCGCGCGGGCTGGCGCGCGTGGTCGAGCGGTTGGGTGTCGTCGTCCACGAGCACACGCCGGTGGTCGAGATCGCCCCGCGCCGCGCCCGCACCCACCTGGGTACCGTGACGGCACGCGTGGTGGTGCGCGCCACGGAGGCGTTCACCCCTTCGCTGGCCGGGCTGCAGCGCGAGGTGGCGCCGGTGTACTCGCTGATGATCGCCACCGAGCCACTGCCCTCCGGGTTCTGGCAGCGGGCAGGCCTGGCCGACCGGGCCACGTTCAACGACGGCCGCCACATGATCGTCTACGGCCAGCGCACCGCCGACGACCGAATCGCGTTCGGGGGGCGCGGCGCCCGGTACCACTGGGGCAGCGCGATGAAACCGCAGTACGACCGCAACGAGAAGGTGCACGAACTGATCCACCGCACCCTGCTGGAGCTGTTCCCCTACCTGGGTGATGCGGCCATCACCCATCGCTGGGGCGGGGCGGTGGCCGCCACCCGCGACTGGTGGTGCCACGCCACGTTCGACCGCGCGACCGGGCTGGCCTCGGCGGGCGGCTACGTGGGTGACGGCGTGGGCACCACCAACCTGTCGGGCCGCACCTTGGCCGACCTGATCACCGGCACCGACAGCGATCTGACGTCGCTGCCCTGGGTGGGGCACGGCTCGCGCAGGTGGGAGCCCGAACCCTTCCGGTTCATCGGCATCAACACGATGGTTCACCTGCCGGCGGGCGCCGACCGCCACGAGCAACGCCATGGCACCCCTTCGCGGTGGCGCGAGGCGATCATCGACCGCCTCACCGGGCACTGACCGGGCACTGACCGGGCGGCCGCTCTGCTGCCGGCCGCTCTGCTGCCGGGCGCCTGGTTCAGCCGGTCGGCCGGGGGAAGCGGTTTGGCGGTTGCTCGGCGAACAGCCACTCGTCGAAGAACTCCTCGAGCTGCCGGCCCGACACCTCCTCGGCCAGGCGGGTGAAGTCTTGGGTGGTTCGCGAGGTGCCGTTGTTGTCGGCCACCCAGCGCTGCAGCAGCTGGAAGAAGGCGTCGTCGCCGATGGTCAGGCGCAGGGCGTGCAGCACGATGGCACCGCCGTCGTAACTGGTGACCCCGAACATGTCCTCGGCCGCGGGCAGCGCGGTGGCGCCCGGCGTGCGGTACTCGAACACCAGCTCCGCCTGGTTCTGCACCGTGTCGATTCCGGCCTCCTCCATCCACAGCCATTGGCCGTAGGTGGCAAACGACTCGTTCAGCCAGATGTCCTGCCACCGCGCGGGCGAGACAGCATCACCGAACCACTGGTGCGCCAGTTCGTGGCTCAACAGGAGGTGTTCGATGTACCCCAGTTCGCCGCTGGAGAAGTCTTCGCGGCTGAACATCGACCGCTCCTGGTACTCCATCGCCAGCCCGCCGAAGCTGTCGGTCATCGCGATGCCGTAGCGATCCAGCGGGTACGGGCCGAAGTACTGCTCGAAGAAGGCGATCTGGTCGTCGGTGATGTCGACGTACGGCTGCATGGTTGCCAGATCGTCGCGCAGCACCACACTGAGCAGTGGCAGGCCGTGCGGGCCTGTGCCCTCGATGATCTCGTAGTCGCCGGTCAGCAGCAGCACCAGGTAGGTGGCCATCGGCCGGGTCTCCTGCCACACCCACACCTCGTCGGTGCCGACCGTGCGATGTTCGGCGAGCGCGCCGTTGGCCACACCCGTGAGGCCCTCGGGAACCGTGATCGTGAACGTGAACGTGGCCTTGTCCGAGGGGTGGTCGTTGCACGGCAGCCAACTGCTGGCAGCGTCGGGTTCGTTCAACACGTACGAGCCGCCGGGGGTGTTGAACCACCCGGCCGGGAGGCCCACCACCGACGGCTGTGTGGTCGGTTCCACCGAGTACTCCACCTCGACCCGCAGCTCCTGGCCGCGGGTGCCGCCCCCCGGGACATCGATGCGCAGCTCTGGGTCGTCGGCCTGGAACGTCGCCACCTGACCATCGACCAGGACGTGGGCGATGTCGAGGCCCACCGAGTCGAGCGTGATCTCGTCGCGATCGGCGGTGAGGGTGATGTCGGCACCCACCACCCCGGCCAGCAGGTCGGTGGCGGGGTCGTAGCGCACCGACACGTCGTAGTGGCGCACGTCGATGCCGGGGTTGCCCAGCCGGGGGAACAGCACGTCGCCCACCCCGTCGGGGTCGACGCTCGGGTCGGGCGGGGTCTCGGTGGTCTCCGTGGCCGGTGCTGTGGTTTCCGACGCCGGGTCGGTGGTGGTGCTGTGGCCCACGGTGGTGTCGCTGCCGGAGGTGGGCGAGATCGGCTCCACCGCCTGTGAGCGCACGCCCGCTTCGGCGGTGCATGCCGCCAGCGCACACGCGATGAGCAGCGGCAACGCGCGTCTGGACATGGCCGCACCATAGTCCGCCGGCAGTGACAGCCACCCGCGGTGGCGGTCGTCAAGACCGTCTCAAGGTTGGCGCACCGGCTACAGCCACGACTTCTCGCTGCCGATGACAACGTGTCGAGAAATACCCCTTGGAAGGTGAGTTCAGATGGCGAGGGTTCGAGGCCTGGCGGCGACATTGGCAGCGGTGGCAGCGCTCGCCCTCGCGCCCGTCACCACGGCGACCGCCGTCGATCCCGTGCCGCCGTTCATCCCTGCCGATGCTGCCTGGTTGAACACGGTCAACTACTACCGGTCGATGGCGGGTGTCTCCCCGGTGGTCGACAACACCACCTGGTCCCAGGGCGCGTACAACCACTCGTGCTACATGCTCTACAACGGGATCGCCCACGACGAGATCGCGGGGCGCACCGGCTACACGAGCAGCGGTGACATCGCCGGCAACAACGGCAACGTCGCCGTCAGCTCCGCGTTCGGCGCGTCTGCGCGCAGCCACATCGAACTGTGGATGACCGGCCCCTTCCACGCCATCGGCGTGCTGCGCCACAACCTGTACGCGGTGGGTTTCGGCAAGTGCGATCTCAGCAACACTCCCACCTGGCACAGCGGCGCCACGCTGAACGTGCTGAGCGGGCTGATCAGCACGCCACGCCCAGCAACACCGATCCTGTTCCCCGGCGACGGCACCACCACCAACCTCAACCAGTTCATCACCGAGTCGCCAAACCCGCTGACGTTCTGCGGCTGGAGCGGCAGCGCCGGCCTGCCGGTGGTGGCGATGATGCCCGAGGCGATCTCCAGCGTCTCGGCCAGCATGACCGGCCCGTCGGGACCCATCCAGACCTGTCGCATCTTCTCCGGCAACACCTCGGGCACTGCCCAGTCGATCCTCGCCGGCGACAACGCTGTCAGCGTCATCCCCCGCGATCCTCTCTCGCCGGGCCTGTACACCGTCACCGTCACCACTCAGGCCCGAACGGTCACGTGGTCGTTCACGGTCGACCCGACCGCGGCGGTCGGCATCATGCCGGTGCCCACCGCGACGCCCGCCGGGCCGGCCTCCGGCTACACGGCGGTCACGCCGTTCCGCTTCGCCGACAGCCGCTCGTCGCTGCGCATCACGCCGTTGCTGGCAGGGGTGCCGAAGCGCATCAGGATGGCCGGCAGCGCCGGGCTGCCCGCTGATGTGAGCGCGATCAGCGCCAACTTCACGGTCGTCGGCCCCACCGGCAACAGCAACATCACGGTCTACAACTGCGCCACCGTCGCGCCCACGGCTTCCACCGTGAACTTCTGGGTCGGCGAGACTGTTGCCAACGCGGGCGTGTTCCCCCTCAGCGCCGCGGGCGACATCTGCGTGGTCTCGCCGGTCAGCGCACACCTGATCATCGACATCAACGGCCACTTCCGCTCGGCGGGCACCAGCAGGTACCTGCCGCTGCCACCGACACCGATGGTGGACACCACCATCGGATTGAACTCCAGCGGCCGTCTCGTCGCCGGCCAGGTGCTGCAGATCGACGTGCCCGCCGCGGGCGTCGGCGTTCCTGAGGGCGCCTCGGCCGTGGCGCTGATCATCAGCGGCATCGAGCCGACGAACACCGGCTACATCACCGCTTACCAGTGCAACATCAACCGGCCGACGGTGTCGAACGTGAACCCGATGCCGGGCACGACCCGATCGAACTTCGCGATCGTGCCACTGCCCGCCACCGGTGAGCTGTGCCTCTACGCCCACTCCGCCGGCGACATCACCGTCGACGTGCTCGGGTACTTCACCGGCACGGGCACCGGCACGATCGTGCCCTCCACGCCCACCCGGGTCACCGACACCCGCGACATCTACCGCCCCGAGATGAACCTCGGCCAGGACGGCAGCATGCTGGTTGCCGGCCAGCAGTACACGCTGGCTCTGGCCGGCGAGCGCAACATCCCTGCCGGGGTGAAGGCCCTGTCGCTGAACGTCACCGTCGTGCGCCCGAGCGCCGATGGCAGCATCACGGTGTGGCAGTGCGGCACCCAGCCCGACGTCAGCTCGATCACCTACGACGCCAACAAGACGGTGGCGGGCGGCATGCAGGTGAAGCTGTCGGCCAACGGGGAGATCTGCGTCAGCGCCAGCACCGACCTGCACCTGGTGATCGACGTCACCGGTTGGTGGAACTGACGAACGTCGGCGGACGTGGGTCTTCCACTCGGATGGTGAGTGCGGCGGCGTGGCGATCCGAGTGGAAGATGGTGGTCACGGCATCCGTGACGTGGGTCTTCCACTCGGATGGTGAGTGGCGGGTCAGCGATGCAACTGTGGGTCGGCGATCGCCGCCCGCAGCCGAAGGGTGAACACCGAATCGCCCGATAGCACGCCGCCACGGCCGAACAGCCGCCCCGCCTGCCAGTTCGACAGGCCCAGCTCGGGTTGCAGGAGCGCGAACTGGCCGTCGACCCACCGGGTGAAGCCGTCGCCGACGAACGGCGCATCGACGTTGCGGTAGAACCACTCGTGCTCGCCCTGGTCGGCGCTGATCAGCGAGGCGACGAAGTGCGGGCTGTAGCGGTTGCACTGCTGCACGGCCTGGGCCACGTTGTCGACGATCAGCAGGCCCATCTCGGGCACGGTGTCCCACTCCCACTCGTGGGCCAGGCACGGGTTGTCGGGCAGCAGTTCGTGCACGATCGGTTCCACTCCCCTGCCGGCGGCCGCATCGCGCGCTGCGGCGCGGAAGGCCGGCACCAGATCGTGCGCCCGCGAGCGCGGGATGCAGCACACGTTCAATGTGTTGCACACCTTGCGGTCGAGCGAGTGCCGCACCGAGGCGCTGAAGCGTTCGGCATCCGCCGACTCGCCGGCCACCAGCCACGCCCCGCCCGTGCCGTGCAGGCTGACGGGTACCCCGTGCTGACGGGCCACTGCACCGAGTTGGGCCACGGCAGCCCCTGATCCGCGTGCAACTGCCAGGCCCAGGCGCGTGTCGGCGAACAACGCCCAGCCGGCGGCATGGGCGGCACTGTCCACCAGTTGCACTGCACCTTCCGGCAGACCTGCTGCAGCCAACGCCGGTTGCACGGCTGCAGCCATGATGGCGCGGGCCGTGCCCAGAGCGTCGCTGCCGATGCGGAACACGACGGTGTTGCCGGTGCGCAGCACGCCGGTGGCGTCGGCGAACACGTTGGGCCGGCCCTCGAACACGAAGCCCACCACGCCCAACGGGTCTCGCCACTGCTGCACGCTCCAGTGCTCGTGTTGCACCGCTGCAACCTGCTGGCTGCGGCGGGTGGGGATGTCGTGCCATGTGCGCAGCCCGGCGATCATGTCCGCGCGCATCGAAGCAGAGAGAGTGAGCCGGCCCGTGGCGCGGCCACGTGCGAGCGCGCTCTCCACATCCGCAGCGTTCGCTGCTGCCACCGGGGCGAACGCGGTGTCGTCGTCCAGCAGCGCGGCGAAGGCGTGGAAGAAGGTGGAGATCTGCTCGTCGCTGACGGCGGCGAGGGCCGCGAACGCCTCGGATGCCGCGCCAACAGCCGCCGCGGCCACCGCGTACTCTGCCTGCGGGATGTGCAGCAGATCGCCCGTCTCGTGCACCACCACCAGCCGGTCGCCTGTGCGGAACGCCGCGGCGAGGGCGGACGGAACCGTGGTGACCCGGTCGCCACCGAACACGATGCGCTCGCCGGCGGTGAGTGACTGCAACTGCTCGCTCATGCGCCCGAGCCTACGAGCACGGCGGGCGGCCGCGTAGCCTGAGGGCATGAGCACCGATCGCTTCTACTTCCGCCAGCTGCTGTCCGGCCGCGACTTCGCGCAGCGCGACCAGATCGCCCAGCAGATGGTGAACTTCACGTACGCGATCGGCGACCGCGCCACCTCCGAGTGCGTGCTCGTCGACCCGGCCTACGCAGTGAACGAGCTCCTCGATCTGGTCGAGGCCGATGGCATGAAGGTGGTCGGCGTGCTGGCCACCCACTTCCACGCCGACCACATCGGCGGCAACATGATGGGTCACCCGGTGGAGGGTGTGGCCACCCTGCTCGAGCGGTGCAGCTGCCCGGTGCACGTGCAACGCGACGAAACCCCGTGGGTGACACGCACGAGCGGGCTCACCGAAGCAGATCTGGTGGAGCACAGCGGTGGCGATGTGGTGCAGGTGGGCGACATCAGCATCACGCTCGTGCACACGCCGGGTCACACCCCGGGTAGCCAGTGCTTCCACGTCGACGGACGTCTGGTCAGTGGCGAC
>JAUSLQ010000119.1 GCA_030645675.1 Actinomycetota bacterium | reverse complement strand
CATCAGCGACCGCATCCAGGTGATGTACCTGGGCAAGATCTGCGAGGTGGCGCCGAGCGACACCCTGTACGGGGCGCCCGCTCACCACTACACGAAGGTGCTGCTGGATTCCATCCCGGTGCCCGACCCGGAGATCGCGATCAACCAGGTGGCCATCGAGGGCGAGCCGCCTTCTCCTGTGCTGCCCCCGCCCGGCTGCCGGTTCAACCCCCGCTGCCCCGCCGCCGACGACCGCTGCCGCAGCGAAGAGCCCCAGCTGCGCGAGGTGGCAGCCGACCACTTCGTTGCCTGCCACCACCCGTTGGTGGGCGGCGAGGCACCCGTGGCGGTGCGCTCCGCCTCGGCCGGCTGACCGCCGCCGCTGCCTGTCGTTCAGCTGCTCGCGTCGTTCAGCTGCTCGTGTCGTTCAGCTGTTCGTGTAGTTCGGCGGACGCCGCTGTAGGAACGCTGCCGTGGCCTCCGCATAGTCCTTGGTGGCTGTGGCCATCACCTGCTGACGGTTCTCCATGTCGATCGCGTTCTGCAGTGCCGGGATCTCCAACGCGCCCCACATGCCCTCCTTGGTGAGGGCCACGCCGAACGGGCTGTTGCGCATGATCTCGTGCGCCTTGGTGAGCGCCGCGTCCATCAGCGCATCGTCGTCCAGCAGGTCGACCACTAGGCCGATGCGGTAGGCCTCGTCTGCGTCGAACAGGCGGCCGGTCAGCATCAGCTCCTGCGCCCGCGCCACGCCCACCAGCCGGGGCAGCAGCCAACTGGTGCCGATGTCGCAGGCCGACAGCCCGATCCGGATGAACGCCGCGTTGAACTTCGCCGACCGAGCCGCCAACCGGATGTCGGAGCCCATCACCAGCGCGAACCCGCCGCCGGCGGCCGGGCCGTTCACTGCGGCGATCACCGGCTGCGGCAGCGAACGCAGTGTCGGGATCAACGAGGCGATGTGCTTCTGCACCGCGAACATCTTCTGCGTGCGGCCGAGATGAGCCGTGTGCGGCGCCTCGCCGTAGCCGCCGAGATCGAGCCCGGCACAGAAGCCGCGCCCCGCGCCAGTGAGGATCACCACCCGCACCGCAGGGTCGACAGCGATCGCCTGCAGCTGCTCGTGCAGCGACTGCACCAGCTCGGCCGACATCGCGTTCAGCGCCGACGGGCGGTTGAGGGTGAGGACGGCGATGCCCTCGGCGGGTTCGGTGCGCAGGACCAGTGACATGCCACATGCTGCCCCGCCCGCCCCGAACCGCACGAACCCGGCCGCGCCGCTCGTCGCGCGAGGCGCCCCGCGCACCGCCGGCCATCCAGGTCGGCGGTGACACCTCCCCAGACGTGGGCCGAACGCCAACATCGCCCCCCGGCCAGCCGTCCACCGCCAAGTCGGCGGTGACACCACCGCAGACGTGGGCCGAACGCCAACTTGCGGTCCGGAGTGACGATGGGCGCAGTCGCTACGCTCGGGGCGTGGCCCGCGCTCCCCTTCCCGCAGCCGGTTCCACGCTTCGCTCGGTGCTGTCGTCCTATCAGTTCGGCGCCGGCGATCCCACCACACGCCTGACGCCGGGCCAGTTCTGGCGGGCCACGTTCACCCCCGACGGGCCGGGCACACTGCACCTCGACTGGCGCGAAGGCCCACTGGTGCCGACCGCATGGGGCCCCGGAGCCGAGTGGCTGCTGGCGCAGGTGCCGGCGCTGACCGGCGAGCTCGACCCCGGCCACGTGTTCACCGACGCGCACGCGGCCATCCTGGCCGCCCAGCGCGACCACCCGAACGTGCGCTTCGGCGCCAGCGGAACGCTGTACCACGAGCTGCTCCCGGTGGTGCTGGGCCAGCGTGTCACCGCCGGCGAGGCGCTGCGCCAATGGAGCCGCCTGGCCGAGCGCCTCGGCGAGCCAGCACCCGGCCCGGCGGACGCCCCCGTGCCGGTGCGCCTGCCACCGACCCCCGAACGCCTGGCGGCCCAGCCCGCCTGGTGGTTCCACCCGCTCGGCATCGAGGCCAAGCGGGCCGAGGCGTTGCGCCAGGTCGGCCGCCACGCGGCCAAGTTCTTCGGCTGGGCGGCGCTGGGCCGTGCCGAGGCCTCCATCAAGCTGCGGCTGCTCCCGGGCGTCGGCGACTGGACCATCGGCAGCGTGCTGGCAACCGCGCTGGGCGACCCCGACGCGCTCGCGGTCGGCGACTTCCACCTGAAGAACGTGGTCGCGCACGCCCTCACCGGCCGCGCTCGCGGCACCGACGACGAGATGTTGGATCTGCTCGCGCCCTACGCCGGCCAGCGCGGGCGGGCGGTGCGCCTGCTGCTGCTCGCCGGACACGGCGCACCCAAGTTCGGGCCCCGGCAGCGGGTGCTCCCCATGAGCCGCTTCTAGGCGGTTGCCAGTGTTACCGTCTCCACGCCTTCCGCAGAGCAGACCGCGATGACCACCTCTCCCGACCCCACCACCGGTACCACGAGCCCGCCTCCGGACTCCGCCGGCGACCCCACGTTCGACCCGGGCGCGGAGGCCTCAGCCTGGCGCACTGCCCTGCGCCGGGCCGGTCTGGTGTACCTGTTCTCGCGGTTGTGCGTGGCAATCGGCGCCGCCATCGTCGCCGCCGAACTACGGGCCGACGAGAACCTCCGTCTGGCCGAGCTTCCCTGGGCCCGCTTCGCCGACCCGCACTACGCGGCCAAACCAATCCCCCGCAACGCGGTGCGCCCGATGCTCGACGTGCTCACCTCGTGGGACGGCATCTGGTACCTCCGCATCGTGCGCATGGGCTACCCGCACTCCGTGCAGCCGAACGTCACCTACGAGGTCTCCGACGCCAGGGCAGCGTTCTTCCCCGCCTACCCGATGCTGGTGCGGGCGGTCGACACCGTGCTGCCAGGGGGCGACTCCGTGGCCGCCCTGTTCACCAACTTCGTGCTCGGCGCGGTCGCCATCCTGCTGACCGGCCTGATCGCCCGCCACCTGTTCGGTGTGCGCGTGGGCGAGCGCACGATGCTGCTGATGGCCCTGTTCCCCGGCAGCTTCGTGCTGTCCTTCGCCTACACCGAGGCCCTGCTGCTGGTGTTCGCCGCCGCGTGCTGCTGGTTCCTCATGCAGCGCCAGTGGTTGGTGGCAGGGGTGTTCGCCGCGCTTGGAACGGCCACTCGCCCGAACGGCATCGCACTGATCGCCGCCTGCGCGGTCGCGGCCTTCTTCGCGATCAAGGACCGGCGCGAGTGGAAGGCGCTGATCGCTCCCGCCCTGGCCCCTGTGGGGTTCATCGCGTTCCAGTGGTGGATCGGTGCACACACCGGCGAGCGCGGTGTGTGGTTCCGCGTGCAGACCGAGGCGTGGGGCGAGGGAACCAGCTTCGGGCTGACCGCGATCACGCGCACGGTGAAGGCGTTCACCCATCCGCTGACCTCACCGACGAACACGATCACTGCTGTCAGCATCGTCACCCTCGTGCTGCTGCTGTGGTTCCTGCGCACGTACCGCCTGCCGCCGTTGTTCGTCGCCTACGTCGTGGTGATCGTGCTGCTGATGCTGCTGCCCGCGACCGTCACCGCTCGCCCGCGGTTCGTGTTCACCGCCTTCCCGCTGTTCATCCCCGCCGCAGTCTGGTTCGAGCGCCGCGACCACCGGCAGCTGTGGCCGTACGTGATGAGCGCCTGTGCAGCCGGGCTGGTGGGCCTGACCGCGCTCTACGGCGTCTATGGGGCCATCCCGTGACACCCGCTGCTCGCTAGGATTGATGCTTCTATGACGGCGATCAGTGAACGCGCGTGCCTCAGTGTGGTCGTGCCCTGCTACAACGAAGAAGCCACCATCCTCGACCTGCTGGCAAGGGTGCTGAAGTCGCCCTGGGTGGCCGAGGTGGTGGTCGTCGACGACGGGTCCACCGACCGCTCGCGCGAGCTGTTGGCCACCTGCTCCGACCCGCGCATACGCGTGTTCGAGCAGCCGCACAACATGGGCAAGGGCGCTGCTCTGAAGGTGGGCATCGCCAAGGCTTCGGCCGACTACGTGATCGTCCAGGACGCCGATCTGGAGTACTCGCCGGAGGAGTTCGGAGTGCTGCTGGAGCCGCTGGAGAGCGGGCAGGCCGACGTGGTGTACGGCTCGCGGTTCCTCGGTGGGCGCCCGCACCGGGTGCTGTACTACTGGCACTCGGTGGGCAACAAGCTCCTCACGTCGCTGTCGAACATGTTCACCGACCTCAACCTCACCGACATGGAGACGTGCTACAAGGCGTTCCGCCGCGAGATCATCCAGTCGCTGGAGATCGAAGAGCCGCGCTTCGGCTTCGAGCCGGAGATCACGGCCAAGGTGGCCCGCCTGCGCTGCCGCATCTACGAGGTGGGCATCACCTACGACGGCCGCACCTATGCCGAGGGCAAGAAGATCGGCTGGCGCGACGGTGTGCGTGCCATCGTGTGCATCGTGAGGTACTCGCCCATCGGCGAGCGCTTCCGCAAGCGCGGCAGCTGATCGGTGCAACTGCCAGGTCGCCTCGCGCCGCGCCGCCTCGGCGTGCTGCTGCTGGCGGCGCTGGCCTACGTGCCCGCGTTGGCCTCCTCGCCGGGGCGCATGCCGGCCGACACGAAGCTGTACCTGTATCTCGATCCGGGCGGGTTGATGGGGACCGCCGCTCAGTCGTGGGACACCGGCCAGTTCGGCGGGTGGGTGCCGCACCAGGCGATGTCGTACTTGTGGCCGTCGGGCCCGTGGTTCTGGGCATGTGAGCAGATCGGGCTACCCGATTGGGTGGCCCACCGGCTGTGGCTGGGCACGCTGCTGTTCCTGGGCGGCTGGGGCGTGCTGCGCCTCGCCCGCCATCTGGGCCTGGCGACCACCGGCGCGCTGGTGGCGGCACTGGTGTATCAGCTGGCGCCGTACACCCTGCCCTACGTCAGCCGCACCTCGCTGATGCTGCTGCCGTGGGCGTCGCTGGGGTGGCTGACGCTGCTGACCATCCGCAGCTTCCGCAACGGCGGCTGGCGCGACCCGGCCCTGTTCGCGCTGGTGATCTTCACGGTCGCCGGCGTGAACGCGACCGCGTTCCTGATGATCGTGCCCGGGCCGATGGCGTGGGTGCTGATCGAGTGGTGCGGCAAGCGCCTTTCCACACGGCGGGTGCTCGCCACGACCGGCCGCTTGGCCGTGCTGAGCGGTGCAGTGTCGCTGTGGTGGGTGACGATGCTGTCGGTGCAGGGCACCAACGGGGCCGACGTTCTGGCGTACAGCGAGACGCTGGACGCCGTGTCGCTGACGTCCACCAGCACGGAGGTGATGCGCGGTCTGGGCTACTGGCTGTTCTACATCCGCGACCCGTACGCCTCGGCCACGACCTCCTCGATCCCGTACCAGGAGTCGCCGAAGCTGATCGTCGTCGGGTTCGCGCTGCTGATGTTGTGCGCGCTCGGGTTCCTGGCCACCCGCTGGGCGGCACGCCGGTTCGCTGTCGCGCTCGTGGCGCTGGGCGTCGTGCTGTCGGTGGGCGTGCATCCGTTCCAGCACCCTGCCCCGCTGCTGTCGCTCATCCGCGACACCGGGTTGGGCCTGGCACTGCGCAGCAGCACGCGTGCACTGCCACTGTTGTCGTTGGGCCTCGGGCTGTCGTTGGGCGCGCTGGTGGTGGCCGCCGTCGCCCGCGCCACGGCGAACGGCCCGCGGTGGAGCGCTGCCCGCATCGTGCTGCCCGCGTTCGCGGTGCTGCTCGTGTTCGCCAACATCCCGTCGCTGTGGCGCGCGCAACTCGTCGACCCTGCGCTGGCGCGCGACCAGCAACCACCCGCCGCCTGGATGCAGGCGGCCGCCGAGCTGGACCGCAGCGACCTCACCACCCGCGTGCTGCAGCTGCCGGGCTCGGAGTTCGGCGCGTTCCGCTGGGGCTACACGGTCGACCCGCCGCTGCCCGGCATCACCGACAAGCCGCTGATCACCCGCGACCTGCTGCCGCTCGGCAGCGTCGGCGTGATGGACCTGCTGTACGCACTCGACAACCGGGTGCAGCAGGGCACGCTCGACCCGCGAGCTGTCGCCCCTGTCGCCCGCCTGCTGGCCGCCGACCGCATCTGGCTCAGCAACGACCTGGCATTCGACCGCTTCCGCACCCCGCGGCCCGAGCCGTTCGCCGGGCTGCTGACCGCGCCGGTCGCGGGCCTGGGCGACACGCAGTCGTACGGCACGCCGGCCGTCAACGTGCCCGACATCCCGATGGTCGACGAGCAGTCGCTGTCCGACCAGTTGGTCGGCACGCCGATCGCGCCGGTGCAGCTGCGCGCCGTCACAGATCCGGTGGGCATGGCTCGTGTCGGCTCGCGCGTCGTCATCCTCGACGGCAGCGGCGACGGCATCGTCGATGCCTCTGCCGCCGGCCTGCTGGTGGGCGACGAGGCCATCTTCTACGCCAACGATCTGACGCTGGAGCAATGGCAGGCGCTGGGCGCCGACGCCTACTACGTGGTCACCGACAGCAACCGCGACCGCGACCAGCAGTGGCGCGGCTCGCAGGACGCGCTGGGCATGACCGAGGAGGGCGGCCCGGCCACCGACGGGGTGCAGGTCGATGCCGGCGACCAACGGCTGCCGCTGTTCGACGGCACGGGCGCAGCCGGAAACCCGGAGTCACAAACGGTCGCCGTGCTGGAAGCTGGGCTCGACGGCGGGCTGGTGGTGCAGGCCACCTCCTACGGCGAGCCGTTCGCGTTCCTTCCCGAGGCTCGCGCCGCGATGGCGGTCGATGGCGACCCGGCCACGTCGTGGCGCACAGGGCAGCGGTGGGACGCAGTGGGCCAGACGATCACCGTCTCGTCGGTGGCCGACGGCCAGCTGCGCCTGGTGCAGCCGCAGGGCCGCCAGTTGCGCCTGATGATCACCGCCGTCGACATCGCGTCGGGCGGCGCGGGTGGCGCCGTGCAGCGCGTGGAGCTGACCGACGCGTCGCTCACCACGCCGGGCCAGCGCGTCGACGTACCGGCCGGCAGCCAGGTTGCCATCACCATCGCCGCCGTCGGCCCTCGCCCCGATGCACCCGAGACGGGCGAGAACTGGGTGGGGTTCGCCGAGCTCGGCCCGGTGGCCACCGAGTACGTGCGGCCGCCGACCACTGTGCTCGCCGGTGCGCAGGCCGATGACGCGTTGGCGATCGTGTTCCACCGCGACCGTGTGCGCGGCACCGATCGCTGGCGCGCCGACCCCGAGCCACTCCTGGCCCGCCGGTTCGACGTGACCGACGACCTCGGTGCCACGTTGTCGCTCACCCTGCGGCTCAACAGCCGGGCCCCCGACGAGGTGCTGAACCTGCTGGCCGGTTGGGCGGCGGCCCCGGCGGCCAGCGACCGCCTGGCCGGGGTGCCCGCGGCTGCGGCAAGCGCCGCGTTCGACGGCGACAACGACACCCGTTGGATCTCCGCGTTCAACACGCCCCTCGGCACCACCCTCACCGTGCCGCTCGACCCCACCGTCGAACTGACCTCGTTCAGCCTGCAGCAGCCCACCGGCGACTTCTCGCGCATCACGGAGGTGGGTGTCACCGTCGGCGACCAGCGTTTCACCCTGCCCGTGCCAACCCCGAACGACGGCGGGGTCAGCCGGCTGTCCTTCCCGGCTGTGCGCGGCGAGAAGGTGCTCATCGAAGTCGCCGGCATCGACGCCCGTTACACGACCGACCGCCGCTATGGCGAGCAGGTGGTGCTGCCGGTGGCGCTGACCGAGGTGCTCGGCCTGCCGGTGCGGGCGATCGCTGCGCCTGCCGCCGGCGAGTGCCGCGACGACCTGCTGGTCGTCGATGGCCGGCCGGTACCCCTGGCGGTCGATGTCGCCGCGCTGCGGGCCGGCGGCGCCGTGGAAGCCCGCACCTGCACGGGCGAGCCGATCACGCTGTCCACCGGCGAGCATCGCCTGCTGAGCACGAACGGTTTGGCCACTGGCATCGACGTGGACGAGGTGGTGCTGCAGAGCGCCGCCGCCGCAGCTGCAGCGGCGGCCGTTGCCCGGAGCGACACCCCGGCGGTCGTGGTGCAGCAGCACAGCGACACCGAGTTCACCATGCAGGTGCAGCCGTGCCCCGACGGCTGCTGGCTGATCTTCGGGCAGGGCTACAACACCGGCTGGGAGGCCAGCGCGGCGGGGGCCTCGCTGGGCGCGGCGGTGCCTGTCAGCGGCGGCTTCAGCGGCTGGTGGCTGCCGCCGTCCACCGCGCCCACCACGGTCTCCGCCGAGTTCGCCCCGCAGACGAAGGTCTCGCTGGCGCTGTGGCTCAGCGCTCTGGCGGTGCTGTGCTGCGTGGTCCTGGTGGTGTGGCGCCGGCGCGAACCGGCGGGCGCTGCCGCCACCGGCACCGTCCAGCTGGTGTCGCCCTTGTCGGTGGCACCCGGCCGACGCCAGTGGCTGACGGGTGCTGCGCTGGTCGTGTGCACCACGTTGCTGGTCGCCCCCTCATGGGGCGTGGCGGCACTGGTCGTCGCCGGTGGCGCGCTGGCCCTGCGCCGCCCGCAGCTGATGGGCGTGGCCGGGCTGGGTCTCGTCGCCGCGGTCATGGCCCTGGTTGCCCGCCGTCAGTGGGTGTACCGCTACCCCGCCAACGCTGCGTGGCCGGGCAACTTCGAGAACCTGCATCGGGTCGGTCTGTTCGCCATCCTGCTGCTGGCGACCGCGTTCTTCGCCACCGGCGACGGGGCCGCCGAGCCTGCTGAGGCCGCGGCGCCCGCCGGCGACGGCACCGGCCTGGCCACGAACCCAGCCACGGACCTCACCGACGAACGAGCCGACGAACGAGCCGATGAACCGGGCGCCTGAGCCGGCCGCCGGCCGCATCGCGAACCTCGACGGGCTGCGGGCGTTCAGCATCCTCCTGGTGTTCTGCTTCCACGCCCAGCTGTTCGGGGTCACCGGTGGCTTCATCGGTGTCTCGGTCTTCTTCACGCTCTCCGGGTACCTGCTGGCCCGGCTGCTGCTGGCCAGGCCGCTCGACGGTGCGGCCATCGGCCGCTACTGGCAGGGCCGCCTGCGCCGCATCCTGCCCGCCGCGTGGGCCGTGCTGATCGCCATCGTGGTCTACGAGTGGTGGAACGACGTGGTGCCGGTCGACGCCGCACAGCGGCTCTGGTTCACCGCCACCGGGCTGGGCAACTGGTTGCAGCTGGCCACCGGGGGCGACTACGCGGCCATGTTCGAGCGGCCCGACATGCTGGTGCACTACTGGAGCCTGGCCGTCGAGATGCAGGTCTACCTGGTGCTGCCGGTCGTGCTGCTGTTGTGCATGCGCCTGCCACGGTGGGGCCAGCGCATCGGTGTGGTGGGCGCGCTGGCGGCTGCTTCGTTCGCGGCCCCGCTGGTGTTCGGCCTCAGCGTGGCTCGCACGTACTACGGCAGCGACACCCGCGCCGGCGAGCTGCTGGCAGGCGTGTGCCTGGCGATGTGGCACCACAGCCGCCCGTTCGCCGCCCATGCCCAGCAGCACGGCCGCCGTCACGACGGACTGGTGCTGGCCTCCATCGGCGGGGTGATCGCGATCTCGCTGCTGATCGGCCCGGCCGATGCGGTCATCCGCCTGGGTCTGCTGCCCGCGCTGGCAATGCTGTCGCTGGGCATGCTGCACGGTTCGGCACGCTCGCCGAGGGTGCTCGGCGGAGCGCTGGAGTGGTGGCCGCTGCGCCGCCTGGGCGAGCTGAGCTACCCCGTCTACCTGTTGCACTGGCCGCTGATCGTGGTGCTGAACAGCCACCAACTTCCGAAGGCGACCGTCGCGCTGGTGGCCGCTGCCGGCTCGGTGCTGCTGAGCGTGCCGATCATGCGGCTGATCGAGGCACCCATCCGCCGCCGATCCACCCCCACCGGCGTGCGCCTGGTGGCGCTGGGCGCGGCGCTGGCGCTGATCGCCGTCGTCTCGGTGGCCGCCCACCCCGCGGCCGACGCCCAGTTCCTGAACGACCTCGAGGACGCGAACGACACACCGATCACCCAACGCGCCACCACCACGACCGACGCACCGAGCACCGCACCGCCCACCAACGAAGGCTCCACTCCTGCGACCACCACACCCGGCGCCACCACCCTGCCGGCGACGACCGTGCCCGCAACCACGGGCACCGTGCCAGTGGCACCCTCGTTGATCGTGCTGGGCGACTCCGCAGCGCTGTCGCTGGCGCTGGTGCTCGCCAACAACGTGCCGATCGACCAGGTGAACATGGTGGCCAACTCGACGATGCTGGGCTGCGGCATCGTGCAACAGCTGGAGCCGGCTCGTTGTGCGGAGGTGCCCGAACAGTGGAGCGCCCAGCTGGCCGCCACGCCCGCCGAGGTCGCGCTGGTGATGTCGTGCCAGTGGGAGCTGGTCGAGCGACAGGTGCCCGGCCACGGCAGCATCGCCGTCGGCGACCCGGCGCTGGACGCGATCATCGCCGATGCCTACCGCGCCGCGATGCAACGGCTGCTGAACGACGGCGTACGACACGTGGTGTGGGTGCTGTGCCCCGAGTACTCGCAGACCCAGGGCTGGCCCACCGACCCGACGATGCAGCGCTCACGCGACCCCCGACGAGTGGTGGCGCTGAACGCGATCACCACCTCCGTCGCCGCCGAGTTCGAGGGCTCGGTGGCCGTGCTCGACCTATACCGCTGGATGCAGGGCCGCACCGACGACGCAACGCTGCGACCCGACGGCGCGCACTTCGCCTACGCGCAGCCCACCGACCTTTCGGAGGCTCTGCCGGCACTGCTCGCCGCGGCCCTCGCCACGACCTGACCCTGCACTAGATTCCGCAGCGCCGCCGCCGCACTCGCACCCATGGACACCACACCCGCCACGCCTCGCCAACGACGGCACATCTCCGCCCTGGAGGGGCTGCGCGGCGTCGCCGTCATCGGCGTGCTGCTGTTCCACGACGGCCGGCTGGCCGGCGGCTTCCTGGGTGTCGATCTCTTCTTCGCGCTGTCCGGATTCCTCATCACCGGCCTGCTGATCGACGAGCGGGTGCGCACCGGCGCCATCCGCCTCGGGCAGTTCTGGGTGAGGCGCGCCCGCCGCCTGCTTCCGGCGCTGCTGGCGATCGCGATCGCGATCGTGCCGTTGATGTACGTGTTCGGCAGCCCCGGCCAGCTGCAGGCGGCCCGCGAGGGCGCTCTGCCGGCGCTGGTGTACTGGTCGAACTGGCAGCAGATCCTGCAGGGCTCGGACTACTGGGCGCTGTTCAGTGACCCGTCGCCGATGACCCACCTGTGGAGCCTGGCCGTCGAGGGCCAGTTCTACATCCTGTGGCCGCTGGCGGTGTACGGCATCAGCCGCCTGCCGCACTGGCGGCGCTGGTTGGGTTGGTGCACCGCCATCGCGATCGGGGCCTCGGTGGCTGCGATCGTGGTCCTCTACGACCCGCTCGACATCAACCGCGCGTACATCGGCACCGACACCAGGGTGTCGGGCATCCTGCTGGGCGCACTGGTGGCCATCCTGGCCGTGCCCGCCCACGCCGACCGGCTGGCCGCACTGCACCCTCGGCGCATGGCCGTCGCCAGCGAGGCGCTGCACGTCGCGCTGGTGGTGGGCCTCGGCTGGTCGTGGTTCGCGATCGACGGCCAGGGCAGCGGGCTGTACCGCGGCGGCCTGTTCGCCCACTCTGCGGCCGGCGCGCTGCTGGGGGGCACGATCGGCCTGGCCCGGCCGACGGTGGTGCAACGCGTGCTGTCGTGGCGGGCGCTGACCGCCGTCGGAGCGATCTCGTACAGCCTCTACCTGTGGCACTGGCCGGTGTACCTGGTGCTCACCAGCTCCCGCACCGGGTGGCACGGGCTCCCCCTGTCGCTGTTGCGCTGGGCTGTCTCGGCGGCTGCCGCCACCGCCTCGTTGTGGCTGATCGAATCGCCCATCCGCCACCGGCGATGGATCGTGCGCACACCGCACGTGCTGACTGCGTTGACGGTGTCGGTCGCGGCCGTGGTGCTGGCCGTGGTCGCCGTGCCCACCCCCGACACCACCCCGGCCGCCTTCGACCCCGACTCGGTGACGCTGCCCTCCACCACGCTGCCCTCCACCACGCCGGCCACCACGCCGGCCACCACGCCGGCCACCACCGGGCCCGGCACGGGCACCGGCGACACGACCGGCGACACCCGGCCGGCGACCACCACCACTCAGCCGGCCACCACGACGACTATCCCCCGCCGCACGATCCGCTCGGTGATGTGGGAAGGCGACTCGGTGGCGTTCGACGCAGCCCCCGGCGTGGTCGCCGCGCTGGCAGCGGCGGGGCTGGAGGCACACGAGTACACGTACGTCGGTAGCGCGCTCTCCGCCCCCAGCCCGGAGGTGGCGCTGCAGGCCTTCGGCGACCCGATCAAGGAGCTGCAGCCCGACGTGGTGGTGTTCCAGCTGTCCGGCTGGGATGCGTACCATCCCCGCGACCAGCAACTGATCGGCTTCAACGCCTACACCGAACTGGTCGCCTCCACCGGGGCAGTGCTGGTGTTCGTCACCCCGCCCCCGATCGACCCGGAGAAGGGCACCGTCGACATCGAGTACGTGCTGTCCCTGGCCCGCGAGCGCGCCGCCGAACGGCCCGACCAGGTGATGGTGGTCGACTCTGCCGCGCTCTGGGGGCCGTTCTCGTACGACCCCAACGGCGACGGAGTGCCCGAGCGCAAGGTCGACGGCGTGCACGTCTGCCCGCAGGGCAGTGCCCTGATGGGTGCCTGGCTGGTGCAGACGTTGGCAGCGATGTTCGACGGGGTGACGCCGGCGCCGCCAGGCGACTGGGCCGGCGGCGCGTGGGTGAACGACGAGCGGTACAACAAGCCGGTCGGTTCATGCGCCTGAACACGTTGCGCGGCACGGTCGGAGCACCCGATCGCTTTCGGCAGCAACTCGGCGTGGTCGTCGCCGCCGGTGCCCTCGTGCGGCTGGTGTACCTGGCGACCAAGTGGAACCGGCCGCTGCGGCTGAACGACTCGGTCTGGTACAGCGCGATGGCCGACGGCCTGCGCCAGGGCCGCTTCTTCCACCACCTGCTCACCGACGGCCCCAGCGCCGAGCACCCACCGCTGGCCTCGCTGTTGATGGCCCCCGGCAGCTTCCTGCCGAATGCCGTGCAGGGCCAGCGACTGACGAGTGCCGTCGCCGGCGTGGTCGCAGTGGCGCTGATCGGGCTGCTCGGCCGCCGCATCGGCGGGCCGCAGGTGGGCCTGGTGGCCGCGACCATCGCCGCCGTGTACCCGAACCTGTGGCTGAACGACGGCCTGGTGATGTCGGAGAGCTTCGCCATCGCTCTGGTCGCCGGTGCCCTGCTGGCGCTGCACGCGCTGCTGCAGCAGCGCGGGCTGCGCCGCGCGGCGACGGCCGGGGCGCTGCTGGGGCTGTGCGCGCTGACGCGCAGCGAGCTGGTGCTGCTGACTCCCCTGGCGGCGGTGTTGGTGCTGGCCCACGGGCGCAACCGGGCGGCCGCCGTGCGCAGCCTGGTCTTGGGCGCCACCGCAGTCGCGGTGATGCTGCCCTGGGTGGTGGTGAACCTGGCTCGCTTCGAGCGGCCGGTGCTGCTGACCACCAACGACGGCACCACCCTGCTCGGCTCGTACTGCGACGACATCTTCGGCGGCGCCAACAAGGGCGGCTGGTCGGTGTTCTGCGTGTTCGACGCGCCCGACCCCGGGGGCGACGATTCGGTGCGCTCCGCCGCCCAGCGCAGCCTGGCCGTGCAGTACGCCCGGGCCCACGTGCGCGAGATACCGGGCGTGGTGGTGGCCCGCGTCGCCCGCGCCACCGACCTGTACGGCCTGGCCGACATGGTGCACGGCGATGTGGGTGAGGAGAAGCCGCGGCCGGCGGTGTGGGCGGGCATCGCCGCCTGGTGGCTGCTGGCCCCGCTGGCTGGGGTGGGCCTGGCCGCACTGCACCGCCGCGACCGCTGGCTGCTCGCGCTGCCGCTGCTCGTCACGGCCACGGCGACGGTGGTGTTCTACGGTGGCCACCGCCTGCGCAGCCCGGCCGAGCCGGTGGTGGTGG
>JAUSLQ010000113.1 GCA_030645675.1 Actinomycetota bacterium | reverse complement strand
GTAGTTGAAGTACACCGGGTCGTACATGCCGCCCAGTGGCCCCACTCGCTTGCCCTCGTAGCGGCGGGTGAACTTGAACACACCGCCTGGGGTCTTCGATTCAGCGCAGATGCCCTTCTTCACCGGCTCGGGCAACGGGTTGCCCTTCTCGTCGGTGTCGATGGTGACCTCTTCGCAGAACGTCTTCGGCGTGCCGTCTTCGTTCAACTCGCCGGACGACATGTGTGTGATGAACACCGCGACGTTGCTCTTGAACACCACCAGCACCTGCTTGTCGAGGTACACCTCGACGTGGGTGGTGGTGCTGTTGGTGCGGCGCGGCTGCACGGCGATGTTGTCCTGCATCGTCTGCCACATCTCGTTGGTGAGCACGCCGGTGGGGCTGCTCGAGGGAGCGTTGAGGACGAGCTTCTCGAACGCCCACAGCGCCTGCTGCGTACCGCCGCCGAACTGACCGTCGATGGGGCCGGGCTGGAAGCCGAGCTCGAACAGCCGCTGCTGCAGGGCCTTCACCTCGTCGCCGAACATGCCCTTGCTGAGCGGCTGCGACAGCTGGGTCTTCACCATGCCCGGATCGGTGGCGATGACCACCGGCACGAGCGTGCTGAGCGGCACCGTGAGGCCCGTGTCGACCGCTCCCGGGTTCTCACCCAACGGGTTGGAGGCGGCCGGGGCCGCATCGTCGCCGCCGGAGAAGCCGACGAACACCACGACAGCCAGCACGGCACCGGCGGCGATCGCGGGCATCCAGCGCCCGGCGGGCGACGGAGCAGGAGTCTGCGGGCGCCGGCGAGGCGGTTGAGCGGGCGGTCTACGGGTGTTCACGAACTACTCCGGGGGGGTCGGACTCAATGAATCTACCAACCCACGACGCCGCCAGGGCTTCAGGATGACGTGCCCGCCACGGGGGTGATGCCGCGCAGCTCCTTGCGCAGGGCGAACATCTCCCGCAGGATCGTCTTGATCACACCCAGCGAGGCCAGCGTGCTGACGCCGCGAGTGCGGGGGAAGTAGTCGACGCCGAACTGGATGACGTCGTACCCCAGCTTCTTGGTTCGGATGATCAGCTCGGCGTCGATGAACGAGCCCTCGCTCTGCAGCGCGATGTGCTCGAAGATGCCTGTGCGGCACAGCTTGAACGCGAAGTTGATGTCGCGCAGGCGCACGCCGAACAAGCGCCGGATGAGCACGTTGTAGAAGAACGTGTAGATGGCTCGGCTGCTGCCCTCGCCGGTGCGGTCGTGCCGGAAGGCACTGACGACATCGGCCTCGTAGTAGCGCAGCAGGCGCACGGCTCGACTGACCTCGGCCATGTCGAACGGCAGGTCGGCGTCGCTGTACAGCACCAGGTCGCCGCTGGCCGCGCTGAAGCCGGTCTTGATCGAGCCGCCCAGCTTGCGGTTCACCGGGTGGTGCACCACCTTCACGTGGGGGTCGGCAGCAGCAAGTTCGTCGGCCATCTGCGGCGTGCTGTCGGTGCTGGCGTCGTCGACCACGATCAGCTCGTAGTCGAGGATCTCGCCGCGCTGCATCAGCAGCTCGCACTCTTCCTTGGCGTAGCCGACGGCTCGCCCGATGTACGCCTCTTCGTTCCACATCGGGAAGAAGATGCTGAGCTTCTTGAATGGCTCGCCGGTCACGGGCGGCAAGGCTAGCGGCACATCGCACATCGCCGAGGTCACGACGCGCTTCGGGTGGGCGCGTGGCGATACTCTCGGGCGCACATGGAACCGCTCCCCGCCCCGCCGCCGTTCACCGAGCCGCCGCGACGCGCCGGCCCGAAGCGCGCCGCCCGGCCTGCCCGGCCTGCCCGGCCGGGCCAGTTGGTCGTCGGCTGGGGCACCCTGTTCTGGGGGTCGTGGCTGCTGGTGGCGGCGGCCTTCATCGCCGTGGCGTACAGCTCGCGCGAAAAGACCGGCCTCGCCACGTGGTGGCTGGGGCCGGAGAGCGAACCCCGCTTCATCCTCGTCACCCTGCTGCCGTTCGTGGCGCCCAGCATCCTCGCGATCATGGGCGTGAAGGCGATGCGCCACCTGCCGTGGTTCGGGATCGCCGGCGCGCTCGCCACCGCAGCCGTGGCCGCCGGCGACGTGCACGACGTGCCCAGGTACGCCGCGATCGAGTTCGTCATCGCCGGTGGGGCGCTGGCGGTGTCGCTGGCCTGCTTCGCCGGCCTCGTGCGCGCCGACGACACGGCACAGCCCGACGACACGGCACCACCCGACGACACGGAACCACCCGACGACACGGCACAGCCCGACGACACGGCACCGCCTGTCGACGTGGCCGAGGAGACCCCGAGTCGATAACGTCGAACGGCGATGTCCAAGGTGCTCACTTCCCTCCCCGTCGGCGAACGCGTCGGCATCGCGTTCAGCGGCGGTCTCGACACGTCGGCGGCTGTCGCCTGGATGCGCGAGAAGGGGGCACACCCCTACTGCTACACAGCCGATCTCGGCCAGCAGGACGAGGACGACCTTCCCGGTGTGCCCGCCCGCGCCAAGCAGTACGGCGCCGAACACGCCCGCCTGATCGACTGCCGCACGGAACTGGTGCACGAGGGCCTGGTCGCCCTGCAATGCGGCGCGTTCCACATCACCACTGCCGGCAAGACGTACTTCAACACCACCCCGCTGGGGCGCGCCGTCACCGGCACCCTGCTGGTGCGGGCGATGCACGAAGACGGCGTCGACATCTGGGGCGAC
>JAUSLQ010000101.1 GCA_030645675.1 Actinomycetota bacterium | reverse complement strand
GATGGGCAGCGGCGACTGGACCGCAGTCGCCTCGCTGATGAGCGACGGTGGCGAGCTGGTGCGGCGGCTGTATGCGTCGCCGCTGCCGGTGGTGGCCGCGTGCACCGGTCACGCCCTGGCCGCCGGCGCGTTGCTGCTGCTGGGCTGCGACCTTCGGGTGGGCGCCGACGTGGCGTGCAAGATCGGCCTCAACGAGGTGACCATCGGCATCGTCCTGCCGGACTGGGCGATCACGATCTGCCAGGACCGGCTCAGCCGCCGCCACCTGCAACCGGCGGTGGCGCTGGCCGAGCTGACCGGCCCTGCCGGTGCGGTCGACGCCGGCTTCCTCGACGCAGTGGTGCCGGAGGCCGACCTGCTGTCGGTCGCAGTTGCTCGCGCCCAGGCGTACGCGGCCTTCACGCGGGAGGCGTACGGTGGCACCGTTCGCGCACTGCGCTCGCCGGTGCTGCAGCGCATGGCAGAACAGATCGCCAAGGACCGACCAGCGCTGTAGGGATTGGTGCCTGCCCACCGGGTTTCGACCTCCCGCGCCCCGAGGACGGCCGAACTCGGGCTGATTCGTCTCGGAAACCGAGACGAATCAGCCCCAGAATCGGCTTTGAAACGATTCAGCTCTAGAAGCCGGCCACCCGCAGCACGATCTTGCCGACGTGCTGCTTGGTCAGGAACTGCTCCTGCGCCCGCACGATCTCGGCCAGGGGCAGCACCTCGGCGACCAACGGCCGCACCTCGCCACGCTCGATGCGCCGCACGAGCGCGGCGAACACCCCATCACCCAGCACGGTGCAGCCCAGCAGCTGCAAGTCCTTCAGGTACAGCGTGCGCAGGTCGAGCGACACCTCGGGGCCGGCGATTGCACCTGCGACGGCATACCGTCCGCCATGGCGCAGCGCTGCGAGCAGCGCAGGCCACGACTCGCCACCGACGACGTCGAGCACGGCATCGAACGAACCGGCAGGCAGTGCACCGACGGAGGTGCGATCGACCACCTCGGTGGCACCCAGCGCCCGCACGTCGTCAGCCTTCGGCGCGGCCGCGACCCCCGTCACCGATGCGCCTCGTGCCACGGCCAGCTGCACCGCTGCCGAGCCCACGCCACCGGATGCTCCGGTGACCAGCACTCGTTCGCCGGCGCCGACGGCAGCCCGCACGAGCATGTTCTCCGCCGTCGAGTACGAGCAGGGGAAGGAGGCCAACTCGACGTCGGAGAGCGTGCTCTCCACCACATGCGCGTGACGGGCCGGCACCACTGCGAGCTCGGCGAACGCGCCGTCGACCTCGGAGCCGAAGAAGCGCGCCGACGCCAGGGGCGCGCCCGGCGCCCGCCAGCACGGCTCCACCAGAACACGCTCGCCCACCCGCGTCGCTGCGACGCCGTCACCGACCGCCACGATGTGCCCGCAGGCGTCGATGCCCTGGATGCGGGGAAAGCTGAACGAGCCCGTCCACCCTCCTCCCTCGTACCAACCCACGCGCGTGTTGATGTCGGTGTTGTTGACCGCAGCGGCAGCGACCCGCACGAGCACCTCACCCGGCCCGGCCACCGGCTCCGCCACGTCGTCGCGCAGCGCAAGGCAGTCGAACCCGCCGTGACCGGTCAGCAGCACCGCCCGCATGGAGGTGGCTACTTCGCCCGGTAGAACTCGACGGGCTCTGGCGGCAGGGGAGCGTTCCCCAGGATGAGATCGGCGGCCTTCTCGGCCATCATCATCACCGGTGCGTAGATGTTGCCGTTGGTGACGTAGCGCATCGCCGAGGCGTCGCACACGCGTACCCCTTCCACGCCCCACACCTTCATCGTCAGCGGGTCGACCACGCTGTCGTCGTCCTCGGCGCCCATTCGGCAAGTGCAGCTGGGGTGCAGCGCGGTCTCGCCGTCCTTGCGGACCCACTCCAGGATCTCCTCGTCGGTCTCCACGGCCGGGCCGGGCGAGATCTCGCCGCCGTTGAACGGCGCCAGGCCGGGCTGGCCGAGGATGGCCCTCGACGTGCGAATGGCCTCCACCCACTCGCGGCGGTCCTGGTCGGTGGAGAGGTAGTTGAACCGCAGTGCCGGCTTCACCTTCGGGTCCTTCGAGACGATCTTCACAGAGCCTTCGGAGTTCGAGTACATCGGCCCGATGTGCACCTGATAGCCGTGGCCGCCCGCTGGCGCCGTGCCGTCGTAGCGCACGGCGATGGGCAGGAAGTGGAACATCAGGTTCGGGTACTTCACGTCGTCGTTGCTGCGCGCGAAGCCGCCCGACTCGAAGTGGTTGCTGGCCCCCGGGCCCTTGCGGAACAGCCACTGCAGCCCGATGAACGGACGACGCCACAACTGCAGGCTGGGCTGCAACGACACGGGCTGGGTGCATGCGTGCTGCACGTACACCTCGAGGTGATCCTGCATGTGCTCGCCGACTGCGGGCAGGTTGTGCACCACCGGGATGCCGAGCTTGGAGAGCTCGTCGGCGTTGCCGACACCGCTGAGCTGCAGCAGTTGCGGCGTGTTGAACGCTCCGCCGCACAGCACGACCTCCTTGGCATGTGCCGTGCGCACCCTGCCGCGCACGCTGTACTCCACACCGGTGGCGGCCTTGCCCTCGAACAGCACCCGGTGGGCCAGTGCGCGGGTGATCACCTTCAGGTTCGAGCGCTTCATCACCGGGTGGAGGTAGGCGCGGGCGGCGGACAGGCGTCGGCCGCGATGCACGTTGCGGTCGAAGCGGGCGAATCCCTCCTGGCGGTACCCGTTCACGTCGTTCGTGCGGGCGAACCCGGCCTGCCCGGTCGCGGTGAGGAACGCATCGATCAGCGGGTTCTGCGAAGGCCCGCGCTCGATCACCAAGGGTCCGTCAGCACCGCGGAACTCGTCGGCGCCGGCCAGGCAGGTCTCCATCTTCTTGAAGTAGGGCAGGCAATGGGCGTAGTCCCATGTCTCCATGCCCTTCTCCGCCGCCCACCTCTCGTAGTCCAACGGGTTGCCGCGCTGGAAGATCATCCCGTTGATGCTGCTGCTGCCGCCCAGCACCTTGCCGCGGGCGTGGTAGATGCGACGGCCGTTCATGTACGGCTCGGGTTCGCTCTCGTACTTCCAGTCGTAGAACCGGCTGCCGATGGGAAACATCAGCGCCGCAGGCATGTGGATGAAGACGTCCCACTTGTAGTCAGGGCGACCAGCCTCGAGCACGAGCACCTTGTTCGCAGGATCGGCGCTGAGGCGGTTGGCCAACGCCGATCCGGCCGAACCGCCGCCGACGATGATGTAGTCGAAACGCTCCAACGAAGTCTCTCTTCTCTGCTGCTTCCGTGGTCAGTCGATGCGGATCTTGGCGGCCGTCGCGCGCACCATGCGGCCCAGCTCGGCGGGATCGTGGTGGCCCGGGAATCGCGAGGCCGGCCCGTACACGTGCACCGCCGCGACGACCTTACCGGCCGTGTTGTGTACGGCTGCTGCCACGGAGTTGAGGCCGTCGGCGAACTCTTCGAATGCCCATGCGTACCCCTCCCGCTGCACCTCGGCGATGCGTGCGCGCAGGGCGGCAGCGGTGGTGAGGGTGTGGGCGGTGAACGGCACCAGCCTGCGGGCGACAAGTCGGTGCAGCAGTTCGGCGTCGGTGGCCAGCACCACTTGGCCCGAGGGCACCGCGTGCATGGGGATGCGCGTGCCGGTCCAGTCGCGTACCTGCAGCTCGCTGTTCGGTGTCAGCTGGTCGATGTAGAACATCTCCAGGCCGTCTGGGATGGACACGCCGGCGGCCTCGCCGGTCAGGCGGGTCAGCTCGGCCAGATGCGGGCGGGCGATGGAGATGAGCGACCGGCCCGGCTGGGCCGCAGCGGCCAGCTCGATCATCGCCGCGCCGGTGCGGTAGTCGCCGCCGGCCGACTCCTGCTCGACGGCACCCAGCTCCTCCAGCGTGGACAGCAGCCGCGAGACGGTGCTCTTCGGGAGGCCCACCCGCTCGGCGATCTCGGTGACGCCCGCCGGACCGGAGGCCAACGTGCGCAGCACTGCGAACGCACGGTCGATCGACTGCACGGTGGACATCAGCGGCATCTCCGCAGCGGCAGATCGAGTGTGGTGGGCATGGTTCAGCCCGGAAAGGCGCCCTGCATGCGAGCGGCCGACAGGGTGTTCTCCAGCAGGCAGGCGATGGTCATCGGCCCGGTGCCGCGGGGCATCGGGGTGATGGCGCCGGCGATGGCCTGCACGGCGTCGAAGTCGACATCGCCGACGATGCCGGCCTCGGTGCGCGAGACACCGACATCGACGACGGCAGCGCCTGGCTTCACGTGCGCTGCCGTGATCATGCGCGCCTGCCCGGCACACGCGACGATGATGTCGGCCTGACGGCAGACTTCGATCATGTCGTCGGCGCTGGTCCGCGAGTGGGCCAGCGTGACCGTGCAGTCGACACCCTTACGGCTGAGCAGGAGCACCTGTGGCAGCCCGGTGAGCGTGCTGCGGCCGATGACCGTGGCGCGCTTGCCCGAAGTGGCCACGCCATAGCGCTCCAGCAGGCGCATCACGCCCAGGGGCGTGCAACCGACGTGGCCGGGCAGGCCACGCACCAGGCGGCCCATGGAGCGCTCGGTGAGACCGTCGACGTCCTTCTCCGGTGGGATCAGCGCAAGCACGGGTTCGGTGTCGAGCCCGGCCGGCAGCGGCAGCTGGCACAGGATGCCGTGCACGGTGGGGTCGGCCGCCAGTTCGGCGACGGCAGCTTCGACCTCGGCCTGTGTGGCAGTGGCCGGCAGGCCGACGTGCTTCGACAACATGCCCGCCTCGCCGGCCAGCTTGCGCTTGCTGGCCACGTACAGCTGGCTGGGCTTGTCGTCGCCGACCAACACGGTGGCGAGGCAGACCGCCGGCGAGCCGGCGGCCTCGATGGTGGCGCGCAGCCCGGCGATGACCTCGCCGCGTAGGCGGATGCCGTCCATCAGCACTGCGCCGCCAGGCGTGCGCTCGAAGTTCTCTTCTGTCATGGAGTTCCTCACCAAGGTTGAAGGGAGCCGCAGGCCCAGGAGGGAGCGGCCGAAGCGAAGCGGAGGCCAGTCCCGACCACTAGGAGAGGCCAACGATCTCGCCGTGCTCGTCGAAGTCGATGATGCTGGCGGCAGGGGCCGAGCCGAGGCCCGGCATGGTGGTCATGTCGCCGCAGATCGGATAGATGAAGCCGGCACCCACGCTGGCGCGCACCTCGCGCACGTTGACGGTGTGGCCCGTGGGAGCACCCTTCAGCGACGCGTCGGAGCTGATGCTGAGGTGGGTCTTGGCGATGCAAACCGGCAGGTTGCCGAAGCCGTTCTTCTCGTAGCGGGCCAGCTGGGTGTTGGCGGCCGCAGAGTAGGTGACGTTGGCAGCGCCGTAGATCTTCGTCGCAACCTTCTCGATCTTGGTCTTCAGGCTGTCGTCAGCCTCGTAGCAGAACTGGAAGTTGCTCGGTTCGTCGCAAGCCTCCACCACGGCGCGGGCCAGATCCGTGGCACCCTTGCCTCCGTCGCTGAAGTGGGTGCACACCGCGACGCGCGCGCCCACGCTCTCGGCGATCTCGCGGATGGCCTGGTGCTCGCTGGCGAAGTCGCCGGGAAACGCATTGATCGCCACCACGGGCGACACGCCGTGCACCTTCACGTTCTCGATCTGCTTGATCAGGTTGGCGGCCCCGGCGCGCACGTCGTCGGGGTTCTCTGCCAGCAGCTCGGCGGGCAGCGGCTTGCCGGCGACGATCTTGAACTTGCCGCTGTGCGCCTTGAGCGCGCGCACAGTGGCCACCAGCACGGCCGCGTCGGGCACCATGCCGGAGGTGCGGCACTTGATGTTGAAGAACCGCTCGGCGCCCATGTCGGCGCCGAAGCCGGCCTCGGTGATGAGGTAGTCGCCGCAGCGCTCGCCGATCAGGTCGCCGATGATGCTGCTGTTGCCGTGGGCGATGTTGCCGAACGGGCCAGCGTGCACGATGACCGGCGTGTGCTCCAGCGTCTGCAGCAGGTTCGGCTTCAGCGCCTCGCGCATGATGACCGCCATGCTGCCGGCGGCTTTCAGCTGCTCGGCGGTGACGGGCTCACCAGCCGTGTTGTAGCCGACGACGATGCGGCCGAGGCGGGCGCGCATGTCGGCCACCGAGGTGGAGAGCGCGAAGATCGCCATCACCTCGCTGGCGGCGGTGATGTCGAAGCCGGTCTGGCGGGTGACCCCGTCCATCTTGCCGCCGAGGCCGACGATGATGTTGCGCAGGCTGCGGTCGTTGACGTCGAGCACGCGCCGCCAGGTGATGTTGTGCAGGTCGAGATCGAGCTCGTTGCCCTGGTGCAGGTGGTTGTCGA
>JAUSLQ010000086.1 GCA_030645675.1 Actinomycetota bacterium | reverse complement strand
GGCCGGGGCCGCCTTCTTGGCCGGGGCCGCCTTCTTGGCCGGGGCCGCCTTCTTGGCCGGGGCCGCCTTCTTGGCCGGGGCCGCCTTCTTGGCCGGGGCCGCCTTCTTGGCCGGAGCGGCCTTCTTGGCCGGAGCGGCCTTCTTGGCCGGAGCGGCCTTCTTGGCGGGAGCCGCCTTCTTCGTTGCTGCCACTTGGGGTCCTTCCTTCGTTACTGGTGGTTGGTGGTTGGTGTGGTGGGGACTTACTTCTTCTTGGGGTTGAGCGCCGTCTTCAACGTGCTGCTCGACGTGAACTTCATGCGGGTGGAAGCCGCGATCTTGACGGCCTCGCCGGTTTGCGGGTTGCGGCCGGTGCGTGCCTTCGACTTCGAGGTGCTGAACGACCCGAAGCCGGGCCACGCGACCTTCTCGCCCTTCTTGGTGGACTTCACCACGACATCGAAGAAGGCTCCGACTGCACGCTCGGCGTCAGCCTTGGTCAGGCCCGATTCCTTCGCAACCGCATCGATCAGCTCTGCTTTGGTCATTTTGACTTGATACCTCCGGGTATCGGATTGCTCTACGCGTAACGGACTGTTACGTCCGCGTATCGAACAGGTTTCGCGCGCCGAATACAAGCATTCAAGTTGTTGCATTTGCACAAAGTGTCGGATGACACTCAGCGCGCACAGTCAGACGCGGAGGGCTGCCCGAATGCGAAGGGCGAAGTCGTCGCTCTCGGCGACGTCGGCGTAGCGCACGCGCGGCCAGAAGAAGCCGCGCAGGCCGTCCTTCGGACGCCGCGGAACGACGTGCGTGTGGAGGTGCGGCACGCTCTGACTGACGACGTTGTTGATCGCCACGAAGGTGCCCCGCGCATCCAACGCAACGGGCAGCGCAGCGGCGACTCGTTGCACCACGCCGAAGTAGCTCGCCAGCTGAGCAGCCGGCAGTTCTGCCAGGGTGGGCACGTGTGCGCGGGGCACCACCAGCACGTGGCCCTTGAACACGGGCGAGCGATCGAGGAACGCCACCGTTTCGTCGTCGGCGTACACGTGATCGGCCGGGACGACCCCCGCCACGATCTCGCAGAAGGTGCAACTCGTCACGCTCGCAGTCTGGCTGTTCTGGGTACGGAAGATGAACAGCTGGTGCCATCCACCACCGAACTGGGGGCACGCGCTACAACTTGGCTCGTTGCGCAAGTCCCTTCCTTTCCCAGCCCACCCCTCCCCACGAATGGAGCGGCGTTGACCGATCTCGTGCACGGCCGTGTCGATCATGATCCGGTGGAGGGAGGTGTGCGAACGCGAGTGGTGCTCGATACGTCGGTGCTCATCGGCGACCCCGGTTGCCTGCACGGCTTTGCCGGCGTCGACGTGGTCATCCCCTTCACGGTCATCGAAGAGCTCGACAGCTTGAAGACCCGGCCCGACGACGTCGGGCGCGCCGCCCGTACCGCGTTGCGCACGATCGAGGAGCACCGGGTGAACGCCGGTGGCTCGCTGGCCACGCCGTTCACCATCGGCGACCCAGCCGACCAGGGCACGCTGCAGGTGGAGATCAACGGCGTGCAGAAGCACCTGCTGATCGAGCACGGGCTCGACCCCAACGTGCCCGACAACCGCATCATCGGCGCTGCGCTGGGCCAGGCGATGCATGCCCCGACGCGAATGGTGTCGAACGATGCTGCACTGCGCATCAAGGCCGCCCACCTCGGGCTGGAGGCGATCGAGCACCACCCCATCGGTCGCTCCAGCACCACCCGTCACGCCGGCTGGCTGACCCTCGACGCCGACCACGACACCATCGACTCGCTGTACCGCTCGGGCGCCGTGGCCGTCGACGAAGTAGTGGGCGCGTCAGACCTCCATGAGAACGGCTTCGCCGTGCTGCGCAACGGGTCGCAGTCCGCGCTGGCACGCTGCGTCGACGGCGAGCTGACCCTCCTGTCGCACACCGCGCCCGAGGCGTGGGGCCTGCGTGCGCGTTCGAAAGAGCAGCGATTCGCACTGGAACTACTGCTCGACCCAGACGTCAGCGTCGTCGCACTCGACGGCCGGGCCGGCACCGGCAAGACCCTGCTGGCCATCGCCGCCGGTCTGGAACAGGTGGTCGAGCAGCGGGCCTACGAGAAGCTGGCCGTCTACCGCCCGCTGGTGCCCGTCGGCCGCGCCGACGTGGGCTTCCTGCCCGGGGGGCTCGACGAGAAGCTCGACCCGTGGATGTCCGCCATCCACGATGCGATCGTGGCACTCACCGACCAACGCAGCGCACACGACGCACACCACATGGTCGACGAACTGGTCGGGCGCAACCAGCTGTCACTGGAGTCCGTCACGTTCCTGCGTGGCCGCAGCCTGCACCGCCAGATCGTGGTGGTCGACGAGGCGCAGAACCTGGAACCCACCACCTTGAAGACGGTGCTCACCCGCATCGGCGAGGGCACGAAGGTGATCTTCACCGGCGACACCAGCCAGATCGACGCGCCCTACCTGGGCGAGTCGAACAACGCACTTGCGGTGCTGATCCAGGCGTTCAGCGGTCAGCCGTGCTTCGGCCACGTCACGCTCACCGCATGCGAGCGCAGCACCGTCGCCAGCCTCGCCGCCGAACTGCTGTAGCTCCGGCGAGCACCCCGGGCCGGCCCCGCCCCGGCCCTGCCGACCGAGGGGCCGAGGGGCCGCCGGCCCGCGGGCTCAACCTTCAGCGGCCCGTTTGAAGCCCTTGTTCTCGGTGTCGATCGCCTTGCGGATCGAGCGCCCTGCGGGGCGTCCCGCCGCCATCCGAGCCGGCTTGCGGCCGGTCGCCGAGGAGGTAGCGCGGCCCAGCGCCGAGCCGGCCGGCACGGTCGGCCGGGTTGTACAGCGCGCACGATCTGAACGAGAGGCAGCCGCAGCCGATGCAGTCGCTGAGGTCGTCGCGCAGACGCTGGAGGTAGGCGATCTCGTCGTCCAGTCTCCTGCTCCACGCCTTCGACAGGCGCGCCCAGTCGGCAGGGTTCGGGGTGCGTCCGTCGGGCAGCCGGCTCATCGCTTGCCGTATCTCGTCGAGCCCCAGCCCCACCCGTTTGGCGGCGCCGATGAACGCCAGCCTGCGCAGCACGTCGCGCGAGTACCTGCGCTGCCCGCCGCTGGTGCGCACGGATGCGATCAGTCCGGCGCGCTCGTAGAAGCGCAGGGCGGAGGTGGCGACGCCTGCCCGCTCGGCGGCCTCCCCGATGGTGAGCGTCATCTCCTCGATCATGCAGTTCATCCTTGACTTGAAGCTGAGTTCAAGTTCTAAGTTGACCCGAATGAACAGCTCACTGTCAACCGATCTGCACGACCTGGCGCCCACCGCCATTGCCGCGGAGTACGAGCGACGCCGGCTTCACGAGGTGCCCGACTCACGGCTCGTCGCGGTGGTCGCGGCAGCGATCGCCGCGCCCCGGCAGCAGCCCGCCGACTCGTTCGTCCTGCACGCACCTCTGGAGCTGGCCGCCCGCGCCGCACTGCTGCCGATGGTGCACTCCGACCAGCGGCGACTCGCCCGCATGCGGATCGTCGCCGTCGGCGCCCAGTACCTGCAGTACGAGCCGTACGCGCCGTGCGTGGCCGGGCCAGGCTCGTCCGGGCAGGCCGCACAGGGCTCTCCTGCCACTGCCTCTGCGGCGCTGCAGCACTTGTGTGCCGCGCTCACCGCCGGCGACCTGGCCGCCACCGACGCTGCCGCGGTCGCAGTCGCCGCCGTCGCCACTCGGGCGCAGGTGGTCGCGGCGCTCGCGCCGGTCGTCGCTCCGCTCACCGGAGCGGCCGCCCACGCCCCGATCTACCTGTTCCAGTTGCTGCGCCGCGACGCGCTGCTCGGACCCGACCTACGGCTGCTGCGTCCGTTGATGCGCGAGCTCGCCCGTCACCCCGACTGGCGCATCGAGTGGATCGACGGGTGGCGGCCGAAAGCGCCGACCGATCCCGGCCGGTTGTCGCGTGCGCTCGCCGATCTGCCCGTACTGGGCGTTCCCGGCAGTTCGTTCATCCACCCGTTGATGATGCAGGTCGATCGGTCGGGTGTGGCCGAGGGGCTTCTCGGGCCCGTGCTCGGGCACCGCACGCCGGCCGCCGAACGCGCCGTGCTGCGACTGGCCGCAAGTTCGATGCTGCACGAGCCGGCCGAGCACGCCAGGTACGGCTGGACGCACTGCCTGACCCTGCCGCAGGCGCTGCTGGGCACGACCTCGGGCACCGCCCACGCCGACCTCGGACTGGCACTGGCGGCCACCCACGTCGCCGCGTTCCGCGCCGCGCTGGGTACGCCGGAGGGCGCTCACCGCATACGCGGCTCACTCGTGGGCGACGCCAACGGGCTGATCAACGCCGACAGCGCGGTCGACGCCGACGCCCGGCCCGACACCGACAGCGCGGTCGACGCCTACGCCCGGCCCGACGCCGACAGCGCGCTCGGCGCCTACGAGCTGGCGACCGCCGCCGCGACCAGGCACGACGCCCACGTCGTCAAGTACTGCCTCGCCTGCCTGGATGCAGCCGACGACGACCCGGTGGCCGCCGGTCTGTACCTGGCCGCGGCCCGGCGTCTGCTGGACGTGTGGGCCGACGACGGGGGCGACCCCACCGACCCGCTGGCGGCGACCATCGCACAGTGACCGCTGCCTGCGGGTGCGGGTCTTGACATCGCCCGGAGGATTTAGTAGTAAATAGATGTCAGTCGTGTCACGCCGAGTCGAAGAGGAGGCCCGATGAGTGCGGAAGAGCTCTCCTCGCTGCACTGGATACCTGCTGCGCCGATCGAGTGGATGGACCACGCTGCCTGCAAGGGGCACACGCCGCTGTTCTTCGCCCCGAAGGCCGAGCGTCCTCAGGCACGCGAGCGCCGCGAGGCCAAGGCCCGGCGCATCTGCGACCGCTGCCCCGTGCTGAGCACGTGCCGGCAGCACGCGCGCGGCAACCACGAGTACGGCTTCTGGGCAGGCGAGAGCGAGGAAGACCGCCATCTCGCCGGTTTCACGGTCTCGGCGCCCATCGGGGTGCGGGCCAGGGCGATGCGGTCCTGACCGCCTCGCAGCAGATCGGGGTGCGGGCCAGGGCGATGCGGTCCTGACCGCCTCGCAGCAGATCGGGTTCCGTCACCGCTCGAGCGCCTGCTTGCACTGCAGGCAGCGGCCGCCGCTTGTCACCCGGTCGCGGCTGGCGGGGCTGGCCGGCCGCGGTATGGTGCGGGCATGCCTGCCGACGTGGTCGACCACTTCATTGCAGCTATCGAGCGCTGCGACCTCGAACACGCGCTCAGCCACCTCACCGACGACTGCGAGTACGACAACGTGCCGCTGGGCAAGGTGTTCGGCCGCGATGCCGTGCGCGCCACGCTGCAGCCGTTCCTGGCCCGCTACGAGGAGGTGCGCTGGGAGGTGCGCCAACAGGTGGCAACGGGCAGCCTCGACCACGGCGTGGTGATGAACGAGCGGCTCGATCGCTTCCGCGCCGGCGACAGCTGGCTGGAGGTACCGGTGGCCGGCCTGTTCCTGGTGCGCCACGGGCAGATCGCGTTGTGGCGCGACTACTTCGACGTCAGCAGCCTGCAACTCCCCGCCCAGCCGAGCTGACCGGTAGGCGGCCGCTGCCAACGACGCCGGGCGAACGCGCTGTCACACCCTTCGCCTATGGTGAGCGGCATGCCCACCCCAGTGCGCGCACAGCGGTTCGCAGTCGTCGATGTCGAGACCTCCGGGCTCTCCATTCGTCGCGACAACGTGCTGCAGGTGGGCGTGGTGCTGGTCGATGGCGAGGGCACCGTGCTCGACAGGTGGAGCAGCCTGTTGGCCCCCCGCCGGCGGTGGTGGTTCCGCGTGGGGCCAACCGAACTGCACGGCATCCGCCGCCGCCACGTGCGGCAGGCACCGCCAGCCTCGCAGGTGCTGACCGAGCTGGGCACCCGCCTGGATGGCGCCAGGTTCGTGGCCCACAACGCCGAGTTCGATCTCGCGTTCCTCCGCAAAGCGGCACAACGCAACGGCGTGCACCTGCCGCTCAACGACCCCATCTGCACGTTGCGGCTGTCGCGCCAGCTCGACCCACAGCGCCAGTTGTCGCACCGTCTGGCCGACCTGTGCGTACGCTACGACATCCAGTTCGTGCGCCCGCACGATGCGCTGGCCGACGCCGACGCGACGGCAGCACTGCTGCCGCACCTGTTGCGAGCGCACCACATCGACACCATCGACCAGCTGCCAACCGTCGCAGCTCAGTCGGCGGCGCCGCCCGTGTAGCGGGCCAGCAGCTCGGCGGCTGCCGCCGCACCCAGGCCCACCCACTCCGGAGGTTGCAGCACGGTGGCTTCCGCACCCAGGCGCAGCAGCAGCTCGCGCAGCCACCGCTCGCTGACCACGCTGAGCTCCAGCAGCCAGCCGTCGCCGTCGGGTTGCACACTGCGCGTCGGGAACCGCTCGGCCACCCACACCCCTCCGGTAGGCACCCGCAGCAGCACGGCGGGCAGGTCGGCGTCGGCGAACCAGGCGTCGCCGACGGGCACGTCGACCTCACGCGCCTCGTCGATCACGCCGGTGGGCTCGCACCGCTCGATGCGGTCGATGCGGAACTTTCGCTCCTCGCCGCTGCGATGGTCGTCGGCGATCACGTACCAGAAACCGCGATCGACGAACACCCGGCGGGGCGTGATCTCGCGCTCCGTGCGCTCGTCGGCGGCGGGCGACCAGTACACCACGCGCAGCCGCTCGCACCGGTTGGCGGCGGCGGTGACGGTTTCGGCCGCGGGCGGCGCCGGGGTGTCGACCACCACGGCCCCACCCAGTGCGTCGTCGCCGAGCGCGGCCGCCAGTTTCGCCAGCGCCCGCGCAAGCGCGCCGTCGGGGTCGGCCCCGGGCACCTGCATCGCCGCGCGGGCGGCGGTGAGCAGCGAGAAGCCTTCGGGAGCGGTCAGCCGCAGGGGGCGGGTGAACAGGCGGGGCACGCCTGCGTAGACCATGCCCTCGTCGATGAACACGTCGACCATCTCGTCGACGAACGGGGGCAGGCCGCACATCGCCGCCAGCTCGAGGTCTTTCACCAGCTCCGGTTCGCTCAGCTCGAACCGCTCGCACATCTCGGCCACGGGCACCTCGCCGCGCTCCATCAGCCACGGCAGCATCACCAGTAGTCGGCGCAGGCGCTCGCCGGCGGGCCGCGGGCCGCGTCGGGCGGCGCTCATCGCCCCGCCACCAGTGCGCCCAGCCACTCGACGACGGCAGCACGCACCTCGGGCGGGCCGAGCACCTCGGCATGCGTGCCGAGGCCGAACAGCCACGACCGGAACGCGTCGAGGTTGGCACACGGCACCTCCACCACCACCCCACCGTCGCCTCGCCGCTCCAGCACCGCAGCATCGCCCAGCTCGCGCACCACTCCCCCGGCGCGGGGTTGGTCGACCAGCACCTCGGCGCGGGCACTGGGTTCGTCGCCCAGCAGCTTCGGGTCGGCGGGGAAGACGGAGCGCGGGTCGAAGCCGGTGGGGCGCTGGAACGCACCGGGCTCACCGACACCGACGCCACCCTCGATCCGGTCGACGCGGTAGGTGCGCACCTCGCCGTGGCCGAGGTCGTGGCCGATCACGTACCAGAAGCGCTCGCGCAGCAGCAGCGAGAACGGCTGCAGCTGCCGCGCCGACCCGCGGTACTCGAACGACACCACTGCCCGCGCCGCCGTGGCTTCACGCAGCACCGGCAACTCGGGCAGCTCGGGGATGTTGGCCATCACGACCGGCGCCGAGCCACGGTCGGCGCCCAGCTTGAGCAGGCCGAAGTGGGCATCGGCCAGCCGTGCCGCGGCGACCGCCAGCTGCAACGCGTGCTGCTCGTCAGCGGTCAGGTGCAGGTCGGCCAGCTCGTAGCGGTCGCGGTCGATGAAGTACCCCGTGCGGCCGGCGTCGCTGCCGCTCAGCACCTCGGTCTCCAACGGCACACCCGTCTCGCGCAGCAGGGCCTTGTCTCGCTCGAATGCCCCTCGCATCGCCGCCTCGCCCAGCGGGTACTGTCCGGTCAGCTCATTGGCGATCTGCTCCAGGGTCAGCGGGGCACGCGTCGCCATCAGCAACGCGACGAGGTTGGTGATGCGCTCCAGGGCGTCCGCCACTCAGCGCCCCTGGTAGTCGTAGAAGCCGCGGCCGCTCTTGCGCCCCAGCAGCCCGGCCTCCACCATGCGCGACAGCAGCGGTGGCGGCGCGTACAGGGGCTCCTTGAACTCGGCGTACAGGCTGTCGGCCACGGCCATCGTGGTGTCCAGACCGATCAGGTCGGTCAGGCGCAGCGGCCCCATCGGGTGGTTGCAGCCCTCCACCATGCCGGCATCGATGTCGTCGGCGGTCGCGAAGCCGGACTCCATCATGCGGATGGCCGACAGCAGGTACGGGATGAGCAGGGCGTTCACCACGAAGCCGGCGCGGTCCTGGCTGCGGATGACGCGCTTGTGCAGCACATCGGTGGCGAACTGATTTGCCCGGTCGGTGGTGGCGGGCGAGGTGAGCAGCGAGGTGACGAGCTCGACCAGCTTCAGCACGGGAACCGGGTTGAAGAAGTGGATGCCGATGACCTGCTCGGGTCGCTGAGTGGCGATGCCCAGCTTCATGATCGGGATCGAGCTGGTG
>JAUSLQ010000082.1 GCA_030645675.1 Actinomycetota bacterium | reverse complement strand
CCGACACCCTGCCGGCAACCGTTCCCGTGCCGGTGTACGTCGCGAGGGTGGAGAGCGGTCAGGTCGTGATCGATGTGGAGAGCAACGGCGAAGGGGCACCGTCATGAGCACGCTCGAAATCAAGGGCCTGGTCGCTTCGGTGGCCGGCAAGCAGATCCTGAACGGCATCGACCTGGTCGTGCGTTCGGGTGAGGTGCACGCGGTGATGGGCCCCAACGGTGCCGGCAAGAGCACGCTCAGCGCCGTCATCATGGGCAAGCCCGGCTACACCGTGCACGCCGGCGAGGTGCTGCTGGACGGTGTGAACCTGCTGGATCTGCCGGCATGGCAGCGGGCCAAGGCCGGCATGCACCTGGTGAGGCAGTACCCCAGCGAGGTGCCCGGTGTCGGCCTCACCGACATGCTGGCCGAGGCCTACGCCGCCCGCGGCCGCAGCACCGACAGCCTCGCCGCCGAGGTGGCCGCCGAGGCCGAGCGCATCCACTTCCCGGTGGCCTTGCTGGATCGTTCGTTGAACGTCGACCTGTCGGGTGGCGAGAAGAAGCGCAACGAGACGCTGCAGCTGGCCCTGCTGGCCCCGAAGTTCGCGATCCTCGACGAGCTCGACAGTGGCCTCGACATCGACGCCCTGCGCGATTGCTCACGGCGCGTGGAAGACGCCACCAACACTGCGCCCCCCGGCGGCCAGCCGCTGGGTGTGCTGGCCATCACGCACTACAACCGACTGCTGGAGGAGCTGCACCCCGACCACGTGCACATCCTGGTCAAGGGTCGCATCGTGGCCACCGGTGGGCCGGAGCTGGCCGACCAGCTGGAGCGCGACGGTTACGAGGCGTTCACCGGCGGCGAGCCGGAAGGGGCCGTCGAGGCGCCTGCGACGAGCAGCCTCGACGACCTGTTCGCGCTCTGATCCGTGCTGCCGCGGCCGGTCGCCGCTGGCGGCCGGGCGGCCGGGCGGCAACTGATCACATCGCACGCAGGCGTGCGACGCGCTCCTCGGTGGCCGGGTGGGTGCTGAACATGCGGGCCATGCCGGCGTTGCGGCCGCCGCGCAGCTCGCTGAGGGGGTTGTGGATGTAGGCCTGCGCCTGGGCAGGGGCAACGGACATCGGCCGGCGGGCAGCCAGCGTCTCGATGCGCTCGAGCGCGTTGGCCAGCGACTTGCCGTCGCCCAGCAGGGCTGCTGCGCCACGATCGGCCTCGTACTCGCGTGAACGGCTGACAGCCATCTGGATGAGCGAGGCGGCGATGGGCGCGAGCATCGCCATCAGCAGCATCGCCAGCGGGTTGGGACGGTCTTCGTCGTCGCGGCCGCCGCCGAACATGCTGGCGAACATGGCCATCTGGGCGAGGTAGCTGATGGCAGTGGCGATGGCTGCGGCCACCGAACCGATGAGGATGTCGCGGTGCTTCACGTGCATCAACTCGTGGGCCATCACGCCTTCGATCTCGTCGCGTGGCATGGAGGCCAGCAGGCCGGAGGTGGCGCAGACGACGGCCTTCTTCGGGCCGCGGCCAGTGGCGAATGCGTTGGGCTGGTCGCTGGGCGAGATGGCCACCCGCGGCATGGGCAGGTTGGCGCGCTGGGCCAGCGAGGCGACCATGTCGTAGAACTCGGGCGACTCGTGGCGCTCGATGACGCGGGCCTTGGCCGACTTCAAGGCCAGCTTGTCACTGAACCAGTACGAGCCGCCGACCATCACGAACGCGAGGCCGAGGCCGATGGTGAGTGATGCGGTGCTGCCGCCACCGATGAGGCCGGCCACGGCGACGATGAGGCCGCCGAGCCCCGCCAACAGGACGGTGGTCTTCATGGTGTTCTTGAACATGCGGTGATGGTGTCCTTCGGGCAAACGTGGATCGATTGGCCGAAGGTCTCTCCCAAGTCGCTCTTCGACTCACTGCCGCCGGGCGTTTCGCCGTGTTGACGACGACAGTGTTGCGGGATACTCCCCTTCGAATGCCGAATCGTATGCCACCGGCAGGGGCGCGACAACGCATCTCACCGAATTCACACAGTCGGCGCTTCGGGTATGGGGTGGCTACGCTCGCATCCGCCATGAGTGAAGCGCAGCACCCCAACGTCGTCCGTGTCATCGAGGCCGCCTCGGCCCGTGGGCTCAGCATCCAGCCGCGCCGCTTCCCCGACGGGGCGAAGACCGCGGTCGACGCCGCCAACGCCATCGGCGTGGAGCTCGGCCAGATCGTGAAGAGCCTGATCTTCGCCGTCGACGGCCAGGTGGTGCTGGCCTACGTCAGCGGCTCGAACCAGCTCGACGAGAAGAAGCTGGCGGCAGCCGCCGGCGGCCTGAAGTGCGCCCGCGTCGACGCCGATGCCGTTCGGGAGGCCACCGGCTTCCCCATCGGTGGCGTGCCGCCGTTCGGCCACACCACGCACCTGCAGGTGTTCATCGACCCCGATCTGCTGCAGTACGACGAAGTGTGGGCTGCGGCCGGCACGTGGCACGACGTGTTCGGCATCGAGCCGCACAGGCTGGTCGAGGCCAGCGAAGGCCTCGTCACCGACCTCAAGCGCGGGTGATCCGTTGTGCCTCCGGGCGTCGGCGGGAGCATCTGGTTCGCCATTCGTGTCGAGTGCGACGCCGACATGTGCGACGTCATGATCTGTTCGTCCCACGAACTTCTGTCAGGGCTTCGCGGAGTTTGGCGGCTTCGTCCTTCTCCCTCGCCAGATGCCATTCGAGCGATGCGATGTACTCCTTGGCTCCTGCCAGCTCGGCAGCGATCGCATCGATCCGCCGCGGCCGTGTCCCGCTGAGGATGCTGTTTGGTACCGGACCAACGCCGCTGCTGTGCTCATACACCGGTCCCTGTCGTGCAGGTTCTACGTGAGGCTGCACCAGGCCGAGGTCGGCGCCGCGGATTCGTGCTGCGGTAGTCGGAGGCAATGCGGCGAGGCAGCTTTCGGCTGGCCCGAACTCTCCTGCCTCGAAGTAGACCGAATACCTGTTGTGCAATGCCGGTGGATAGTTGGGCGCAGCCGTGAGGGCGCGTCGATAGCACTCGTGCGCAAAGCTCCTGTCGTTCAAACGATCGTCGAGCCACGGGATGCGTAGCTGCATCGCCATGTTGCCCAGCGCGGTCCATCCCGCCGCAACCGCCAGAGCATCTTCGGGGTCGATTGCAAACAGAGCGGTGAGGGGTGTCTCCCTCCGTGCTCGGGCGGTGATCTCGGCAACTTCTCTGAGGGCGACATCGGAACCCAGCGAGATCCCCTTCGGGTTCTGGAAGAGTCCCTCGAGCACGTGGGGCACGAGAACTGCATTGCCGCCCGCCCGCATCAGTCTGTACAGCGCTTCCGCATCTCCGCACGCGCTGAACGAGTCGTCAAACCCACCAAGCTGCGACAAGGTTGACGTCCGCCAGAACTGCGTGCTCCCGCTGTAGCAGTAGAAAAGAGGCAGCGCAGGGTGGTAGGGAGCGTGGAAGTTGACCAGATCACCTTCCGTTGGAGCCCGCTGAGCGGTATCGGTTGAGGCCCAGTGTGCGAATGCAACGTCGGCGTGCGGTTCGCGATCGAGTGCCTTCGCAAACAGCTCGAGCGCATCTTCGCGGATCCAGTCATCAGTGTTGACGTTCGCGAAGTAGATGCCTGTCGACAGCCGCAGAGCCCTGTTCCACGCCGAGTAGAGGGTCTCTCGGGGTGTGCGCTCATAGACGATGTTCGGGTGTTCCTTCTGCATGTCCTGAACGATTCCGCGCTCGTTCTCCGGAGAACCGCTATCGATGACGATGATCTCGAGACGGTCTGAGATCGACTGACGGAGCAGCATCTCGAGGCACCCTCGGAGGAGTCGCTCCCCTCGGTACGTTGACACGACGACGGAGACGAGTGGGTCTCGCATTCGGTTCACTCCTCGATACTCGGCATCTCACGAGTGATGCGCGGCGACCCTCGACTGTATTCGACCCCGATCGCCCTGCTGAAGAACGATCATGGCCTTGGGCACGGCCACGCCACAGCCATCGTGGCGCACTTCCGGGCCGAGAAGGGCCTCTGAGCGCGCGTCCCTCTCGCTCGGGTTCAGGCGTCGTTGTTGCGCCAGGTGTTCGGGTCGCGGCCCAGCTCACCGAAGCGGCGGTGCACCCACACGGGCACGACGGGTGGGCCGCCGTCGAGGATGTTCTGCGAGTGCTCGCCGCCTTCCTCCCACACGTGGCAGCTGTTCAGGTTTGCGCCGATGGCACGCTGGCGGGCTTCCACCGTGCTCAGGTCGGGGCCACCGGTGCCGCCGGCCTGGCGCATCGCCAGCACGCGCATCGACCACGTGGATTGCACCACGGCCGGCCCCATCGCCTGCAGCAGTGCCGTGGTGTGCGTGCAGCCGCGCGGCCCGCCGAACAGCTCGCGCACCTTGTGCGTGAAGCCACGCGCGATGGACAACCCCACGAGGTTCGAGTAGTGGCCCATGATCTGCGGGCAGGTGGGGTACGGGTGCGCCTCCATCACGGCTCGGGCCGCGGTGATCTCCAGCGAGGGCAGCGCCACTTCCAGGTCGATGATCATGTGGTGCACGGTGAGTGGCTCGGGGTCGCCGACGATGTACAGCCCCGGCGGCTTCTGGTCGCGTACCGCCCCCCGCACCACCAGGCACTGGTCGCTCTTGCGGTACACGCGAACCACGTAGGCGCGCTCGTGCAGCAGGTCGGCGTCGGCATCCACGCCTTCGGGCGGCGGGACGATGTCGTCGAAGAACTCATGCATACCTCGGCGAGCGTACGCGGCCGAGCGCGTGAGCGGCCTACCGGGCAGGCGCACCGCAACCGGTGCCGGCGTCATCGGGCCAGGCGCTCGAGCTCCAGTGCAACCACTGCGGCGCTGTCCACCTCGGTGAGGATGGTGACCGCGCGGCGCGCCTTCCAGCCCTCGGCCGACAACGCGTGGCGCGTGGCCGGCCAGGTCTTGCCACGTCCCACCGACTGCCCGCAGTCCACCCGCACCGGGTGGTGCACCGCCTGGTAGTGCTGCGGCGCGAGCAGGTACGAGATGCAGGTGCTGTCGTGCACGTGGATGCCGTCGGGCCCGCCGTGCGACAGGTGGAAGTCGCGGTAGTAGGGCAGGATCTGCGTGGCCAGCTGCGCCCGCGGGTTGCCGATTGCCGCGATGCCGGCGATCTGCTCGCTGGACATGATGGTGCGCTCGGTGACGTCGAGGCCGCACATCACGATCGGGCAGTCGGCCCCGAACACGAGATCGGCGGCCTCCGGGTCGTTGAGGATGTTGGCCTCCGCCGCGGGCGAGGCGTTGCCGCCCACGAACGCGTTGCCACCCATGATCACCATGCCGGCCAGGTGCTGTGGTAGTTCGGGGCACAGCAGCAGCGCAAGTGCGATGTTGGTGAGCGGGCCCACCGGCACCAGCGTGATCTCGCCCGGGGCGGCGAGCACCCGGTCGATGATGAAGTGTGCGGCATCCAGCGCGTGCGGCGCCCGCGATGGGGCCGGCAGCGGCACGTCGGCCAGGCCGTTGACGCCGTGCACGAAGTCCGCAGGGCCGCGGTACGGCATCGCCAGCGGACGGCCGGCACCCTGAGCCACCGGGATGTCGGCGCGGCCGGCGATGTCGAGGATGCGGATGGCGTTGTCGGTGCACACATCCACATGCGCGTTGCCGAACACGGTGGTGAGCCCGATGACATCGAGCTCGGGCGACGCCAGCGCGAAGAAGATGGCCATGGCATCGTCGATGCCCGGGTCGGTGTCGATGATGATCTTTCGTGGCGCCGCCGCGCCCTGCTGGCTCATGCCTGCGCGAGGGCTTCCAGCAGCGTGTTCCACGACAGGGTGGCGCACTTGATGCGCACCGGGAACTTCACCACACCCTGCAGTGCTTCCAGATCGCCCAGCTTCACGTCGGGGTCGGGCTCGATGGGGTTGCCGTCTTCGTCGGGGATGCTCATCATCCCCTTGAAGCGGCGCACCAGCGCCCGCACCTCGGGAACCGACTTGCCCTTGATGGCCTGGCTCATCATGCTGGCCGAGCTCTGCGAGATGCTGCAGCCCTGGCCGCCCACCTTCACATCGGTGACGACATCGCCCTCGACCTGCAGGTAGACGTCGATCTCGTCGCCACACAGCGGGTTGTGGCCGACGGCGTGCGGCGCCGGGGGCGGCAGCTCGCCACGGTTGCGCGGATTGCGGTGGTGATCGAGGATGATCTCGCGGTACAGGTCTTCCAAGCCGGGCATGGTGGTGTCTCCTCGACGGGTTTCAGAACCCGAAGATATCGCTGGCGCCGTCGAGCGCATCGGCCAGCACGTCGACGTCGTGTGTGTCGTTGTACACGTAGAAGCTGGCGCGGGCCGTGGCGCTGACGCCCAGCAGGCGCATCAGCGGCTTGGCGCAGTGGTGGCCGGCGCGCACGCAGACATTGCGCTGGTCGAGCACCTGGCTGAGATCGTGCGGGTGGATGCCGCGGAAACCGATGCTGAACGTGGCGCCGCGCACCTCCGTGTTGCACGGCCCGTGCAGCTGGATGTCGGCCCCGAAGCGCTCGGTGAGCGTGCGCAGCGCGTACGTGGCCACCTCGATCTCGTGGTGGCGCACGTTGGCCATGCCCAGCCCGGTGAGGAAGTCGACCGCCGCGCCCATGCCCACGACCTCGGTGATGGGGGGAGTGCCGGCCTCGAACTTGGCGGGCAGCTCGGCGCAGGTGAAACCGTCCAGTCGCACGTCGGCGATCATGTTGCCGCCACCCAGGAACGGGGGCATCGCGTCCAGCAGGTCTTCGCGGCCCCACAGCACGCCCACACCCGACGGGCCGCACATCTTGTGGCTGCTGAACGCCATGAAGTCGGCGCCCCAGGCCTGCACGTCGGTGACGTTGTGCGGCACGTACTGGCACCCGTCGACGATCGCCAGGGCACCGGCCGCGTGGGCGGCCGCGCACAGTTGTTGCACCGGCGTGATGGTGCCGAGCACGTTGCTCATGGCGGTGAAGCTGAACACCTTGGCGCCATCGAGCAGCTGGGGCAGAGTGGTGAGATCCAGCTGGCCGTCGGCGGTCAGCGGCACCCAGCGCAGCACGATGCCGCGCCCACCCTGCTCGATCGGGGCGGACAGCATGTGCCACGGCACGATGTTGGCGTGGTGCTCCATGTGCGTCAGCACCACCACGTCGCCGGGGTGCAGGTTGGCGCGGCCCCACGCGTGGGTCACCAGGTTGAGGCCCTCGGTGGCGTTCTTGGTGAACACGATCTCGTGGGCGCGGCGGGCGTTGATGAACCGCTGCACCTTGCTGCGGGCACCCTCGTAGGCGTCGTCGGCCTCGGCCGCCAGCGTGTACGCACTGCGGTTGATCGGCGCGTACGAGTGCTGCATGAACTGCGTCATCGCGTCGATGACCACCTGCGGCTTCTGCGACGTGTTGGCCGAATCCAGGTAGATCAGCGGCTTGCCGTTGATCTCGCGCTGCAGCAGCGGGAACTGCTGCTTGATCGCGGCAACATCCAGGCTACGGCCGGCGGTGGCGACGGCGTCGGTCACCGGAAGGCCTCGTAGCCGTCGCGCTCCAGCTGCGCGGCCAGCTCCATGCCGCCACTGGCGACGATGCGGCCCTCGACCATGATGTGCACCTGGTCGGGCTGCACCTCGTCGAGCAGGCGCTGGTAGTGGGTGATCAGCACGACGCCCATCTTGGGCCGGTCGGCGCGGATCTCGCGAATCCCCTTGGCGACGATGCGCAGCGCGTCGATGTCGAGGCCGCTGTCGGTCTCGTCGAGGATCGCCAGCTCGGGCTCGAGGATGGCCATCTGCATGATCTCGTTGCGCTTCTTCTCCCCGCCGCTGAAGCCCTCGTTGAGGTAGCGATCGACGAACGAGCTGTCCATGCCCAGCCGCTTCATCCAGTCCATCGTGGCCAGGCGCAGTTCCAGGACGCTGAGGTCGAGGCCCTTGCGGGCCGACAGCGCCTGGCGCAGGAACTGGATGACGGAAACGCCGGGAATCTCCTGCGGGTACTGGAACGCGAGGAACATGCCGGCCTTGGCCCGCACGTCGGTGGGCCAGGTGGAGACGTCGTCGCCGTGGAACAGGATGCGCCCGCCGGTGAGCTCGTACTCGGGCGAGCCCATCAGCGTGCTGGCCAACGTGCTCTTGCCGCAGCCGTTCGGGCCCATGATCGCGTGGACCTCGCCCTCGGCCACCGCCAGCGACAGCCCGCGCAGGATGTCGGGCGCCTGGCCCTCGTCGCTGATGGGCCGGGCGTGCAGGTTGTCGATGCGGAAGAGCTCGCTCACGGGCAGCATTCTAGTCATCCGGTGCTATTTCCACTATCGCCGTAGTGGAAAATCACCAGGGGTTGATGGGGTCGGCCGGGGCGGGCGCGCCGGCCGGCGACGCCGGGTCGAAGGTGGCCAGGTCGTCGAGGATCGCAGTCAGTGCAGACAGCTCGGTGGTGGGGTTCACCAGGCAGATGCGAAGGCACGGCCGGCCCTTCCACGACGTGGGCACCACCAGGTAGCGGCCCTCGCGCGCTCGTTGCCGGCTCCAGAGCAGGTACTGCTCGTTCGTCCAGCCGTCGGCCGCGAAGAGTACCACCGACAGTTGCGGCTCCAGCAGCAGCTCGAAGCCCGGCCGGCGGGCAACCTCGTCGGCGAAGGCGCGGGCATTGCGGATGCTGACGTCGACGGCTTGGGTGTAGGCCTGTGTGCCGTAGGTGACCAGGCCGAACCACAACGGCAGGCCGCGGGCGCGACGGCTGAGGTGGTAGGCGTAGTCGGCCGGGTTCCACTCGTCGCGGTCCACCGCGTCGAGGTACGCGCCGTGCTGAGCGTGGGTGTCGGCCGCCGGCCGCGGGTCGCGGTACACCAGCGCCGCGCTGTCGTAGGGGGCGAACAGCCACTTGTGCGGGTCGACCCCGAAGCTGTCGGCGCGCTCGATGCCATGGAAGCGGCTGCGGGCGATGTCGCTGCACAGCGCGGCCAGCCCATAGGCCCCGTCGACGTGCAGCCACAACCCATGGTCGGTGCAGATGTCGGCGATCGCGTCGAGGTCGTCGATCGCGCCGGCGTTCGTCGTGCCGCCGGTGGCGACCACAGCGAACACCCCGTCGCGTTCGTGATCGTGCAGGGCGTTGTGCAGAGCAGGCCCGGTCATGCGGCCGTGATCGTCGGTGTGCACGGGCAGCACGTCCACACCCATCACCCGGGTCGCCGCGCGAACCGAGGCGTGCACCTCCTCGGTGGCGGCCACCGTCAGCCGCTCGGGCCGGCCGTGGGTGGCCGTCCACACGTTGCGGGCGGTGACCAGCGCGCTGAGGTTGGCCGCCGAGCCCCCCGACACGAACACACCGCCGGCGGTGTCGGGGAAACCGGCCAGGTCGGCCAGCCAACGCAGCGCCTGGTTCTCAGCCGCGATCGCCCCGGCGCCCGACTCCCAGTTGCCGCCGAAGATCGAGCACGCGCTGACCACCAGGTCGAACATGGTCGACGCCACTGACGGCGCAGTGGGCACGTAGGCCAGGTTCATCGGGTCGTCCATCGGGCGGCAGGCGGGCATCAGCACGTCGCGGAACAGGCGCAGCGCCTCCAGCCCGCCGGCTCCGCCGGCGGTGATCGCGTGCTCGATCGCCGCATTCAGCTCGCCTGCGGGGTGCGCCCCCCAGTGTGGGGGTTTCGGGAGGCGCAAACGCTCGATCGCGTACCCGATGACGGAGTGTGCGAACAGGTTGGTCTCGTCGTCCCATGCGTGCATCGACGGCGGCATTGGCCTGACACTACGCGGCTTTGGCGGGGCGTGCCGCGAGGGCCTTCCACAGCGACGGGTAGCTGCGGTACTCGATGCTGGCGTCGATGTAGCCGGCCTCGCGCAGCGCCGCGTCGAGCGTGGGCAGGCGGCGGAACGGGATGCCCGAGTCCACGTGGTGGGCCAGGTGCACCCCGATGTTGTAGGGCACCACCAGGAAGCGGGCCAGCGGGTGCTGGCGCACGGTGTGGGTGGTGTTGCGGCGGTCGGCGGAGGCCATCATGCCGCCGTGCTCGGCGATGCTGCGCAGCCGGTTGATCACCCGCCAGGCGGTGAGGTACGGAGCCAGCCAGAAGAACGGGTACAGCCACCAGTGGCCGCTGAGGATGGCCGCCGCCAACAGCACCGCCTGGGTGGCGATGATCTTCCAGAACGTGCGTCGGGAGCGTTGGTCCTTGCTGCGGGCCGTGGCGAGGAACTGGGCCATCAGCTTGAGGCCGGTGCGCCCCGTGGCGTCGCGGGTCAGCTTGCGACGAAGGCTGGCCGGCCCGATCGGGTAGCCGACGTACAGGGCGATGTCGGGTTCGTCGGGGCCGAACTCCTCACGGTGGTGCGCGGCATGCACGCGGCGATAGCCGTCGGTGTTGGTCAGCGACGGGTAACCCAGCAACCAGCGGCCGGCGAAGTCGTTGGCCCGCCGGTTGGAGAACAGCAGCCGGTGCGCGGCCTCGTGCATCAGCGACAGGTACTGGGCGAAGGCCCGGCCCATCAGCACGAACGTCAGCGGCCACACCCACGGCGCGAAGTACACCGTTGCCCAGACGACCACGCCGGTCTGCACGTACAACCCCACCAGCGAGCCGAGGTTGCGCCAGGAGGGAATGCGACGCAGTTGTTCGCGGAACGCGGGTTTCGGCCGGCCGTCGGGCCGGATCAGCTCGGTCTCGTGACAGACCGGCAAGGTGGCAGGAACCATCCCCGGCATCACCCTCATCCTACGGCCGCCGCCGCACCCCCGCCCGAGTGAGCAACCGCGATCCGAGTGGCACGCCGCCATCCGAGTACCCACTCGCATGGGTCACCAGCCTCGGTCGACCCACTCCTGCAGGTGCGGGCGCTCGTTGCCGATGGTGGTGCTGAGGCCGTGCCCGGGCATCACGATCGTGTGTGCGGGCAGGGTGAACAGCTTGTTGTCGATCGAGTCGATGATGGTGGCGAAATCACCGCCCTCGAACTTGGTGGCACCCGGGCCTCCGGGGAACAGGGTGTCGCCGGTGAACACCAGCGGCGCCCCTTCCACGTGGAAGCTGATCGAGCCAGGGGTGTGGCCGGGGTTGTGGATCGCGTGCAGCCGCAGGCGGCCGACTTCGATCACCTCGGCGTCGTCGATGAACACGTCGTAGCCGACGTCCTTCAGCATCGGTGCGTCGAGGCGGGTGACGGCCACCTCGTAGCCCGCTTCGCGGATGGCGGGCACGGCCTGGATGTGGTCCCAGTGACCGTGGGTCTCCAGCACGCGCCGCACGCCCAAGTCGCGGCACAGCTCCAGCAGCAGCTCGTGCTCATTGGCCGCGTCGATGAGCACGGCCTCGCCCGTCTGGCGGCAGCGCAGCACGAACACGTTGTTGGCGAACGACCCCACCACCACTCGGTGGATCTCCAACCGGCTGTCGGCCCAGTGCAGTGTCGTCATGCGCGACACGCTACTTCCCCCGTTTCGCGTCATCCTCCGCGGCGGCCTGCTGCGGTCGAACCATGACATGAACGGGGAAAGGTGGGACTGGTGGGTGCGGTGGCGCCAGCTACCGTGGGCGCGGTCCGCCAGAGCCGGGGCAGGGGAGTGAGGTGGAGCGTGCCCGATCCCACGTGTTGGAGCGCCACCGAGCAGGCGGCAGCCATCGCTGCCGGGCGCCTCGGCAGCGAGCAGCTGCTGGAGCTGCAGCTGGCGCGCATCGCCCAGCTGGCCGCCTCCGTGAACGCGGTGTGCACGCTGGACGCCGATCTCGCCCGCCGACGCTGCCGCGAGGCCGATGCGGCCACGGCGCGGGGCCAGTCGTGGGGGCCGCTGCACGGGCTGCCGATCACGATCAAGGACGCGATCGCCACCGCCGGCATCCGCAGCACCGGTGGCGCGGAAGCGCTCGCCACCCACGTGCCACAGCACGACGCTCCGGCGGTGGCCGCGCTGAAGGCGGCCGGCGCAATCGTGTTCGGCAAGACCAACCTGCCCGAGTGGTCGGGCGACTGGCAGAGCTTCAACCCGATGTTCGGCACCACCAACAACCCGTGGGACACGACGCGCACGTGCGGCGGCTCGTCGGGCGGCGCCGCCGCAGCGGTGGCGTGCGGCATGACCAGCTTCGAACTGGGCACCGACATCGGCGGCTCCGTGCGGGTGCCTTCGGCGTTCTGTGGGGTGTACGGCCACAAGCCCAGCTTCGGGGTCATCCCGACGTTGGGCTACCTCGACGCGCCCGACGGCGGTGGCACGGAGAGCGACGTCAACGTGTTCGGCCCCATCGCCCGCAGCGCCGCCGATCTCGAGCTGCTGCTGCAGGTGCTGGCGGCTCCGGCGCCCGACCGTGCCCTGGCATGGCAGCTGCATCTGCCGCCGCCGACCGTCTCGTCGGTACGTGGCTTGCGGGTGGCGGCGTGGCTGGACGACCCGTCGTTGGAGGTCGACACCGAGCTGGGCGGGGTGTTGCGTGCCGCGGCCGACGCGCTCGCGGTCACTGGCGCGCAGGTGCGCCACGACGCCCGACCCGCGCTGGACGTGCCCGCCGCCTGGCGCTTGGGCGTGCAACTGATCGGTGCCGCGGTCTCGGTGGGCGACGAGGTGGATCGCGGCCTCAGCCACCGCGACTGGCTGCGGCTGCACCGCGAACGGGCGCGTCTGCGCGACGCCTGGGCGGAGTTCTTCCGTGAGTTCGACGTGTTGCTGTGCCCGGTGACGCTGACGCCCGCGTTCGCGCACATGCAGGACGGCGCGTGGGACACGCGCACGATCGTGGTGAACGGGCGCGAGCGCCGCTACCCGGAGCTCGAGGGCTGGCCGGCGCTGATCGGCGCGGCGTATCTGCCGGCCACGGCCACCCCCGTCGGCCGTACCGCTGCCGGGCTGCCGGTGGGCATCCAGGTGGTGGCGCCGTACCTGCACGACCTGACGGCGATACGGGTCGCCGGTTGGCTGGGCGCCGCCAGTGGCGGCTACCAGGTGCCGCCCCTGGCCTCTGTCTGACGGGCCTCCGGCGATGGCCTGCGCGGCGCCGCTGGTCACGGGGCGACTTCGACCCGAGTCGTGGTCGGCGATCCATCGCGTGTTACGATTCGATGTCGTTCGTGACAGTGATTGTCACGACCATCCACTTTGCGGGCGCGAATTGGAGATCCAGTCATGCAAGCCCCTCGATCCTTCGGCGCCTACGGAGTCACCCTCGTCCTCGGCATGTTCGGCGCATCCGGCCTGATGGCCCGCTGCGACCCGCAGCCCGCTCCGACACCTGTGCCTGCCCCGGCCCCCACCACGGGCGTCACGGCCGGCGTCACCCACAACGTGGCCGCGCCGTGCACCGCCAGGGTGAACGCCGAGCGCGCCAAGGCCGGTCTGGCCCCGGTGGCCGCGCACCCGGCGCTGAACAAGGCGGCAGAGCTGCACTCGGCCGAACAGGCGGCGCGCAACAAGATGACCCACACCGGTCGCAACGGCTCGAACGCCGGATGGCGCATCAGCCGCCAGGGTTACGCGTGGCGCACCTGGGCCGAGAACGTGGCCGCCGGCCAGCAGGACTGCGCAACCGTGATGTCCGCATGGATGAACAGTGCCGGCCACCGGGCCAACATCCTCAACCCGGCGATGCTCAGCATCGGTGTGGGCGCGGTGTCGGCCGGCAACGGCACCATCTACTGGACGATGGACCTCGCCGGCTGACGCCTGCACGCAGCAAACCGCCGGGCCGTCCGCCGGGTCGGTGTCAGCTGTAGAACCCGGAGTAAACCGTCAGCGTGAGCTGGCCTCCCTCGACCAGCAGGGAGATGCGCCCGAGCACGTTGCTACCGCGCGGGTCGGGCGACTCGTCGTACTCGTCGACGCCGGGCAAGCTCTGGAACAGCAGCGGCGGGGCGCCGTCGAACGTGTACGCCAGAGCACCGGCATACGGCTGGGCCGGCGGGCCGAAGCCGTACGCAGGCTCGGTGGTCAGCATGTCGATGATCTGGTCCCTGCTCATGCCATCGGCATGGGGCTGGAGGATCGCCGTCTGGTAGTCGGCGTCGACAGCGCTGAGCAGCGCTGCCAGGTCGGTGCCGGTGCCCATTGCAAACGTGTTGGTGCTATCGCCGCCGGTGAACCCGCCGAGCACCACCTGCAGCGAACCGTCGAGCGTCAGGCTCAGTTGGTAGGTGCTGTCGGTGTCGACGCCCATCTCGTCGTCCATGTACGACCCGCCCCCGTTTTCCTCGCAGCTGCCGGCGGGCAGCACGTTGCACGACTCGAGGCGGCTGACCTCGGCAGTGATCGGCAGGCTGGGCTCGTCGGGCCAATCGAAGCTGATGAGGTACGCACCGTCGGCGAGCGGTGCCCCGGCGGCGGGCAACGCCGGCGAGGGCACGCCGTACCAGTTCGATGCGCAGCAGGGGAAGGCGAGCGGCGCGGGGTACGTGCTGACGTCGATCTCTACCCAGCCACCGGAGGGCACGGTGGTGGACGGGCCCACGGTGGTGGGCGTCTCGGTGGTGGCCGGCAGCGTGGTCTCCGGTGTGGTCGAGCCGACCGTGGTGGTGGAGGCCGCCGACGTCGGGGTGGAGGCCGGGCTGACGGATCGCTCCGAGCTGCAGGCCACGAGGGCCAGTGCGGCGACAGAGGTGGTGAGGATACTGATGCGACGCTTCACGTCCGGACGGTACCACCGAACCAGCGGCGGGGATCAGGGGCATAGGTCATGCCGTGCGTCGCATCACGTGCTCAGCCCATTCGCACCGGCACCGGTACGGTGTCGAGCAGGCGCGTCTTCGGGCAGAAGACCTTGCGCCCGTCGTCACACTTCGGGCAGGTGAGGTGGTCGCTGTCGGCGGCGCGCCACAGGGTGGTGCCGCACGTGGTGCACCGCTCCTGCCAGATCGAGCACTCGGTGCCGGCCAGCCGCTCGGAGTGCAGCGGGCAGCCGTGGCCGTGACACACCGGGAACCGAGGGTCGGGAACGATCGCGGTCTCCGGGCACTTGCCCACGCACACACCACAGTCGTCACACGTGTACGGGTCGATCTCGAAGATGCCCAAGAACGAGTCGGTCTTGGTGAGCGCGTCGCTGTGGCACGAGAAGTCGCACGCGCCGCAACCGATGCAGCGGTCCTGCAGCACCATCAGGCTCATGCGCCGGCGACCTCGCTTGCCGAGACCGCCGGCGTGACCGGGTTCTGCGGGTGGAAGTTGCGCAGCTCTTTCATGCAGTCGGTGTGCACCCACGGCGACACGTCGACGCGGGTGGCGGCGTTCTTCGGCACGTAGGCGCCCTTCGCCTCGTTCCACTCCCACCAGCCGTACGGCACGTCGACCGCGCGGGTGATGGGCTGGCCGCAGTTCGGGCAGATCGGTGCGTTCATGTGATGGCTCCTTCGGCCGTTCAGCCCGCGGCCACGGCACTGCGTGCCGCGCCGTCGAGGTACTCCTGCAGGGTCTGGTTGAAGCGCGAGAACTTGTCGACGCCCATCGGGTCGGCGCCGCGCAGGCGGATCTCGGTGCCCAGCAGCGCCAGGCTGTTGATGGTGAGCCGGCCGCTGGCCGAGCCGTGCACGCAGATGTCGTCGAACATCACCTGCCAGGCAGCGAACGGACCGTCGAGGTAGAAGTCGGCAGTTGTTGCGTCGTCGGCGGCGATCTCGCGAACGCCCTCGCACCGAATGCCCTCGAACGTGATCGTGACGGCGAAGTCGCCGCCTGGCTTGCGCATCACCAGCGCGGCCACCATGTCGGCGTCGCCGAGCACCTTGAACTGCTCGGGGTGGGCGTTCATCTCGTCGGCCAGGCCGGCGAAGAACGCCTCGGAGTCGATTCGCATGTCGTGTCTCTCCCTGTGTCTCTCGCAGCCTCAGTTGGCCAGCACGGTGTTCGGGTCGATGCCGAGCAGTTCCAGCGGCAGCTTTGTGCGGTGCAGGCGGCTGATGCCGGCCCGCTCGCAGCGGGCCAGGTACGAGCTGAACTGCTTGCGCTGCATGTCGGCCTGCAGTTCGAAGCCCTTGGTCTCCACGTGCTCCACACCGCCGCCGAGCAGCACGGCAAGCGCGGTGCCGAAGTCCTGGTTGGTGCCGAACTGGGTGAGCACCACCTCGCCGTGGTCGAGCGCCTCGTGGATCTCCTCGGCGACGTCGGGGTCTTGCTCCACCGCGTAACGGATGTGCATCGTGCCGTACGCCACGTGGCGGGCTTCGTCCTGCATCGCCATGCGGAACATGCGCTTCTCCACGGGCGACGGTGCGATCAGCTCGCCCATGCGGAAGATGTCGAGGATGAAACCTTCGCCCAGCAGGTGCATCAGCGCCGTGGCCTGGGTGTAGGTCTTGGCCTCGATGATCGTGCGCAGCAGGCCCTCGCTGCTACCCCGGCTCATCAGCAGGCCGCCGCCGTTGGCCAGCGCCCGCTTGCGGAAGACCTCCGCGTGGCGGGCCTCGTCCATGATCTGTGTGCAGAGGAACATCTTCGCTTCCAGGAAGTCGTGGTTCATGCGCCACATCCACTTCGCCGGCAGGTCGGCGGCGATCATCTCCACCTCGGTGAGGGTGGTGCACACCTGGCAGATGGCGTGCTCGATGTCGTTGGGCAGTTCGGGAAGCTCGCTCCACGGGATGTCGCGGGTGGCGCTCCACTGGCGGGCCACGGCCTCTTCGTACAGCTCGACCACGTTCTCGGCCCAGACATCGCTCTTCTTGTTGAGGATGTAGCCCATGTCGGGCGTGTTGGGGTCGACATCGGCGCCGCGGGGTGCCATCGAGCGGTGCACCGGGTTGTCGGGCACCACGCCGTAGCTACCGGTGGCGATGTCGATCATGGTGAGGCCGCGTGGGCCCACCTTCGGCTTCACACCCCACTCGCTCTTCGCCCCGCGCAGCCACTTCCAGTCGAGCGGGAAGCCCAGAGGTGAGGTGTCGGGCAGGTGGCCGTAGTCGGGCTGCGCGCTGCCGGCAGCGGGTTGGTCGGTGATGGTCATCTCGCGAACCTCCAGGATCGCCGACGTCCCCAACGCGGCGGTGAGACGATCAGACACTTTTTGTCTCACCGTTCCGAGGGCTTTCGGTCCGCGTTCATAGGGACTTTCGGCCCTGGTCGTGCGAGCGAGGGCGGAGTCCGGGCCGGGCGCGGAGCCCGGCCCACGCGGCGGGTGAGGGCTGGGTGAGAACCGTCGGCCGCGACCCCGCCGGCGCTGCGAACGGACGTAGGGTGAGTCATGACCTCCTCGTCCATCACTCCCGCCGAGGAACGGCCCACGTGGCGTGGCTGGATGCACGTCGCCGCATTCCTGCTGGCCATCCCGGGCGGCATCCTGCTGATCCTCGCCGCCAACGGCGCCTCTGCTCATGTCGCCGCGTCCATCTACACGGCCAGCCTGCTGCTGGGCTTCGGCACCTCGGCCGGCTACCACCGCCTGGCCCGCCGCGAGCGCACCCAGCAGATCATGCAGCGGCTCGACCACTCGATGATCTTCGTGCTCATCGCCGGCAGCTACACCCCGGTGTGCCTGCTCGGCCTGCCCGCCGCGTGGGGCATCCCGCTGCTGTGCTCGGTGTGGGTGGGCGCGGCCGTGGGCATCCTGGTGAAGCAGTTCGCGTTCGAGAAGCTGAAGGTGTTGGAGTACTCGCTGTACCCCATCCTGGGCTGGGCGCTCATCGTCGCCACGCCCGCCCTGCTCACCAACATGACGGCGATCGAGCTGTCGATGCTGCTGGCCGGTGGCCTGCTGTACACGGTGGGCATCCCGGTGCTGGTGCGTGAACGGCCCGATCCGTGGCCGCGCACCTTCGGCTATCACGAGATCTGGCACACGTTCACGGTGGCCGCCGGCGCCTGCCACTTCGTCACCATCGGCCTGCTCGTCACCGCCTGAAAGCGCCGCCGGCCGTCACGTCCCGCCGCGCCGACCGGTCTGTTCCAGCCGGCCGGGTGAGGTTGGAAGGAACGTACCGAGACCCGCGGCCGCCGCACTACGCTCGCTACAGGTAGGGCCGGTCGCCGGCGTACGAGATCGGGATGGGCACACATGTCGTTCGAGAGGGTCGCCGTACTCGGCCTCGGCAAGGTCGGCCTGCTGGCCGCGACGTTCCTGCACGAGGCCGGCCTGCAGGTGGTGGGCCTCGACGTGCGCATGCCGCGCACTGCCACCGAGTTCACCGTCCGCACCGCCGACCTCACCTCTGTGGCCGATGTGCGCGCCGAGCTGGCCGATGTGGAGGCAGTGCTGTCGTGCCTGCCCTACCACCTCAACCGGTTGATCGCGGAGGTCGCTCACGAGCTGGGCATCCACTACTTCGACCTCACCGAAGACGTGGGCACCACGGCTGAGATCGTGGAGCTCAGCGCAACCTCGGCCGGCGTGATGGCACCGCAGTGCGGGCTCGCCCCCGGCTTCGTCGCGATCGTGGGCGCCTCGCTGATCGACTCGTTCGACGTCTGCCGCTCGGTGCGCATGCGCGTCGGCGCGCTGCCGCAGCACCCCACCGGCCAACTGGGCTACGCGTTCAACTGGTCGCCCGAAGGCGTGGTGAACGAGTACCTGAACGACTGCCAGGTGCTGGAGGAAGGTGTGCGCAAGTGGGTGTCGGCGATGGAGTGGCGCGAGACGTTGTACATCCACGGCACCCAGCTGGAGGCGTTCACCACCTCCGGCGGGCTGGGAACGATGTGCGACACCTACGAGGGCCGTGTCGCCAACATCGACTACAAGACCATCCGTTACCCCGGCCACATGGACCTGATGAACTTCTTCTTCCACGAGCTGCTGATGCGCGAGCGACGCGAAGTGGCCGGCGAGATCCTCACCAACGCCAAGCCGCCGGTCACCGACGACGTGGTGTACGTGCACGTGTCGGCCGAGGGCCACGTCGACGGGCATCTGCGCCGCAGCGAGTTCGTGCGCGCCTACCGGCCGAAGGACGTCGCCGGCATGCACCGCACCGCCATCGCCTGGACGACCGCGGGCTCGGTGGCGGGCGTGATCGAGCTGGTGCGCGACGGTGTGTTGCCGCGGCGAGGCCTGCTGAAGCAGGAGCACATCCCGCTCGACGCGTTCCTTCGGACGGCCACGGGGCGACTGTTCGCCGAGTGACGTACTCGCTGCCGGCTTCGGTTGTTGCGTGCCGGCGGCGGTTGCAGGTGCGAGATGTCTAACGTGTGGTTGTGATCCGCGTGCGGAGTGCTGCCCTGTCGTGCCTTGCCCTCGCGATGGCGGGCTGCACCGACTCGCCGGCCGAGCCGCAGGTGGTCCACTCCGGCCAGGCCTACGCCGCCGTGGTGCGTTGGCTGGTGGATCGCGAAGGGCCCACCGATACAGCCTCCGACGAACTGCCGATCGTATACGTCGCCCCCGTGGAGGGTGGTGTCATCGGGGCGGACGACCAGGTGGGCGTGGTCGCCGAGGTGCACGACGTGGCCGTGGTGCGATTTGCCGACGTCGCCGACGATGCGCTCGACCTGGAGACCGACGACCGGGCGGTGAAAGAAGGAGGCGTGCTGCTGATCGTGGGGCCGGTGGCCGAAGGCGCGTCACCGATCGAGGTGGAGGTGCTGGAGTACCACCGCATCGGCGACGAGCAGTCGTGGCTGTGCCGGGTGGGAGGCAGCACAACGACGGGCTTCGAGGTCACCTCGTCGTCGGTGACTGGCAGCGGCTGACCATCTGCGCGGCCAGCGCAACGGCCACGTCGACGTCGGCCACGGTCAGTTCGAGGCCGACGCCGAGGGCGCGCTCGCGTAGTTGCAGCAGGGCAGCTCGCTCGTCGGCGAGTCTGGTGCGGTCATCGTCATCGTCATCGTCGTCGTCGTCGTCATCGTCGTCGTCGGTGGCGCCGCGATTGCCCGTGTCGCTCTCGATGGCGAGGTAGGCCAGGTCGGCGGCTGCGGCGGCGTCGATGACTGCAACCGGCAGCGATCCCGCCCGCAGTGCGTTGGTGGCCGAGATCAAGCGGGTGTGGGCCAGGCCCAGCAGGTCGAACGCCGACTGCTGCTCGGCTCGAGCGGCAATGTTTGCCGCCCGCACGTACACCACGATCGCCGGCACGTAGAACGCGCCGAGCACCACCATCGCCACTTGCGCGGGCAACGCGAATGGTGTGGCGATGATCGCGCCGAACGCCCACGACAGCTGGAACGCGGTCTCGTAGCGGGCAGCGACCCTGCCACGTCGCGCCGGCTGGGCCCGCGCCTGCAGCACGCTGTCGAAGCCATGACGCCCGAGCGTGGTGGAGACGCCGATCAACCCGGCCACCGTCAGCAGCAGCGGGCGGGAGACGCCGAGGATGCCCACCAGCGTGGGGACGGCCGGCGCGGCGAGCGCGATCGCGATCAGCTGCTCGTCGCGGAACCGCCGGCGCAACAGCGGGGCGATGGTGCTGCCGAGGAAGCCTCCGGCCCCGTATGCGATGCCGGCCGCGCCGTACACCCATGCCGGCTCGCTGGCCCGGCGGAACGCGAACGCGAGCATGAACACGAAGAACCCGCAGGCGGCACGGATGGCCATGAACGCGATCGAACCGACGGCGATGGTGGGCGAGCGCGGCTCCACGTGAGCCAGCGCGGCGGTGGGCGGAGCTGCGGGAGCCTGCGGTCGAAGCCGGCGGGTGACGAAGGCCGCCACCACGAACACCACCGCCGCTGTGCGCAGCAGGAACGCGGCCGAGGTCAGTTGCAGCAGCAGCACCCCCAACGCAGCACCGATCGCTCCGGCCACCGCGCCGCGGCGAGCGAAGCGGGCGTTGGTGCCAACCAGATGGTCCGGGTCGGTGACCAGCAGCGGTACCAGCGCCTGCTTGACGATGCCCGACGCCCGGCCGGCGAACAGGAAGCCCAGCGCGAAACCGAAGAACGACAGGCGGAACAGGGTGGCCGCGAGGGCGAGGCAGAACGCGCCCCGCAGCAGGACGCAGCCCACCGCCAGCGCGCGCTGCGACGTGCGGAAGCGATCGACGGTGGGCCCGATCAGCGGTGCCAGCACCGCGAGAGGGGCGAGCGTGGTGAACAGGTAGATCAGCACCTGCTCTCGCGACGCGTCGGGGCTGAGGTTGAAGAACAGCGAGTCGGCCAGCGACACGGTGACGAACGTGTCGGCGATGGTGGTGAGCACGCCTGCGGTCAGCAGCGGCTGCACCGGTTCGTCGATCAGGCGCGTGTGCTCGCGTCGTGCCGCGCCCCTGGCGCGCAACCTGTCGAGACGGCTCGCCGCGTGCATGCCCCCATGATGGTGCCTGCCGCGCCCGACCGGCGCGACGTTGCGCATCCCCCCGGCGAACTGAAGTTCGCGGGTGGGTGTGCCGGGTGGGGCGAACGGGTGGGGCGAACGGGTGTGGGCGAAGTGGGTGGGGCGGGTGTCAGTCGGAGGTGGCGGTGATCGCGGCGATCTTCGAGCCCTGCGGGATCGCGTCGTCCACCAGCGAGCGCACGAAGGCGATGGCGTCGGCCTCGTCGTTCACCGACACGTGCTCGGTGATCTCCACCTGCTTGGTGCCTAGCTGGTGGGCGGCGACCTCGAACCGGTGGTCGAGCTCGCTCATCAGCGCCTCACTGGGCGCCTTCTTCAGATCGACCACCACGTGCACCTCGAAGCCCATGCGCACAGTGTGCACCATCAGAGGCTGTGCAGGGCACCTGACGTCGCTGAGCCCGGGCACTCGCGGTGAGACCTCCATGGAGGTGGTGTGAACGCCGACTCGGGTACTTGGCGGCGGGCGCGTCAGTTGCTGACCACGTCGAAGCCCAGCGACAGCGCCACCGGGATCTGCGCCGGGTCGAACGTCACGAACGTGATGGGGCGCGGCAGCCGGTCGGCGGCGGCGAGGTGCAGCGCGTCGGCCAGGCGCAGCGGCTGGGCGCGCATCAGCTGTGCCGCCCGGTCGAGGCAGCGCTGGTCGACCGGTACGACGGCGTAGCGATCCCACTGCAGCCTCAGTGCGTCTTCCAGGTCGGCCTGCAGCACTGGCTCGTCGGTGAGCTTGGCGATCAGGGCCAGCGCCTCGGTGAGCGCCAGCGCGCTGACGCACGTGCTGTCGGCCAGCGCGCCGACCGCATGGCGGCGCACGGCCGACTCGACGTGCAGCGCAACGACCGCGCTGGTGTCGAAGAACACGGTCATCCGCGCAGCTCCTTCAGTGCGCGGTCCAGTCGCACGCCGCTCCACACCGGCACCGGCGGGGCCAGGCGGGCAGCGTCGGTGCGGCGTGGTGGCACCACCGCGCCGGCGGCGATCAGGTCGGCCAGCACGGTCTGGCCCTGCTCGGCCTCGATCGGCCCCAACTGGGCCACGGCCCGGCCGCCCACCGTCACCACCACCCGCTGCCCGCTGCCGGCGCGGCGCACGGCTGCGGCCAGGTCTGCTCGGAGCTCGCGGACGCCAATCATGTGTACGCGAGTGTACACACGTCGAGTGGCGCCGTGCCTCGCCCGCCGAACACACTGTCGCCATGAACTTTGCCTTCACCGAAGAACAAGAAGAGCTGCGCAAGACCGTTCGGGCTTTCCTCGAGGCCAAGAGCCCCGAGTCTGCCGTGCGCGAGCAGATGGAGACCGAAGCCGGTTTCGATCAGGCCGTCTGGAGCCAGGCGGGCGAGCAGCTCGGCCTGCAGGGCCTGGCCATCCCGGAAGAGTTCGGTGGCTCCGGCTACACGTTCGTCGAGCTCGGCATCGTGTTGGAAGAGCAGGGCCGCGCGCTGCTGTGCGCCCCGTTCTTCAGCACCGTCGTGCTCGCCGCCAACACGCTGCTGCACAGTGGCGACGACGCTGCCAAGAAGGCGCACCTGCCCGGCATCGCCAGTGGCGAGACCATCGCCACCCTCGCGTTCACCGAGCCCAGCGGCAAGTGGGACGAGAGCGGCATCACCATGGAAGCCACCGGCTCCGGCAGCGACTTCACGCTCACCGGCACCAAGATGTTCGTGATCGACGGCCACACTGCCGGCCTGATCATCGTCGCCGCCCGCACCGCCAAGGGCGTCAGCCTGTTCACCGTCGCCGGCGATGCGGCGGGCCTCACCCGCACCCCGCTGAGCACGATGGACCAGACCCGCAAGCAGGCCAAGCTGGAGTTCTCGAACACGCCGGCCACCCTGCTGGGCACCGAGGGCGAGGGCTGGAACGTGCTCAGCACCGTGCTCGATCTCGCCGCCGTCGGCCTCGCCGCCGAGCAGGTGGGTGGCGCCCAGAAGGTGCTGGAGATGGCAGTGGAGTACGCCAAGGTGCGCGTGCAGTTCGGCCGCCCGATCGGTTCGTTCCAGGCCATCAAGCACAAGTGCGCCGACATGCTGCTGGAGGTCGAGTCGGCCAAGAGCGCCGCCTACTACGGCATGTGGTGCGCCGCCGAGATGAACGACGAGCTGCCGTCGGTGGCGTCGCTCGCCAAGGCGTACTGCAGCGAGGCGTACTTCCACGCCACGGCCGAGAACATCCAGATCCACGGTGGCATCGGCTTCACGTGGGAGCACCCGGCGCACCTGTACTTCAAGCGGGCGAAGTCGTCCGAGCTGCTGTTCGGCGACCCCACCTACCACCGCGAGCTGCTCGCCCAGCGCATCGGC
>JAUSLQ010000079.1 GCA_030645675.1 Actinomycetota bacterium | reverse complement strand
GCATCATGATCATCGCCCCGCACTCCGCGGCCGTCTGCATCGCCTTCAGTATCTGGCCGTCGTCGCTGTAGAACACGCCGGGGTAGGCCATGAACAGCTTGAAGCTGCTGATGCCCTCGTGGTCGACGAGGTACTTCATGTCCTTCAACGACTGGTCGTCGACCCCACCGATGATCTGGTGGAACGCGTAGTCGATGCTGCAGTTGCCGTCGGCCTTGCGGTGCCACTCGGCGAGGCCCTCGTGCACGTTCTCGCCGTAGCGCTGCACCGCCATGTCGATGATGGTGGTGGTGCCACCCCAGGCAGCGGCGTTGCTGCCTGTCTCGAAGGTGTCGCTGGCGAAGGTGCCGCCGAAGGGCAGTTCCATGTGCGTGTGCACGTCCACGCCGCCGGGGATGACGTACTTGCCGGCCGCGTCGATGACCCGGTCGTGGCCTTCCTCGGAGAAGAAGCCGGGTGCGCCCAGCGCACGGATGGACTCGCCGTCGAGCAGCACGTCTTGGGCGATGACGCCCGTCGTGCTGACGACCTTGCCGTTCTTGATCAGGATCGATGTCATGGTTGGTGCCCCTGTGGATCAGCGAGAGTGGTTCAGCGAGAGAGTGGTTCAGCGAGAGTGGTTCAGCGAAGTGTGGCAGCGGGATCGTTCAGCGACGGACGATCTCGTCGTACGCGTCGGGCCGGCGATCGCGGTAGAACGCCCAACGGTCGCGCACGGTGCGAATCATGTCGAGATCCAGATCGCGGACGATCAGCTCGGGCTTGTACGGGTCGCCCACGTCGCCGACGAACTTGCCTTCCGGGTCGACGAAGTAGCTCTGCCCGTAGAAGTCGTCGTCGCCCAGCGGCTCGATGCCGACCCGGTTGATCGCGCCCACGTAGTAGATGTTGGCGACGGCCGAGGCCGGCTGCTCGAGGCGCCACAGGTACTCGCTGAGGCCACGGCTGGTGGCCGACGGGTTGAACACGATCTCGGCCCCGTTCAGGCCCAGTGCCCGCCAGCCTTCCGGGAAGTGGCGGTCGTAGCAGATGTACACGCCCACCTTGCCCACCGCGGTCTCGAACACCGGGTAGCCACCAGTGCCGGGGGTGAAGTAGTACTTCTCCCAGAAACCCTTCGTCTGTGGGATGTGCTGCTTGCGGTACTTGCCCAGGTACGTGCCGTCGGCGTCGATGACGGCCGCAGTGTTGTAGTACAGGCCGGCCTGCACGATCTCGTACATGGGCAGGACCAGCACCATGCCGGTCTCCTTGGCGATCGCCTGGAAGCGCTGGGTGGTGGGCCCGTCGGGAATGGCCTCGGTGTACGCGTAGTACTCGGGCTCTTGCACCTGACAGAAGTACGGGCCGTAGAACAGCTCTTGGAAGCACATCACCTGGGCGCCCTGCGCCTTCGCGTCGTGCACGGCCTGCTCGTGCTTGTCGAGCATGGCCTCCTTGGAGCCCGGCCAATCGGTCTGCAGCAGTGCTGCTCTCACGATGTTTCCTGTGCGCATTGACGTCATGTGCCGACTCTAATGACACACCCGCGGGCGCACAATAGATGTATTGTTACCGGACAATGAACGTCATGTGGGGCAGCCGATCGTGATCGACGAACCGATCGCCGTGGCGGCGCGTGGGCGCGCCAACAGCCTTGCCGAGGTCATCGTCGGCGCCGTGGGCGATCGCTCGGCGCGCGGCATCGCGGCTGCAGTCGGCCGCCTGATCTCCGCCGGCGAGCTGGCCGTGCACACCCGCCTGCCCACCGTGCGCGAGCTGTCGCGCGAGCTGGGCGTGTCGCCCACCACGGTCAGCGAGGCATGGCAGAGCCTGGCCGCGGTGGGGGCCATCGACGCTCGCGGCCGGCAGGGCACCTACGTCCGCCAGCCCACCGGCCCGTCGTCGCCTCGCCGTTACCGCCGGGTCACCGAGGGGCCGGGGCGGTTCGCGCTCGACCTCAGCACGGGCACCCCCGACCCGGCGCTGCTCCCCGACCTGGGGCCGGTGATCGCCCGCGTCAACCGCCAGTCGCTGACCAGCAGCTACCTCGACCAGCCGGTGCTTCCCCAGCTGGCCGAGCGAGTCCGCGCCGACTGGCCCTTCGTGCCCGAGGAGCTCACGATGGTCGACGGAGCAATGGACGCGCTCGACCGCGTGGCCGGCGTGGTGGTGCGGCTCGGCGACCGAGTGGTCGTCGAGCACCCCACCTTTCCTCCCCTGCTCGACCTGCTGGAGCTGCTGGGCGCCGAGGTGATCGGCGTCGACCTGGACGAGCAGGGCATGCGCGCCGACGCATTGGCCGCCCAACTGCAGCACGGCGTGAAGGCCGTGTTCCTGCAACCGCGGGCGCACAACCCCACCGGGGTCACGTTGACGGCGCAGCGCGGGGCCGAACTGGCCGCGGTGCTGGCGGGCGCGGTGGAGCCGGGCGGCGCGGGTGGGCCGGCGGGAAGGGGTGCAGCGAGTGGGCCCCGCGGCGAGACGATCATCGTGGAGGACGATCACTCGGGCGACATCGCCAGCGGCGCGCTCGTCAGCCTTGGCGCATGGCTGCCGCACCGCACGGTGCACATCCGCAGCTACTCCAAGAGCCACGGCCCCGACCTGCGGCTGGCGGCCGTCGGGGGTGCCGGCGAGGTGGTCAGCGCGGTGGCCAACCGCCGGCTGCTGGGCCCCGGCTGGAGCAGCCGCATCCTGCAGGCAGTGCTGCTGGAGATGCTGGGCCACCAGCCGACGATCGACGCCGTTGCGGCCGCCCGCATCGAGTACGCCGCTCGCCGCGCGGCCGTCAGCCGCGTGCTCGCCGACGCAGGCGTGGGCTTCACCGGTACCGACGGCATCAACCTCTGGATGCAGGTGGCCGACGAGCGTTCGGCCCTCCTCACGCTGGCCGCGCAGGGCATCGGCGCCGCGCCCGGCGAACCGTTCATGGTGCGCGACGACACACCGTCGCTGAGGGTGACGGTGGGCCTGATCGACCACGACCTGCAGGCCAGCGCCCACCGCCTGGCCGCAGCCGCCGGAAACCAGCCCACCCGCCGCGGCCAACGCTGAACTGCGCGTGCCCCCAACCCGAACCAGCTTCGGACAGGGCCGGTGGGGCGTGGCAGGCTGGCGCGGTGAGCACAACACTGTTCGTCGATCTCAGCCACACCATCACCGAGGGCATGGAGACCTACCCGGGGTTGCCCGTGCCGCGACTGGGCACCGTGCTGTCGCGCGAGGCCAGCCGGGGACGGTACGCGCCCGGCGTCGAGTTCCACATCGGCTCGATCGAGCTGTGCACCAACACCGGCACGTACCTCGACACGCCCGCTCACCGTTACGCCGACGGCTGGGATCTGCAGTCGTTGCCGCTGGAGCGCTGCGTCGACCTGCCGCTGGTGGTCGTCGACCTGCCCGCCGGCGCCGTGGCACCGTACGGCTTCGGGCCGAGCGACTTCGCCGGGTTGCCGCTGGCGGGGGCGGCCGTGATCATGCGCACGGGCTGGTCGTCGCGCTGGGGCACAGCCGGCTACTTCGAGCCGTCACACGCGTACCTCTCCGCCGAGGGCACCAGTGCGCTGGCCGATGCCGGTGCTGCACTGGTCGGCATCGATGCGCTGAACATCGACAGCACCGTTGGCCTGGACCGGCCGGCCCACAGCGGGTTGCTCGCCGCCGGCATCCCGATCGTCGAGCACCTCACCAACCTCGCCGCGCTGCCATCCACGGGCGCGCGATTCACTGCCGTGCCGATCAAGATCGCCGGCCTCGGCACCTTCCCAGTCCGCGCCTTCGCCACCCTCCCCCACCCCCAACCCCCGCGAACTTAAGTTCTACGGGCGAACTTAAGTTCGGTGGGCACTGGGCGGGAGGGAGTGGGGCCAGGGGGTCAGGTTCGAGGTGCGGGGCGGAGCAGTTCCTGGGCAAGGGGGCAGTCGGGGCGCAACTCGGCCGCGGCCACATCGAACAGGCCGGTCGGTAGCACGACGTGCGAGCACAGCCCGAGCGGCACCACCTCGGCCTCGGCCAGCCACGGCACGCGCACGTCGGCGACGCGCTGCACCAGCGACGCGAAGCCTGCGTCGGGCAGGCAGCGACCCACGCCCACCACGGCCCACACCGGCACCTCGCTGCAGTAGGCCACCGAGGCAGCGGCCCGGCTGCTGCGAGCGGCGAGCAGTTCGCCGGCGCCTGCTGCCAGCGCCTCCACGACCACCAGGTCGGCCGCCAGCACGGCTGCGGCCGACACGCCGGGTTCGATGATCTCGGCGGCGACGTCGGCACGATCGAGCCGGCGCACGAACGCTGCGCCCTCTCCGTCGGCGTCGACGGCCAGCACACGCAGGTCGCCACGCCGCAGCAGAGCCTCGCCCACCAGGTCGGGCCAGCCCATCACGCACACCGTGGCATCGCTGGGCAGATGATCGATCAGCACTTCGGGCGTCAGGTCGTTGTCGATCTCATTGCTCAGCGTGCGGGCGACCGCGTACGGCTCGGTGGCGGTGAGCATGTGGGCGCACAACCACCACAGCGGGCCCGAGGTGGGGTGGCGCTCCACGATGCGCCGGCAGGCCACCACCAGGCCGGCGTGGTCGATGCCCAGCCCGCGCAGCGCCGACGCCGTCTCGCCGACGAGCACCCGCTGGTCGGCACCGCTGGAGCGGGCCAGGTAGCGAAGTCGCTCGATGGGATGCATCGATCTCGACCCTACCTGTGCGCGGGGTGGGGCGACGCGGGGGCTCTGCGCTACCGTTGCGCCGTGGCCAGCACCATTGCCCTCGACATCAACCTCACCACCATCGGCGGCGAGTCGCGCCCGCTGGAAGAGTGGGTCACCACTTTCCACCTGGCCAGCGTCGTGCTCGACCCGTACACGAACGAGAGCTCGTGGGTGCTGAAGACCGCCACTCGCGTGCTCGACGCGTTCCGTGGGGCCGACGTGCGTGTGAACCTCGTGCTCACCTGCCCCGCCGAAGAGGCCACCCAGTTCCTCGGGCCGCTCGCTCAGGAGTTCCTCGTCTTCTGCGACCCCGAGCGGGCGTTCGTACGCGGCCTGGGCGTCGACACTCTGCCTGCCTTCGTGTTCGTGCGCGGCGACGGCAGCGTGGAGGCCGCGGCCGAAGGTTGGAACCCGGCCGAGTGGCGGGCCGTTGCGAAGGCCATCGCGGCCAACACGGCCTGGACCGCCCCTACCATCCCCGCCGCCGGCGACCCGTCGCCGTTCCACGGCACTCCCGCCCTGGGCTGAGCCACCCGTCCGCTCGCCGCCGCGAGCCACCACCGACCGAGCCACAGTTGCCCATCAGCCCCTCGGTTCCCTTCCCGCTTCCCGACCTGCCGGTGCTGGACGCCCTGCCGGCGGTGGCGCACGCGCTGGCCACCCACGGGGCCGCCGTGTTGGTCGCCCCTCCTGGCGCGGGCAAGACCACGCTGGCGCCACTGGTCTTGCTGGGCGAGCCATGGCTGGCGGGTGGTCGCATCGTGATGCTGGAACCGCGGCGCCTGGCCACACGCGCGGCCGCCCAGCGGATGGCCTCGCTGCTGGGCCAGCGGGTGGGCGAGACGGTCGGCTACCAGACCCGCGATGAACGCCACATCGGGCCCGCAACACGCATCGAGGTGGTGACGGAGGGCGTGCTGACCCGCCGCCTGCAGCACGACCCCACGCTGGAGGGCTACGGGTTGGTGATCTTCGACGAGGTGCACGAGCGCAACCTCCCCACCGACCTCGGTCTGGCTCTGCTGCTCGACGCTCGTGCCACGCTGCGCCCGGCGATGCGGGTGCTGGCGATGTCGGCGACGCCCGACACGAAGGGGCTGCTGAAGGTGCTGGGGGCCGACACGCCGGTGGCGAGCAGCGACGGTCGCATGCACCCGGTCGACATGGTGTGGGCCCCGATGGGCAAGCAGGACCGCGTCCAGGAAGCCACGGCAGCGCTGGTGCAGCGGGCCTTGCGCGAGCAGCCCGGCGACGTGCTGGTGTTCCTGCCGGGCATCGGCGAGATCCGTCGTGTGCAGAGCCTGCTGCAGGCCACGGTCCCACCGAACGTCGACGTGTACCCGCTGGCCGGCGCGCTGTCGCTGGCGGAACAGGACCACGCGCTCTCGCCGTCGCCGCCCGGACGGCGGCGGGTGGTGCTGTCCACCGACATCGCCGAGTCGTCGCTGACCGTCGATGGGGTGCGCGTGGTGGTCGACGCCGGCCTCGCCCGCGTGCCGCGCTTCGACCAGCGCACCGGCATGAGCCGGCTGACGACCGTCAGCACCAGCCGCGCCTCGGCCGACCAGCGCGCAGGGCGCGCGGGGCGCACCGAGCCCGGAGCGGCGTACCGGTTGTGGAGCAAGCTGGAGCACGGCACCCGCCGGGCCCACCTCGAGCCGGAGATCACTCAGGTGGATCTCGCCGGACTGGCCCTGGAGCTGGCCGTGTGGGGTACGCCGGTGGAGGATCTGCGCTGGGCCGACGCCCCGCCGGCACGCACCCTGCAGCAGGCCGTCGAACTGCTGCAACGGCTGGACGCGCTGGATGCGGGAGGCCGGCCGACGGATCGCGGCCGCCGCATGCTGGCCCTGCCGCTGCACCCGCGCCTGGCCCGCATGGTCGACGGTGCGGCGGAAGGTGATGCCTCGCTCGCATGCGTCGTGGCCGCGTTGCTGGACGAGCGCGACGTGTTCCGCGGTCGGCCCGACGAGCTACCCGCCGACCTGGCGCTGCGGGTCGGCGCGGTCTGCGGCCAGTACCACGACCGCGCCGATGGGCGCGACCTGCGCCGCGTGCGCGACCGCGCCGACGACATCGCCCGCCGGGCACGCCTGCGCCTCGACCTCGACGAGGTGCGCGCCGACCGCTGCGGAGTGGTGCTGGCGCTGGCCTATCCGGACCGGATCGCAGTGCGGCGCAGCCAGCCCGGCCAGTTCCAGCTGCGCACCGGCGCGTCGGCATGGACGCCGCCGACCGACCCGCTGGCCGACGAGCGGTTCGTGGTGGCCGCCGACCTCGACGGCAAGCGCGACAACGCCCGCATCCGCATCGGCGCCGCGCTGGACGTGCAGGAGGTGATCACGTCGCTCGCCGATCAGATCGAGCGCCGGGAGTCCCTCGTGTGGGACAAGCAGCGCGACGATCTCGTCCAGCGCATCGAGACCCGGCTGGGCGGCATGCTGTTGGACGAGCAGGTGCGCGCCGCACCTGCAGGCGAGGCCACCACCGCGGCGCTCGTGGAGCGGGTGCGTGCCACCCGTCTGGCAGCCCTCTCCTGGAGCGGGCGGGCCATGCTGCTGCGTGCCCGGGTGGCCCTCCTGCGCCGCGTGACGGCGCCCGGCGCCTGGCCTGATTGGAGCGACGCCGCACTGCTGGCGACACTGGACGACTGGCTCGCGCCCTACCTCGCGGGCGCCACCGGCGCAGCAGATCTCGCCCGGCTGGACACCGAGATGCTCCTATCGTCACAGCTCGGCTGGGACGGTTCCACCCAGCTCGCCGAGCTGGTGCCCACACACCTGCAGACTCCCGCGGGCCGATCTGTCGTCATCGACTACTCACGCGACATCCCCACTGCCTCGGTGCGCGTGCAAGACCTCTTCGGGCTCGGCCAACACCCGACGGTGGCCGGCGGCGTGCCCGTCGCCCTGGAGCTGCTGTCGCCCGCCGATCGCCCGATCCAGATCACCAGCGACCTCCCCGGCTTCTGGAAGGGCACCTGGGCCGACGTGCGCAAGGAGATGGCCGGCCGCTACCCCAAGCACCAGTGGCCCCTCGACCCGGCGAGCGCCCCACCCAAACGCCTCAAGTAGCGCCTGCCCGGCCCGCGCCGTGGACGCGGAGGGCCCCCGCACTGCCGGAAGCCCGAGCGGAGCCGTCAGCTGTTGGGCGGCACCCGAGCGTCCGTCGAAGCCCCGAGCGTCGGCCGACACGAACGCCACGGCGACTGCCACGGCGATCAGCATCGACCGGCGACCACGCGTCACAGCGTTCACGGGCGGGTTCGCGGTGCTCGCGAAGAACATCCTCGTCCCACCGGCCTCCGGGTTCGGCCTCTACGTCTTCGATCGATCGCCGGGCTAGCGCACTCCACGACCACCAGCGGCTTTCCGAGCTTCGTACCCTCGGGCGTAGCCTGGCCTCATGGCTGAATCCCCCGCGTTCGAGTTCACCGAGCTGTTTCCCCTGGGCCACGACGACACGCCGTACCGCCTCGTCAGCACCGACCACGTGCGCACCGTCGAGACGCCCCTGGGCACGTACCTGCAGGTCGACCCGGAGGCGCTCACGCTGATCACGCAGGAGGCCATGCGCGACATCGCCCACTTCCTCCGCCCCGGTCACCTGGCCCAGCTGGCCAAGATCCTCGACGACCCCGAGGCCAGCGACAACGACCGCTTCGTCGCGCTCGACCTGTTGAAGAACTCGGCCATCAGCGCCGGCGGCGTGCTGCCGATGTGCCAAGACACGGGCACGGCGATCGTGAAGGCGAAGAAGGGCGAACGGGTGCACACAGGCGGCGGCGACGAGGAAGCGATCGCCCGCGGCGTGTTCAACACCTACCAGACCAGCAACCTGCGCTACAGCCAGATGGCGCCACTGACCATGTACGACGAGGTCAACACCGGCAACAACCTGCCGGCCGAGATCAAGATCAGTGCGATCGACGGCGACGCCTACAAGTTCCTGTTCATGGCCAAGGGTGGCGGCAGCGCGAACAAGAGCTACCTGTTCCAGGAGACCAAGGCGCTGCTCAATGAGAAGGCACTGCTCCCCTGGCTGTTCGAGAAGATGAAGACCCTCGGCACCGCCGCCTGCCCGCCGTACCACCTGGCCGTCGTGATCGGTGGCACCAGTGCCGAGATCGCGGTGGAGACGGCGAAGCTGGCCAGCGCCCGCTACCTCGACACGCTGCCCACCACCGGCTCGAAGACCGGCCACGCGTTCCGCGACCTCGAGCTGGAGGCGAAGGTGCTCAAGCTCAGCCAGGAGACCGGCATCGGCGCCCAGTTCGGTGGCAAGTACTTCTGCCACGACGTGCGCGTCATCCGCCTGCCCCGCCACGGCGCCAGCTGCCCGGTGGGCATGGCCGTGTCGTGCAGCGCCGACCGCCAGATGCTCGGCAAGATCACGAAGGACGGCATCTTCCTGGAGCAGCTGGAGACCGACCCGGCCCGCTTCCTGCCAGAGGTCACCCACGAAGATCTGGCCGACTCGGCGGTCGTGCACATCGACCTCAACCGACCGATGGCCGACATCCGCGCCGAGCTCGGCAAGCACCCGGTGAAGACGCGCGTGATGCTCACCGGCCCGCTGGTGGTCGCGCGAGACATCGCCCACGCCAAGATCAAGGAGCGCCTCGATCGCGGCGAGCCGATGCCGCAGTACCTCAAGGACTTCGCGGTCTACTACGCGGGCCCGGCCAAGACCCCCGACGGCATGGCCAGCGGCTCGTTCGGCCCCACCACGGCCGGGCGCATGGACAGCTACGTCAACGAGTTCCAGGCCGCCGGTGGCAGCTTCGTGATGCTGGCCAAGGGCAACCGCAGCAAGGCCGTCACCGACGCATGCAAGGCCCACGGCGGCTTCTACCTCGGCAGCATCGGCGGGCCGGCCGCCCGGCTGGCCCAGGACTGCATCACCAAGGTGGAAGTGCTGGAGATGCCCGAGCTGGGCATGGAAGCGGTGTGGAAGATCGAGGTGCAGGACTTCCCCGCGTTCATCATCGTCGACGACAAGGGCAACGACTTCTTCGAACTGGTGA
>JAUSLQ010000071.1 GCA_030645675.1 Actinomycetota bacterium | reverse complement strand
GGGTCGGTGGCGTCATGTCAGTCCTTCGAGAGGGTGGGGGCCTCGGTGTAGCCGGCCATCCACTGCTCGGTGATCGCCGCCAGGGCGCCCGTCGAGACGAGGTCGGCCAGCGCCAGGTTCGCGCACTCCACGAGCGGGTTGTCCTTCACGAACAGCAGGCCCCACTGGTCGCCAGCACCACCGGCATCGATGGAGAACTGGCCGAACACCTTGGTGCCGGGCACGCCACCCTCCTCCTCGGAGGCCACCGACCAGTACAGCGCCGTGGGGACGTCGCTGATGATCGCCTCGATCTGGCCGGCGTCGAGTGCCGCCTTGGCGTCGGCGTTGCTGCTGAACTCGAACGCTGCAGTGTCGGGCTGGATCACGTCGGTGATGAACTGCAGGCTGGTGGTGCCCGACGCTGCGCCCAGCTTCAGCGACTTGAGGTCGCTGAGCTTGGTGATTTCCTTCCCGGGCCCGTCGGCGTAGCCGAGGATCGCCTGGTTTGCCGTGTAGTACGGGTCGCTGAACGAGACGACTTCCTCGCGGTCGGGGTTGATCGAGAACTGCTGCAGGTTGAAGTCGAAGTTCGTGTCGCTGCCGGCGACCGCCGAGTCGAACGAGGTGCGCACCCAGCTGACCGCACCGTCCCCGAACCCCATGCTCTTGGCCACGGCCAGCGCCAGGGCGGACTCGAAGCCCTCGCCCGACGTGGGGTCGTCGTCCAGCACGTAGGGCGGGTAGGCCGGGTCGCCGGTGGCGATCACCAGCGCGCCGGCCGTGAGGGTCTTTCCGTCGGCGCAGGCCGCGGCCTCTTCGTTGACCTCGACCGAGGCCAGATCGTACACGGCGGGGGCCTCGGTGGTCGTCGGCGCACCGGTGGTGGGTGCGACGGTCGTGGTGGTCTCGTCGTCGCCGCAGGCGGCGAGCAGCAGGCCGGCGAGCGTGGCCGCTGCGATGATCTGTCGTCTCATGGTGGGGGAACTCCTTCAGTTGTTCACACTGGGTTGCGCAAGAGTACCAGCGTGTGCCAATAGATGACCTGCATGGTCGACAATTGGCGCGAGGAGCGCTGCGCAAGAAGAATGGAAAGCGCCCTTGACATTGAGACGGAAACCGTCTTACTGTCTCACCCGATGACTCCCGTTGCCCGTGCCGTCGAACGTCGAGTGCTCGATGCCGCCAAGTCGTGCTGCGAGCGCTGGGGGGTGGAGAAGGTCACCATCGACGACATCGCCGGCGAGGCCGGTGTCTCGCGGGCCACTGTGTACCGCCTGTTCCCCGGCGGGAAAGATGTGCTGTTCGACGCCCTGCGGGTGCGCGAGCTGGAAGACTTCTTCACCCGCCTCGGCGCCCACATCGAGGGCGCCGACGACCTGGAAGGGCTGCTGGTGCGCACCGTCGTGTCAGCCACCCGCGAGCTGCGCGACGACCAGCACTTGGCGTTGATGCTCGCGTCCGAGCCGGGCGAGACGCTGGGCCAGCTGACCGTCAGCGGTGTGCCACGCATCATCCGCGTGGCCAACATCTTCCTGGTGCCGCTGGTCGAGCCCTACCTGCCGCGCAGCGAGTCGTCGCGGCTCGTCGAGCTGCTGTCGCGGATGGTCATCAGCTACTTCCTCGCGCCATCCGAGCAGGTCGATCTCGGCGACCCCGAGTCCGCCCGCGCGTTCCTGCGCACCTTCGTCCTTCCCGCCTTCGAATCTTCTCTCATCAGGAGCTGACCACCGTCATGACCGTCACGCACAACTCGAACCAAGACATCATCGGCCGCGCCGAGATCAACGACGTCGATGCAATCCTGGCCATCCCGTTGGCCGACCCCAACGAGGTCGAGCACGTCATCAAGAACAACGCCGACACCATCTTCACGTGGGACTACTCGCTCAGCCGGCCGCCCCTGCGCAAGCTGTACGAGAAGGCCAAGGTGGGCCAGTGGAACGGCAGTGTCGACCTCGACTGGAGTATCGAGGTGGATGTCGAGAAGACCATCGCTCAAGACCAGTTGCTGCTGGGCACCGGGCTCGACCCGTCGGTGTACGCCGACACGCCGGTGGCCAAGTGGGGCGACAAGGAGTGGCTGGAGTTCGGCATCGAGGGCCGCAACTGGATGCTCAGCCAGTTCCTGCACGGCGAGCAGGGTGCGCTGATCTGCACCGCCAAGATCGTGGAGACCGTGCCCTGGTACGACGCCAAGCTGTACGCCAGCACCCAGGTGATGGACGAGGCCCGCCACGTCGAGGTGTTCGCCCGCTACCTGCAGGAGAAGCTGGGTGGCGAGTACCAGGTGAACGCCCACCTGCGCATGCTGCTCGACGACATCGTCGCCGACAGCCGCTGGGACATGACCTACCTGGGCATGCAGGTGATGGTCGAGGGCCTGGCCCTGGCCGCCTTCGGCTTCCTGCACCAGCTGACGGGCGAGCCGCTGCTCAAGCAGCTGCTGCGCTACGTGATGAGCGACGAAGCTCGTCATGTGGCCTTCGGCGTGCTCAGCCTGAAAGAGGCCTACGACGAGATGACCGACGTCGAGATCAAGGACCGCCAGGAGTTCGCGTTCGAAGCCGCCATCCGCATGCGCGACCGGTTCATGCAGCAGGAGGTGTGGGAGCGCATGGGCATCAACACCCGCGACATCATCCCGCTGGTGCTGGCCGATCCGACCCGCGGCATGTTCCAGGCGATGCTGTTCAGCAAGATCGTGCCCAACTGCAAGAAGCTGGGCCTGCTCGACCGCAACGACAAGTGGCTGCGCCGCCGCTTCGAGGAGATGAACGTCATCCAGTTCGAGGACTGGGAGAACACCGGCGACGAGTACCTGAAGTTCGAGCTGGGCAGCGAAGTGCCGCAGCCGGTCGCCGGCGAATGACGTGCGCCCTGAGGGGCGCACACAATGCCTGAGGGGGCAGCAGGAGCCGGGCCGCGAGGCCCGGCTCCTGCCGTTTGGGTCTGGCGGTGGGCGAGGTAGACAAGTAGCATACAAGTTGTGACGAACGCCGATTGGAACCCTGAGCAGTACGGAAGGTTCGCCGCCGAGCGGGCCCAGCCGTTCCACGACCTACTGGCCCTGGTGCAGCCCGAAGGGGTGCAGCGGGCGGTCGATCTCGGCTGTGGCCCCGGTGGCCTCACCGAGTTTGCGGCCGCGCGCCTGGGCCTGGCGCAGATGGTGGGCATCGACAACTCGCCGGCGATGCTGAAGGCCGCCGCCGCCCACGCCGGCGGTGTGGTGTCGTTCCAGCACGGCGACCTGGCCGAGTGGACGTCCGCCGGCGACGTCGACCTGGTGTTCGCCAACGCCAGCCTGCAATGGGTCGCCGACCACGCCACCGTGCTGTCCCGCTGGCGCGCCGCTCTCGCGCCCGGCGGCCAGATGGCCGTGCAGGTGCCCGCCAACGCGTACATGCCGTCGCACACCGTGGCCGACGAGGTGGCCCACCGCCAGCCGTACCTGGCGGCGATGGGCGGCACGGTGCCGCCCGATCCGGTGGCTGCGAACGTGTTGGAGCCGGAGGCGTACGCGCAGATGCTGTTCGACCTCGGCTTCGAGCAGCAGCACGTGCGGCTGCAGGTGTACCCGCACGTGCTGGGCCACAGCCGCGACGTGGTGCAGTGGGTGCGTGGCACCGCGCTGACCCGCTTCCAGAAGCTGCTGTCACCCGACCTGTTCGAGCAGTTCGTGGCCGAGTACGAAGCCACCCTGCTGCAGCGCATCGGCGACCGCTCGCCGTACTTCTTCCCGTTCCGGCGGGTGCTGCTGTGGGGCCGCCTGCCGCGCTGACCCGCGGCGCAGGCGAGCTACTCGCCGCAAGGCTGGTCCAGTACGATGTTCCCGTGCTGCCCCACCCGTCGGACCCGTTCTTCAGGACGTTTCACGCGCTGCGCATCAAGGGCTTCGCCAAGGCGGAGACGGTTGCCGAGGTTGCCGACCTGCCGCTGCAGCTGGTCGACGAACACCTCAGCGCCCTCGAGCAGCGCGAGTGGGCGAAGTTCCGCGAGGCGCGTGAACTGTGGCAGCTGACGCCCGTGGGCCGCGAAGAGCACCACATCGCGCTGGCCGAGGACAGCGGCGGCTTGCACCTGGCGGCCGAGTTGGCCGACGCCTACGCCCAGTTCCTCGGCCTGAACGAGACGTTCAAGAACCTGTGCGGCGAGTGGCAGCTGCGCGACGGCAAACCCAACGATCATGCCGACAGCGAGTACGACCGAGCGGTCGTGAACCAGCTGGTGGCGCTGAACCGCGATGTGGCGCCCATCGTGGCGCGCATGGGTGCGGTGCTGGCCCGCCTGGCACCGTACGAACCGCGACTGGCACGTACCTGCCAGCGAGTAGTGGATGGTGAAACGAATATGTTCACAGGCGTGATGTGTGGCAGCTACCACGATGTGTGGATGGAGCTGCACGAAGACCTCATCCTCACGCAAGGCATCGACCGCGCCGCGGAAGGGAGCTTCTGATGGCCCGCTTCGGTCGTGTGCTGACGGCGATGTTCACCCCGTTCGACGACGAGGGTGTTCTCGACCTCGACGAAGCCCGCCGCCTCGCCCGCTACCTGCAGGACAACGGCAACGACGGCCTCGTCGTCGCCGGCACCACTGGCGAGGCCCCGGTGCTGACCGACGACGAGCGGCTCAGCCTGTTCGCAGCGGTCATCGAGGCCGTCACCATTCCGGTCATCGCCGGCTCGGGCACCAACGACACGGCCCACTCCGTTCACCTCACTCGCGAGGCCACCGCACTGGGTGCGGCCGGCATCCTCGCCCTGTGCCCGTACTACAACCGGCCGTCGCAGGCCGGCATCGAGGCCCACATCCGCGCAATGGCCGGGTGCACCCCGTTGCCGCAGATGATCTATGACATCCCGGTGCGCACGGGCCGCAAGATCACCACCGCCACCCTGTTGCGCCTGTTCCGCGAGGTGCCGAACGTCGTCGCTCTGAAAGATGCTGCGGGCAACCCAGGCGAGACGGCGGTGCTCATCGCCAACGCACCCGACGGTGTGGAGGTGTACAGCGGCGACGACGGCATGACGCTGCCACTGCTGGCCAGCGGCATCGTCGGCACCGTCGGCGTGGCCACCCACTGGACCGGCCCCGACCACCAGGAGCTGTTCGCCCTGTGGGAGAAGGGCGATCTCGCCGGCGCCCGGCTGGTGAACGCCCGCATGCTGGAGAGCTTCGCGTTCGAGACCGGCGACGATGCCCCCAACCCGATTCCCACGAAGGCGATGATGCGCCACCTCGGTTTCCGGGTGGGTCAGGCCCGCCTGCCGATGGGGCCCGCCCCCGAGTTCGTGGAGGCGCGAGCACCGGAAGTGTGGGCCAACCTGCAAAGGTGGCGCGATGCGTTCCCCCAACGTCCTTCTTCCTGACCTGCTGAGGCAACTCTGATGCCTGCTCCGATTCGAATCGTCTTCCTCGGCGGCCTCGGCGAGATCGGCCGCAACTGCATGGCCATCGAGCAGGGGTCCGGCGATGCCCGCCGGATCCTGCTGATCGACTGCGGCCTGATGTTCCCCGACGCCGACATGCACGGCATCGACCTCGTGCTGCCCGACTTCACGTACCTGCGCGAGAACGCCGAGCGCATCGTCGCCGTCGTTGCCACCCACGGTCACGAAGACCACGTGGGCGCGCTGCAGTACCTCCTGCGCGAGCTGAGCTTCCCGATCTACGGCTCGGCCGTCACGCTGGGCCTCGCCCGCAACCGCATCGAGGAAGCGGGTCTGCTGGGCCGCACCGAACTGATCACCGTGCGCGACGGGCAGCGGTTGATGATCGGCCCGTTCGACGTGGAGTTCATCCCCGTCACCCACTCGGTGCCGCATGCTCACGCGATCGCGGTGCACACCCCGCAGGGCGTCGTGCTGCACAGCGGCGACTTCAAACTCGATCTCACGCCGGTCGACGGGCGCCGCACCGACCTGTCGCGCCTCGGCCAGATCGCGGCCACCGACGGCATCCGCCTGCTGTTGGCCGACAGCACCAACGCCGAAGAGCACGGCCACGCGCCCAGCGAGACCAGCGTCGGCGCGGTGCTGCGTTCGGTGTTCGCCGAGCAGAAGGGCCGGCGCATCATCACGGCCAGCTTCGCCAGCCACCTTCACCGCATCCAGCAGATCGCCGACGCGGCGGTGGCCAGCGGCCGCAAGATCGCCACGCTCGGCCTCAGCATCAAGAAGAACGTGCGCATGGGCCGCGACCTGGGCGTGCTGTCCATCCCCGATGCATCACTGGTCGACATCGAGGACATCGCGCGCTACAAGCCGGGTGAGATCTGCGTCATCTCCACCGGGTCGCAGGGCGAGCCGATGTCGGCGCTGGCACTGCTGGCGCGCGGCGAGAGCAAGTTCGTCAAGGTCGGCGACCACGACACCGTCATCCTCTCCAGCCACGCGATTCCCGGCAACGAGGGCAACGTCAACCGCGTCATCGACGATCTGCTGCGCGCCGGTGTGGAAGTGGTGCACAGCGGCGTCGCCGATGTGCACGCCACGGGCCACGCCCAGGCCGACGAGCTGAAGACCTACCTGTCGATCACCAAGCCCGAGTGGTTCGTGCCCATCCACGGCGAGTACCGCCACATGGTGGCCAACGCCAAGCTCGGCTACGTGATGGACATCCCG
>JAUSLQ010000068.1 GCA_030645675.1 Actinomycetota bacterium | reverse complement strand
GCCGCGTGGTGGACCAGGAGGCCCACGATCGCGGCGACCGCAAGAGCGGGCCGATGGTGCAGATCATCGTGCCCACCGCCACCAAGGGCGTGAACATCGTCCGCGGCATCGGCGTGTGGGGCCGCAAGGAGAGCGACCACTGCGAAGTGAAATACGAGAACGTGCGCGTGCCGGCGGAGAACGCGCTGGGCCGCGTCGGCCAGGGGCACGAGGCCGCACAGGATCGGCTGGGCGCCGGCCGCATCTACCACTGCATGAACTGCATCGGCCCGATGTGGCGGGCGTGCGACCTGATGGTGCATCGCGCCGCCACCCGCCAGGTGCACGGTGGCCTGCTGGCCGACCAGCAGTTCACGCAAGGCGCGATCGCCGACAGCTACATCGACATCCAGACCGCCCGCCTGTTCACCATCCACGCCGCCGAGAAGATCGACCAGGGGCTGGCCGCGGCCCGCACCGACATCTCCGCGATCAAGGTGTACGTGCCCTCGGCCTACACGCGCGTGGTGGACCGCGCGATCCAGATGTGGGGCGCGGCCGGCGTCAGCAACGACCTGCCGCTGTTCGGCATGTACCAGGGTGCTCGTACGCTGCGCATCGCCGACGGCCCCGACGAGGTGCACAAGATCCTGATCGCCAAGAACGTGCTCGGCCGCTACGCCAAGGGCGAAGGCTGGGACTTCGGCAACTGACTACGGCTGCACGACCTTGCCCGGCTGCGCCGCCTTGCGCGGCTCCACAACCTTGCGCGGCTGCACGACCTTGCGCGGCTCCACGACCTTGCGCGGCTGCACGGCTTTGCGCGGCTGCACGGGCTTGCGTGGCTCCGGCGGCGCGGCGGGCGGCGGCAGCGCCGCCGACAGGTCGGCGATGCTCTGCCGGATGCAGCGTTCGTACGCGGCGGGGTCGGGCAGCATGTCGCGGTCGGCGGTGAAGCTGACCGTGATGGTGCCCGCGTAGCTGCTGACCGCGTGCGTCAGCCCCAGGCCGTCGGCCACCGGCGACATGCCGGACAGGAGCACTGCCCGCGCCCCGCAGAAGTACACGGGCATCTGCGGGCCGGGCACGTTGGTGATGACGGTGTGGCAGCCCAGCGTGCGGCCGGCACGGTTCACGGTGCGGGCGACGGCTCGCTGCACCGTGCCCATCAGCGCGCCGGGCAGCACCTCCGCCACGTTCAGCAGCGCGGGTGCGTCGATGGCACCGTGCTGCTTCGCGGCCTGCGTGCAGTGCTGCACGATCTGCAATCGCGCCAGCGGGTGCTCGCGGTGGGTGGCCAGCACCAGCGTCGTCATGCGGTACTGGCGGCCTTCGTCGCCGTCGCCCACCTGCGTGCCTGAACGCTTGCCCGGCGAGGGTTTCATGGAGATGGGCGTCAGCGCCAGCAGCGACACCTCGGGCAGCTCGCCGAGCTCGTCGAGGTAAGCGCGTAGCGCCCCCGACACGATGGTGAGAGCGACGTCGTTGACGGTGGCACCGGGCGCTCCGGCGCGCAACCGGTTCAGCTCCGCCAGCGGCAGGCTGACCGCGCCGAACGAACGGTGCGCGCCGATGGGATGGTTGAAGCGAGTGGCCACGGTGACGTCGGTACGCCGGCCTGGGGTGGTGTCGCCCTGCGGGCGCAGCAGTGCGGGCAACGCGCGGATCAGCGCCGGCGCCAGCGAACCGGCGACGGTGAACGGCAAGGTGGCGCATCGCCACCCGGCCTGTGCGAGCATGCCCACCAGTGACGGGCCGCCGCCACCGTTGTCGGGCTCGTGCCGGGGAACCCCCTGCGGCGCGGCCGTGCGCGAAGTGTCGTGCAGCGCCGTGAAGATCTCGGCGCCGGTGGCCCCATCGACCGCCGCGTGGTGAAGCTTCAGCACCACTGCGAACGATCCCGGCGGCACGCCGTCCACCGCGTTCAGGCCGTGCACGACGTACAGCTCCCACGGCGGGCGGGTGAGGTCGAGCGGGCGCTCGCCCAGCCGCGCCACCTGGGTGCAGAACTGGTGCCAATCGCCGGGGGCGGGCAGCGCGATCTGGCGCACGTGGTAGCCGATGTCGAAGTCGGGCTCGCGCTCCCACCGCGGCCGGTCGAGGCCGAACGGGGTGGTGACGATGCGCTCGCGGAAGCTGCGCGACACACCGAGGCGCGACTGCACGAAGGCCACCACGTCGTCGAACGACACCGTGCCACCGGACGACACAGTGCCACCGGGCGCGGTGGACGGGTCGTAGATTCCCACCGGCACCAGCAGGTTCTGCGAGTGCGGGCCGTCGGAGGCCAGCACCGCCGAGTCGATGTCGCTGAGCCGCCGCATCGCGCTCCTCAGCCCGCAGTCCGGGCCAGCGCAGCGGCCGGCGAACTGGTGGCGACGTGCGCGGCGCGAGACGCGAACGCGGCGTCTTGCGCCGCCCTCGCCGGCGCCAGCACCTGGTGCGCATGACGGCTCGACAGCTGCACTGCCGTGGCTTCGTACGCCGCGTGCATCACGGCTTCGTTGCCGGCGCGGCGAAGCAGGTTCACGTTGTGCAGCTTCAGCTCGTCGCCGCACGGGCGGATGAGCAGCACGTCGGCGCCGGCGCGCCGCACCACGCCCGCCTCGCGATCCAGCTGGCTGTTGAACCGGTTTCGGCTGATCGCCCCGATCGCTCCCGGCGGCCGGGCGGGGTCGAACGCCATCGGGGCCACGCACACCACGGTGCCACAGTCGGTGCGCGCCGCAAGATCGAGGCTGGTGGGCGAGTGCACGCCACCATCCACCAGGCGCCGCTTGCCGACGTGCACCGGCGGATACAGCGCAGGCACCGCCGTGCTGGCCGCGATGCCCTGGCGCAGTGTGCCGGTCTGCGCCGGCGACGTGGGCTGCTTCAGCACCACCCGGCGGCCGGTGTCGATGTCGACCGTCACCAGCCACAGCCGGCCCTCCGGCCACTCCTCGGGAATGCCGTGTGCGGCCCACACCTCGTCGTCGAGGCTGAACAGCGCGGGCGGGAACAGGCGCTGTACGGCCTTCGGCGGTTGCGGCAGCGGGATGCGGAACAGGGCCCGCGACACCGACCAGGTGGAGCCGACGACACGCCGGTACAGGTCGGCGCGCGACTGCCACGCCGGGGCCATGACCGGCGGCGGCTTCAGCGCGTCGAGGCCGGTGGACGGCTCGTCGCCGCCGGCGAGCGCGACGATGTCCTCGTACGAGCGGCCCAGGCGCATCTCGGCGCCGACGACTGCGCCGGCGCTGGTGCCGATGATCACCCGGCAGGCGCGCACGTCGAGGCCGCCCACTTCCTCCAGCGCGCGCAGCACGCCGCAGTGATAGGCGATTCCCACGGCACCGCCGCCGCCCAGCACGAGCGCGACACCGTTGTCGACAGCCGTTGCGGGCCGGACGGGCGGCGTGGCCGCGGGCACCGACGCGGTGGATCGCGACCGGCCGCCGCGACTGGAGTTGGTGGATTGCGTCACGGCTGCCCTCTTCCTGCGCCGAGACGGTAGCGGAGCGAACACTTCGCTTGCCATTGCGGCGAAAGGTGGCAAGACTGCGCACCCATGCGCGCAGGCCCCCCGAAGTCGACGAAGTTCCTGCTGCTGGCGGGCCTGGGAGCACTCGGCGCCGCCAACGGCTTCCGGCCGTTCCACCGGCGCGGCAAGTGGTCGGCGATGCCGGTGTGGAGCAGTGGCCTGGCCGCCTCGGAGGCCCCGCTGGCCTGCGCGGCCACACAGGTGGGCGTCGCCGCGCTGGCAGTGCGCCGCCTGGGCCTGAAATCGCCGGCCGCGCTGGCCACAGTTGCCGTCGCCGGCGCCTCCGCTTCCGGCTACGCCCAGCTGTACCGGCGAGCCGGCCAGACCGCACCCGTGCTGCAGGCCGCGCTGGCCGATGCGCTGGGCAACGACTTCGCCGCCCAGCGCCACCGCTGCGCGACGCCCACGCGCAGCGACCGAGCGGGGGCTCTGCTGTCACAGCGGGCGCGGTACACCGTGCCGGGCGCCATCGGCATCGCCTACGGCGTGGAGGGCGGCAAGAAGAACACGCTCGACGTGTGGCGCCGCCCCGACCTGCCGCTGGACGGCCGGGCGCCGGTGCTCGTGCAGATCCACGGCGGCGCGTGGGCCACCGGCGACAACCTCACCCAGGCGATCCCGCTGGTCGCACGCATGGTGGAGGCCGGATGGGTGTGCGTCCTGCCCCGCTACCGCCTCAGCCCGAAGGCCACGTGGCCCGCGCACATCGTCGACATCATGGCCGTGATCGCGTGGACGAAGGCCAACATCGCCGGCTTCGGAGGCGACCCCGGCTTCGTCGCGCTCACCGGTGGCTCCGCCGGTGCCCACCTGTCGGCGCTGGCCGCGCTGGCCCACGACCACCAGCCGTTCAAGCCCGGCATCGAGCACGTCGACACGCGAGTGCAGGCGGTGGCGCCGCTGTACGGCGCGTACGACTGGCTCGACCGTGATCACAACGCGAACCCGCACACCGTCGAGTTCGTGTGTGGGCAGGTGGTGAAGCAATCGGCGGCCGAAGCGGAGGCTGTGCTGCGCGATGGCTCGCCCCGCACCTGGGTGCGCGCCGACGCACCGCCGTTCTTCGTCATCCACGGACAGAACGACGCGTTGCTGCCGGTGGAGCAGGCCCGGTCGTTCGTCGGCGCGCTGCGGGCCCAGTCGCACGCACCGGTGGCGTACGCCGAGCTGCCGCTGGGCCAGCACGGCTTCGACTTCGCCCGCACACCTCGCACGCTGGCCACCGTCGATGCCGTGCAGACGTTCCTGGAAGTGGTGCACGGCCGGCACCGCGCCTCGGTCGCCGCCGACGCGGCCGTGGACGCGGCCGCCGCCGGGCCGGCCACCCACGCAACCGAGGAGGTCGGCTGATGGCTCCCCAGATGGCGAACCCGCAAGAGCTGAACCCGCTGGATCACCTGTTGTTCAAGGGCGACGAGCACGTGGTCGCGCGCTCCACGATCATGGCCATCATGGTGATGGACCGCGTGCCCGAGTGGGCCCGCGTCGTCACCGCCTTCGAGCGCGCCACACGCCTGCACGCCCGCCTGCGTGAGCGTGTCGTGTCCCCGTTGCTGCCGCTGGGCGCACCCCGCTGGGTGGGCGACCCCGACTTCGACCTCGACTACCACCTGCGCCGGATGGCGCTGCCCGGGCCGGGCACGATGCGCCAACTGCTCGACACGTGCGGGCCGCTGGCACTGGCACCGCTGGATCGCCTGCGCCCCCTGTGGGAGGCCACGTTGGTGGAAGGTCTGCAGGGCGGCCGGGCCGCGATGCTGCTGAAGACACACCATGCGGTCACCGACGGCCTCGGTGGGGTGGAGATGCTCGGGGCGCTGCTCGACCTGTCGGCCGATGCCGAGCGCCCGATGCCGCCGGTGCCCGTGCCGGTCGACATGACACCCGGCGACCTGACCAAGCAGATGCTGCGCGGCCTGCCCGCCGGCATGGCGCGCAGCGCCGAGCGGCTGGCACCCTCCTGGCGCGACCTCGCCGGCAGCGTCGGGCGCTCGGGCCGCATGGCCGGCGACGCGATGCGCAGCCTGGCCGAGTTGCGCAGCATGCTGGGCACGCCGCCGTGCGAGCCCTCGCCGCTGCTGCGCCAACGCAGCCTGCGGCGCCGCATGGTGGCACTGGAGGTGCCGCTGGCCCAGATGCGCGGTGCGGCAAAGGCCGCCGGCGGCACGGTGAACGACGCCTACCTGTCAGCCCTCGGTGGCGCGCTGCGCCGCTATCACGACGAGCTCGGCGTGCCGGTGGCCGCAGTGCCCGCAGCCGTGCCCGTCAGCCTGCGCCAGGGCGACGAGCCGGCGGCCAGCAACCAGTGGACCGGTGTGCGCCTGGCTCTGCCCACCGACTCGCCCGACCCGGCAGAGCGCATGCGCGCGGTGCACGCCGCGATGGCCGAGGCGCGCGACGGGGCCTCGAACTCGATGATGGGTGCGATCTCCTCGCTGATGACGAAGCTGCCCGGCGCGCTGCTGGCCGAGATGGCCTCGGCCACTGCGACCACCGACGTGCAGGCCAGCAACATCCCCGGTGCCGGCGTGCCGCTGTTCCTGGCCGGCGCCGAGGTCACCGCGATCCACGGCTGCGGCCCGGTACCCGGGCAGGCGATGATGGCCGTGATGATGAGCTACCGCGGTCGCTGCTTCGTCACCATCAACTACGACCCCGCCTCCGTCACCGACGGCGAGCTGTTCGAGCGCTGCGTGCAGGAGGGCTTCGCCGAGGTCTGCGCGCTGGGCACGCCCGCCGGCGGCACGCCTGGCGGCACGCCCACTGCCCAGCCGGCGACGACATCCAGGAAGGCCGCGCCATCCACGAAGGCCGCGCCATCCACGAAGGCCACGAAGGCCACGACCCGCAAGGCCGCACCGACGCCCACGACGCCCACCAAGGCCACCAAGGCCACCAAGGCCACCAAGGCGACCAAGGGAGCCAAGGGAGCCAAGAAGGCCGCACCCGTCACCCCGGCCACCACCACCGCCACCCGACTGCGCCGAACCAACCCGAGGAAGCCATGACCACCACGTCGCGCCCACGCCTGCCCGGCACCCCGGAGGAGATCGCCGCCAGCCCGCGTGGCAAGAAGACGATTGCCTTCTTCGACCTCGACGGCACCGTCGTGTTCGGCTTCACGGCTCAGGCCGTCGCCGAAGACCGGTTCCGCCGCCGCGAGGTCGGCATCGACGAGATCTTCCGCCTGGGCCGCGTGGGCTTGGCCGCCGGGCTGGGCCGCGCCGGCTTCGCCGACGTGCTCGCCGTCTCGTCGGCCGCCCTCGCCGGCCGCACCGACGAGGAGATGACCGCGATGGGCGCGCGGCTGTTCGCCAAGAAGACCGGCGACCGCATCTTCCCCGAGGCTCGCGACCTGGTCGCCGCGCACCAGCAGCGTGGCCACACCGTGGTGATGATCTCGTCCGCGACGCAGTACCAGGTGGAGCCGATCGCCCGCGAGCTGGGAATCGACCATGTGGTGTGCAACCGGCTGGAGGTCGACGACGAGGGCGTGCTCACCGGCGAGGTGCGCGCTCCGATCATCTGGGGGGAGTCGAAGGCCGAGCAGGGGCAGGCGTTCGCCGCCGCCCACGGTGGCGACCTGGCGCGCAGCTTCTTCTACGCCGACGGCGACGAGGACGCGGCGCTGATGCACCTGGTCGGCAACCCGCGGCCCACCAACCCGCGCGGCGGGCTGGAGAAGGTGGCCAAGCGCCGCGGCTGGCCGATCCTGCGCTTCGAGAGCCGCGGCAAGGTCGGCATCACCGAAGCGGCGCGCACCGTCATCGGGCTGGGTGCCCTCGGCCCCACGGCAGCGGGCGGGTTGCTGGTGGGTGCGATCACCCGCCGCAAGCGCGCCGGTGTCGACTTCTTCGTGAAGAGCTGGATCGACGCGCTGTTCCTGTCCACCGGCGTCACGTTCCACGTGCAGGGTGAGGAGAACCTGCACGCGCAGCGGCCGGCGGTGTTCATCTTCAACCACCGCAACAACATCGACGTGGTGATGGCCGCCAAGCTGATCGGCACGGGGTACACCGCCGTCGGCAAGAAGGAAGCCGCCGACAACCCGATCGGCGCGGTGCTGGGCAACCTGCTCGACGCCGTGTTCATCGATCGGGCCGACACCGCCAACGCGGTGGAGGCGCTGAAGCCCGTGCAGGCCGCCGTCGAGCGCGGGCTGTCGTTGCTGATCTCACCCGAGGGCACGCGGTCGAAGACGCGGGAAGTGCTGCCGTTCAAGAAGGGGCCGTTCCGCATCGCGATGGCCACCGGCACGCCGATCGTGCCGATCATCTTCCGCAACGCCGACGAGATCGCTACTCGCAGCGAGATGCGGCTGCGCCCCGGCCGGGTGGACGCGGTGGTGCTGCCCCCGATCTCCACCGACGACTGGACCGTGGCCAACTTGGTCGACAAGATCGAAGGCGTGCGCCAGCAGTACATCGACACGCTGGCCGACTGGCCCGCCGGCTGACACGCAACGCGCATGACGGTTCGCTGCCCACGCCGGGTGCTGCTGTGACGGATGGCACAGATGTTCGGCGGATGCGCTAGAACTGATCCACAACTGCCGAGTCTGGGGGGACCGCCGGGTGAACACCAACGGACAGCATGGGGCAACACCGACGACGACCGGCGGCTCGCGCCGCTCCGCACCTGAAGCCCCAGCTGAAACTGCCACAGCCGGCGGCGCCAGCAGCACCAGTGCCAGCGCCCGCGCCGGCCACGATGTGTTCCTCGCCGTCGGTGCCACACCGGTCGAGCGGCAGCTGATCGAGGAGTGGCTGACCACCACTCGCGGCGCAGCGACGCCGAGCGACATCATCAGCACCCCGGTGCCCACTGCCACCGACAGCCTGTGGGGCCACGTGATCGCCCAGCTCGACGGCGCCCCCGACGACGTGTTGCTGACCCCCGTGCGCGTCAGCTGGCTGCCACCCGAGCGCGACGGCCGGCGCACCGCACGCGTCATCGATCTGTTGATGGGCAACCCGCGGCGGCCGGGGCCGCGCCGCCAACGGCTGCTGCGGCGCAAGTCGTCGCGCTTCACGGTCATCGCCGGCGAGGGTGCCACGATGGCTGCCCTGCGCACCCGCTGGGCAGACATCAACAAGGGCGACCAGCATGGCACCTCGGGCTTCGCCCGCTTCGTCGTTCGGCGGGCGGTGCTGGCCGTCGAGCGTGCCGCCTACCGCGAGCTGGGCGCCGAGTACAAGGTGCCCCGCCTCGTGCGCGAGCAGATCACCATCTCCACCCGCTTCCAGAACCTGGTGGCCTCGCTGGCCGACAGCACCGGCCGCTCACCCGCATCGGTAGCGGCCGACGCGCATCGTTACCTCAACGAGATGGTCGCCGGTTCCAGCCGCATGTTCATCGACTTCACGGTGCAGTTCGCAGACTTCATGTACCGCCAGGGCTACGACCCGAACATCGATGTGGACAAGGCGCAGATCGAGACGGTGCGCGAGTACATGCAGCGCTACCCCGCGCTGGTGCTGCCCAGCCACCGCTGCAACCTCGACGCGCTGGTGATGCCCGCCACCCTGCACGAGCACCACCTGCCGCGCACTCACACGTTCGGCGGCATCAACATGGCCATCTGGCCGATCGGCCCGCTCTTCCGCCTGGGCGGCACGATCTTCATCCGCCGCGACGCCAGCGACAACCCCGTGTACAAGGCGATGCTGCGCGAGTACGTGGGCTACCTGATGGAGAAGCGCTTCAGCTTGCAGTGGTACGTGGAAGGCGGCCGATCGCGCACGGGCAAGCTGCTCCCGCCGAAGCTGGGCCTGCTGTCGTACGTGGTCGACGCCTATCGCGACGGGCGCACCGACGACGTGGCGCTGATGCCGGCGAGCATCGCCTACGACCAGTTGCACGACGTCAGCGATTACGCGTGGGAGGCCAGCGGCAAGCCCAAGCAACAGGAGAACCTGAAGTGGATGATCAACTACGTCCGCGCCCAACGGCAGGACTTCGGCCGCATCTACGTTCGGTTCGGTGAGCCGCTGCGGCTCAGTGCGATGCTGGGCACGCCCGAGCAGCTGAAGGCGATGAGCAAGGACGAATCGCGGCTGGCGATGCAGAAGATCGGGCTGGAGGTCGCGCGCCGCATCAACGACGCGACACCCATCACCGGCACGGCGATGGTCACGCTGGCGTTGCTGGCCGCCGACAAGCGGGCGCGCACGCTGGAGGAAGTGACGGAGATGGTGCAGCGGCCGCTGGCCTACGCCCGCCGGCGCAGCATCCCGATGACCACCAGCGCCGAAGAGCTCAACACCCCGGCCGGCGTGCAGCACACGCTCGACGCGCTGGCCCGGCTGAAGGTGGTGAAGGCGTTCGACGGGCCCGAGAACCTGTACGAGATCGGCCCCGAGCAGCACGTCGCCGCCTCCTACTACCGCAACACGATCGTGCACTTCTTCCTCAAGTCGGCGATCATCGAGCTGGCCTTGGTCAGCACCGTCGTGCACCCCGACGACGACGAGCTGGAGGCCACGTTCTTCGCTGCCGCCTCCCGCCTGCGCGACCTGTTGAAGTTCGACTTCTTCTTCCGCGAACGCGATGCCTACCTCGACGGGCTGCGCCGCGAACTGGACACCGAACTGCCCGGCTGGCGCGAGCTGATGACCACCCGCAGCGGCGTGGAGCAGCTCATCGATCGGTTGCCGATGCTGTGGTCGCCGGTGGTCTTCCGCTCGATCTTCGAGGCGTACTGGGTGGTGGCCGATGCGCTGCAGCGCCAGTCGGCGATCGCCAAGCTCGACGACAAGGCGTTCCTCGCATCACTGCCCGACCTCGGCCGATACGCCCTCAAGCGCGGCTGGATCCGCTCGCCGGAGGCAGTGTCCACGCACCTGTTCCGCCCCGGCCTCGACCTGATGCGCCAGCAAGGCCTCACCGACCCGGCCACGCCCGATGTGCTGCAGCGGCGCACGGCGATGGCCGACGAGCTGCGCCGCGTGCTGGACATGATCGATGCCTCGGTGGCCGTGGGCATCGGCCGCGCCGAGCCCACCGACCTGCGCGACGTGGTGGGCAGCGCGGCCACGCGCAACTCGCGCATGCGCTCCGCACTCATCGGCCGCACCCAGCGCGACTGAGGCCGCGGCCACCTCTTGCCGCGGGTCACCCCATCGCCGCATCCGGGCGCTGCAGGCGCTTCTGCCGTTGGCGTCAGCCGGCGAGCGCGGTCTTCACCATCGCCGCGATCTTGGCGCCGTCGGCACTTGGCCCGGCGGCAGCGCGCACGGCCGACACCACGCGGCCCATCGCCTTCATGCCGGTGGCGCCGTCGACGGCTGCCTTGCCGATCTCCTCGCCGATCAGGCGCTGCAGCTCGTCGTCGCCCAGCGCGGCGGGCAGGTAGGCCTCCAGCACCGCTGCCTCCGCCCGGGAGCGGTCCACCCGCTCGGGCCGGCCGGCGGTGACGAACGCGTCGGCAGTCTCGTGGTGCATGCGCACCTCCACCGCCAGCACCGCCACCACCTGCGCGTCGCTGAGCACCACCACCTCATCGCCCGCGGTCTCGGCCACCGCAATGGCCGACAACGCCTGGCGCAGGGCCGACAGGGCCACCTCGTCGCGCGCCTTCATCGCTGCGGTGAGCGCGGTCTGCAACTGCTGCTTGATGATGGGCTGGTCGGTCATCTGGGGGTCCTTCACGTAGTGCGTCTCGCGCGACTGCCGAACCACCAGGGTAGAGCGCGACCCGCCGCACACCGCCGGTGTTTCTCCAGCACGCCCGCGGCGCGTAGCGTCGGCCGCATGCTGGGTGCGGTGGGAGACATGGTGGAAGACGTGGTGGTGCACCTGCGCGAGCAGGTGAACGTCGCCAGCGACACCGCCGCGGTGGTGGTGCGCCGCCGCGGGGGCAGCGCCGCCAACATGGTCGCCGCGGCGTGCTTGGCCGGCGGCGCGGCGCGCTTCATCGGCCAGGTGGGCGACGACGCGATCGGGCAGTGGCTGACCACCCAGCTGGCCGGCGCGGGCGCCGAGCTGGCCGTACGCCGCACCGGCCGCAGCGGCACGATCGTGGTGCTGCTCGATGTTGCCGGCGAGCGCACGATGCTGAGCGACCGCGCCACGTGCACCGACCTGGCCGACCCCGACCCGGCCTGGCTGGACGGGCTGCACACCCTGCACATCCCCTACTACTCGTTGGTCGGCGAGCCGCTGGCCACCACCGCCGCAACGCTGGCCGCGTGGGCCGGCCAACGCGGCATCACCGTGTCGATCGACGCATCGTCGGCCTCGCTGCTGCAGCGCGTGGGGCCCGAGCAGGCGCTGGCCCACATCCGGTCGCTGCGGCCGACGGTGGTGCTGGCCAACGAACTGGAAGCGGCCACGCTGGGCCCAGGCCTGCACCCCGATCACCTCGACGGCGCGTTGGTGGTGGTGAAGCAGGGGGCCGAGCCGGCGATCGTGTTGCAGCCGGGGCGGCCGCCGGTGACGGTGCCGGCGATGTCCGTGGATGGTGTGCGCGACACCACCGGCGCCGGCGATGCGTTCGCCGCCGGCCTGCTGCTGGCGCTGGCCGATGGTGCCGACCCGATCGAGGCCACGCAGCGAGCGCACCGGGTGGCAGCCGACGCGGTGCGCCGCGCCTCCGCCCAGGGAAGTGCCGGCGCAGTCGCCGGCGGTTGATCAGCGCAGCAACAGGTAGCTGGCCAGGCTGGCCAGCAGGGTGAGGCCCACCAAGCCCGCGATCCACGCTGCGTTGCGCGTGTGCGGTGCGGCCCGCAACGGGGGCAGCCCGCTGCCGGCAGCGACCACAGCGTCGGCACCCGGAGCGACGGCGACCGCAGCGTCGGCACCCGGAACGACGGCGACCACAGCGTCGGCCGCCGGCGCGACGGGCTCCCCACACTCGGCGCAGAACTTCGCGGCCCCGCGCAACGAGGCGCCGCACGAGCCGCAGAACTTCATCGGCTCAGTTCGTGTTGCGCTGTTGCGCGGCTGCCAGCAGACCGGCCGCGCCGGCCAGCAGCATCACCACCACACCGATGGTGGTGACGATGTGCGGTACGAAATCCGTGGCACCCGGGTTGCCGCCGGCGATGCCCAGCGGGATGTCGCCCGACTCGCTGAGCGCGGTGACCCACTGCCACGCGCCCACGCTGATCGCGCCCAGCGCCAGGCCGAAGCCCCACCGGCGGTTGGCCAGGAAGCCGACCAGGCCGCCGAGCAGGATGAACACCAGCACCAGCAGCCGCAGGTACAGCGTGGCCGGGGGGATGGCCGGGTTGTCGAAGTTGTCGCCGAACGTGGCGTCGTTCATCGGGATGAGCGGGCCCACCACCACCAGCAGCGTGCCCAGCACGCCCACCAGGCCGACGGCCGGGTTGACCGGCGCGTAGCCGTCGGGGCCCGACTGCATCAGCGCCAGCACGAACGCCACCAGGCCCAACATGCCGGCGATGGCCGCCAGCCAGAAGCCGATCTCCTGCGTCTTCACCAGCACGAAGCTGGAGTCGGGGATGGACAGCAGGGTCACCTCCTGCGCGTCGAAGATCCGCGTCACGGTGCCGACGGTCATGCTGGCCACGCCGGCCAGCGCCAGGCCTGCCCCGCCTGCGAGGCCGGTACCCACCCGCCTGCCCGTGGCGCCGAGGGCGGCGCCGCCGACCAGCAACAGCGCGGCGATGACGACGCCGACGAGGTTGTTCGTGGACAGGTCGTTCAGCGTGAACACCGCCGACTCGACGGTGTCGCCCGACACCTCGTAGCTGGCCACGTCGGTGACTGCGGCGGCGACGGCCAGCACCGCCGCCAACGCCGACACGCCGACCAACGGGGTGATGCGGAACGGCTCCGCGCCAACGATCACCGGATGCTCGCCGGTGGTACCGCTCGTAGCCGGCCAGGCGGTGGTGGCCCCGGCTTCCCAGCCGGCGTCGGGCTGGTAACCGGTGGGTGAGGTCTGCTCCACGACGTTCAGCGCGGCCGTCGGCTCGTACTCGGCGGCGTAGGACGCTGCGGTGGCGGCGGGCGCAGCAGGCGCACCGGCCACTGTCGGGGGAGGGGGCAGCGACATGCCGGCGGCGGGTGTGGGCGCTGCCGACGACGGCGCGCTGGACGGGGTGGCCACGCCGTGCGCCATCGCCGCACCGCACTCGTTGCAGAACTTCTGTGCAGGTTGAACGACCGTGCCACACGATGGACAGAACATGTCCCACCCCTTCTCGAGCTGACGCCCAGAGACTAGGTCAGATCGCCCGTCTCCCACGTAGGTCGCGGGTCCAGCGCGGCGGCGTAGCGCTCGGCCATCCGGGCCAGCAGATAGTCCTCGAACTCGCCGGCCGGCAACGCCGGCGCGTACAGATGGCCCTGCTGGCGTACGCAGCCCAGCGCGATCAACGCGTCGGCCTGGGCACCGGTCTCCACTCCATCTGCGGTCACGGCCAGGCCGATCTCGCGCACGAGCGCGATGATCGAGCGCACGATCGCCCGGTCGTGGGGGTGGGCGGTGATGGTGTCGATCGAGACCCGGTCGATGCGCACCTCGTCCAGCGGCAGCCGGCGCAGCAGGCTCAGCGACGACACACCGCGGGCGAAGTCGTCCAGGCACACGCGGCCGCCACGGGCGCGGAACGAGGCCAGGTTGGCGGCGGCCGACGGCAGGTCGCCGTCCACCGAGCTCTCGCGCACGTCGACCGTCACCCATGCCGGGTCGATGCCCTGCAGCATCTGGTCGATCGGGTCGTCGCGCCAGCTGCGCTCGGTGGCCGCGGGGGCCGTGTTGATGCGGAAGCGGAACCCTTCGGGCAGGCCCAGCAGCGCCAGGCGACGCATGTGCGGGCGGGCACTGCTGATCACCTTGTCGGTGACGCGCTCCAGCAGCCCAGCCGAGATCGCGACCGCGAGGAACTCCTGCGCGCTGGTCACGGTGCCGTCGCGACGCACCCAGCGGGCCAGCAGCTCGGCGCCGACCACGGAGCCGCTGGTGGCATCGATCTCCGGCTGGAAGAAGGCGAGGATCTCGCCGTCGTCGATCGCCCGGCGCAGCGCCTGCTCGCCTTCCAGGCGGCTGACCATCTCCTGCTGCATCGCGCCGTCGAACATCTCCACGCGGTTGCGGCCGCCGGCCTTCGCGCGGTACAGCGCGGCGTTGGCGTGGCGCAGCAGCTCGCTGGCCGCCGACCCGTGCTGCGGCGAGACCGCGACACCGATGCTGACCGAACTGGGCACCTCGCGCCCCTCGGCGTACACGGGCTGGGCCAGCACGCCCACCAGCCGGTTGGCGATGGCGGCGGTCGCGCCGATGTCCATCCCGGGCAGCACCACCACGAACTCGTCACCACCCATGCGGCCGGCGATGCACCCCGGCTCCAGGCTGCGCGACAGGCGGTCGGCGATGATGCTGATGAACCTGTCGCCACCGCGGTGGCCGAGTGCGTCGTTGACGGCCTTGAACCGGTCGAGGTCGCAGAACAGCAGGCCTACCGGGCTCTGCTCGCCGGCGGTGTTCAGCGTCTGCTCCAGCAGCTCCAGCGTGCCGCGTCGGTTGAACAGCCCGGTGAGCGGGTCGTGCGTCGCTTGGTGGGCCAGCCGCCGGTTGGTGGTGGCCAGCTGTTCGTTCACGCCGGTCAGCTCGCTGCGTTCGTGGGCCAGGTCGCGCAGCAGCCGCTCACTGCGCCACTGCAGGCGGATCGCGTCGATCGTGTTGCGGCTGACCACGTGGTGCAGGATCAGCAGGCCGAAGCCGAAGAAGATGGCGATGATGCCCAGACCGCGCAGCCGGCTGTCGGGCGCTGCGATCAGCGACCACGACAGCGACCCGACCAACGGCACCAGGAAGGCCAGGAACAGGTCGCGGCGGCCGGCCGTGACGATGCAGCCGACTGCACTGGCCGTGCTGGGGAACAAGGTGAACAGCAGGATCACCTCCACCGTGTGATCGGTGGCAACCCAAGGGCAGATGCCGAACAGCAAGCCGATGGAGGCGAACGACGCGCCGATCGCCAGCTGGGTCATCCGTGGCGTGCCCGAGCTGTCGCCGCGCATGTAGTAGCGGTAGAGAGCGAAGAGGGTGATCGCCGTCGCGCCCACGGAGGTCAGCAGCCACCAGCCGAGGCGCACCGACGAGACGTCCTTGCGCAGCAGCGAGCTGACCAGCAGGGTGAACGGCAGCAGCAGGAATGGGGCCGGCGCCAGGTTGGTGGCCACGATCGCCAGGGCGCGCTCGCGAACGAAGCTGGCGGTTGCTTCGTCCGCCTGCTGCACACCCGGCTCTGCCGCCACCATGTGTTCCTTCCCTCATGCGCAACCGTCCGGCGGACCGCGTCGGATTGTCTTCGGCAGTTCAGGTCCAACACTTGAAGTGGTCGAACGAATTGGCGACAGAAAGGGGCTCACGGGCGGCCGAAGGTGGCTTCCTGCCTGGATACTGGCCGGATGCGCGGCAGATTCGCCCCCTCTCCCACCGGCGCGCTGCACCTGGGCAACCTGCGCACGGCGCTGGTGTCGTGGTTGCAGGCGCGGGCGGCCGATGGCGAGTGGCTGGTGCGCATGGAAGACCTCGATCTGGCGACCGCATCCGCGGCGCACGAGGCCGACCAGCTGGCGTCGTTGGCCGCATTGGGCATGCACCACGACGGGCCGGTGGTGCGGCAATCGGAACGCTTCCCTCTGTACCGCGACGCCATCGCCACCCTGCAGCAGCAGGGGCGCGTGTACGAGTGCTTCTGCACGCGGCGCGAGATCCGCGAGGCGGCGCAGGCACCGCACGGTGTGCAGCCCGACGGCGCCTACCCGGGCACCTGCCGGGCGCTGACCACGGCCCAACGAGCCACGCACGCTGCGGCCGGGCGCCGGCCGGCGCTGCGCCTGCGCACCGATGGCGAACGCTTCATGGTGGCCGACCTGATCGCCGGCCCCTACGAGGGTGGGGTCGACGATGTGGTGCTGCAGCGCAACGACGGGGTGCCCGCGTACAACCTGGCCGTGGTGGTCGATGATGCGCTCCAGGGCGTCAGCCACGTGGTGCGCGGCGACGACCTGCTGTCCAGCACCCCACGCCAGCGGCTGCTGCAGCAACTGCTGGGGCTTCCCGCGCCCGTGTACGCGCACGTGCCGCTGGTACTCGCTCCCGACGGCAGCCGCCTGGCCAAGCGGCACGGCGCGGTCACGCTCGCGCAACTGGCCGAGCGCGGCCTGGCCGCCACCGAGGTGCTGGCCCGGCTGGGCGCCAGCCTGGGCCTGTGTGCACCCACCGACCGGGTGACGGCCGCCGAGCTGGCAGCCGGCTTCGACATCGGCACCGTGCCGCGCGAGCCGTGGTGGCTTCGCGACACCGATCTCTGACACGCTTGCTCCCGATGGGCGACGACACTGCACAGACTCCGGCACAGACTCCGGCACAACCGGCGGCACAACCCGACGACCTGCAGCAGATCCTCGGGTACCAGGGGGCGATCGACGAGCGCGACGACGTGCGCGCGATCAGCGACGACGTGCTCATCGTGCCGTTCTGGACCCCGTCGTTCTGCACCACCGTCATCCGCGCGGCGGAGGCCGTGGGCGCGTTCGAACCCCAGCCCGACGACCCTGTGCCCGGCCACGAGGTGTCGCTGGCCCTGATCAGCCCACGCCTGTTCGAGGCGGTGGAGATCGACCTCGGGGTGCGCATCTGGCCACAACTGCAGCAGGTGTGGCCGTACATCGACTACCACGGCCTGCGCGACGTGTTCGTGATCAAGTACGCGATGGGGCAGCAAGAGCACTTGCGATTGCACCACGACGTCGCCCAGGTGTCGGCCTCGGCGAAGCTGAACGAGGGCTACGAGGGTGCCGTGCTCGACTTCCCGCGGCAGGGTGTCACCAACCAACCGGCCGCCGTCGGCGAGCTGATCGTGTGGCCTTCGTTGGTCACCCACCCACACCAGGCGACGCCCCTGCGCAGCGGCGTGAAGTACGGGCTCACGATCTGGTTCGAGCTGCCGTCGTTCTAGCCCGCCGGTTGGCTAGTCTGGCCTTGACATCGGTCGCTTTTCCCCCAGAGGCTCCTCCACATGACCCCCCTTCGAACCGGCATCGCCTGGCTGTGCGCCACAGGCGCGCTCGTCGGCATGTCGGCCTGCTCGCAAACCTCCAGCGCCGAGAGCACGCCGCCCACCAGCACGACAGTCGCAGCCACCACCACCCAGGCCACGGTCGCCACGACAACGACGGTGCCGGCCACCACCACGTCCGAGTCCACGACCACCACGGCTGCGCCCACCACGACGGCCGCGCCCACCACCACCCTGGCCCCCAACGTCGAGATCGTCGGCCCGTGGCCCACGCCGCTGGTGGCCGTCGGCACGCGCAACGGCGCCGACACGGTGGCCATCCAGGAGCGCCTCACGCAGCTGGGCTTCTGGAACGGTGGCAGCGACGGCTCGTACGGCTTTGCCACCCTGCAGGCCGTGATGGCCTTCCAGAAGTACCTCGGCCTGCCCGCCACCGGCAAGGTCGACGAGGGTACCGCGGCATACCTCACCGCCTTCACCGAGCGGGCCCACGGCACCGCCGACAGCGGCACGCTGGTGGAGATCGACAAGGCCAAGCAGCTGCTGTTCATCGTGGTCAACGGCAAGACGCTGTGGGCGTTCAACACGTCCACCGGCAGTGGCATCCCCTACGAGGCCACCAACAAGAACGACCCCACCAAGATCGAGAAGGGCGACGCAATCACCCCCAACGGTCTGTGGGAGGTCACCCGCGAGCGTCCCGACGGCTGGTGGGAGGGCGACCTCGGCCAGATCTACCGCCCGAAGTACTTCCACGGCGGCGTGGCCATCCACGGCATGACCAGCGTGCCCAACTACCCGGCGTCGCACGGCTGCGTGCGGCTCAGCACCCAGGCGATGGATTTCGTGTGGGACAGCGGCCTGGTGCCCGTCGGCACCCCGGTCTGGGTCCACGAATGAACCTCGACTGAACCTCGACCCAGCCTCGACCCGGCCAAGTCGGCGTTCAGACCACGGTCCGGGTCGGCCCACCGCCGACTTGCAGCAACCCCGGCCAAGTCGGCGTTCAGACCACCGTCCGGGTCGGCCCACCGCCGACTCGCGTGGCTGCGGCCGGTCAGGCGACCAGGTCGCGCAGGTAGCGGTCGATCACGTCGGCTTCGTAGGCCTGCACTTCGGGCAGGTGGTCGGCCAGCACGTTGGCCCGCGCCCGGCGCGTGCTGTGGCCCAGGCGCAGCCGGTCGGCCAGGATCTCCGTCAGCGACTCGGTATCGGCCGAGTGCGCCGCCAGCACCATGATGCGGTCGCCGGCCCTGGCGATGGTCTCGCCCCGCTGGAACACCCCCCGCACCGTGTCGGCCACGCCGGCCAGCAACAGATCGGCTTCCAGCAGCGGCAACCCGTGAGTGTCGAGGTCGACGATGATCAGCGAGTACAGATCGGCGGCCGACACGTGCGCGGCCAGGCTCTGCTCGTACACCTCGCGCAGGCGCAGGCGCAGCACCAGCAACGTCTCCAGCCCGGTGATCGGGTCGATCCACCTGCCGGTGTGTGCGCCGCGCACGTAGCCGTCGGCCCAACCCTCGGCCAGTGAGGTGCGCGCACCGAAACGCGCCAGCTGACGCCGCCGCGGCCGGTCCAGGCCGGCGCTCAACAGCTGCAGCCAGCCGTCGATCGTGCCGATCGGCCAGCCATCGCTGCCCAGTTCGTTCCCGAACCGGTACAGCGCTCCGTGCAGCCCTGCCGGGCGTTCACCCATCGTCTCCACCAGGTCGGTGGCGGCGTCGTACAGCCGCCGGTCGGGCTGCGCGCCGGTGTCGGCGATGCGTAGCAGCCACGCAGACAGCGTGGAATCGGGGAGCTGCCGCCGCGGCTTCATGTGGTCTAGACGCAGACAGCGCCCGGTGCATGACGCAGAACGGCGCAGAGCATTGGTGCGATGTCAGTCGCCGGGGCTGCCGGCGGCCACCGTGGGTGCCGGCGTACCGGCGCGGCGCACGCGCAGGTGGTGGTCGGCCGCGTTGCGGCAGGTGCCGGTGGCCAGGTCGAAGCGCCAGCCGTGGAGAGTGCACACGAACTCGTCGCCGTCGATCTCGCCGAACACCTTCAGGTCGGCCTGGCGGTGCGGGCAGGTGCGCTCGATGATCCAGCCGTCGAGCTCGAACTCTTCATGGGCCAGGCCGTCGCGGTCGGGGTCGTGCTTGCGCAGCGCCTCGGCCTCGGCGCGCACCATGCGCTCTTCGGACAGCGACTTGAAGAAGTTGTAGAGGTACTCGTTGAACGGGCCCTCGCGCCAGG
>JAUSLQ010000051.1 GCA_030645675.1 Actinomycetota bacterium | reverse complement strand
CCGACCACGACGGGCACATCCGGCGCATCGAGGCCCGGTTCGTGTTCGACGGTGGCGCATATGCCAGCACCTCGTCGGCGGTGCTGGTCAACGGCGTCACCCACGCGCAGGGGCCGTACAAGTGCCCGGCGGCGACGGTCGACGGTTGGGCGGTGCGCACCAACAACCTGCCCTCCGGCGCGATGCGCGGCTTCGGCGTGGTGCAGGCGTGCTTCGCCCACGAGGGCCAGATGGACAAGCTGGCTGCCGCCGTCGGCGTCGACCCGGTGGAGATCCGCCTGCGCAACGCGATGTCCACCGGCGACACGCTCATCACCGGCCAGGTGATGACCAGCAACGCGCCCGTGGCCCGCCTGATCCGCGAGACCGCCGAGCTGCCGCTGCCCGATCAGCCAGTGGGCGGCCACATTCTCGACCCTCTGCGCCTGCCCGGCGGCGCCGGCCTCACCGCCGATCGTGGCCACGTCGTGCGTGGCATCGGCTGGGGTGTCGGCATCAAGAACCTGATGTACAGCGAGGCGTTCGACGACTACTCGGTGGCGCGTGTGCGCCTGGCCGGCGGGGTCGCCTTCGTGAAGTTCGCGACAGTCGAGGTGGGCCAGGGCTTCGTCACGATCGCCGGCCAGATCGTGCGCGACGAGCTGGGTGTGGAAGAGGTGTTGGTGGAACCCATCGACACCACGATCGGGTCCGCTGGCTCCACCTCCGCATCGCGGCAGACCTGGATGAGCGGCGGCGCGGTGCTGGGCGCGGCCCGGCAGGTGCGAGCGCGGCTGCTGGAGGCGGCGGCATCCCTCTACGGCGTCCCGGCCGACCTGCTGTCCATCGACGGCACCGACATCGTCGATGCGGCGGGCACGCTGCGGGTGCCGGTGGCGCAGGCCGCGGCTGGGCTCGACATCGAGGAGACGTTCGAGCACCATCACCCGCCCACGGAAGACCTCGACGAGAACGGCCAGGGCAACTGCCACACGGCGTTCGCCTTCGTGGCCCATCGGGCAGTGGTGGATGTCGACACCGAGTTGGGCCTGGTGAAGGTGGTGCAGGTGGCCACCGCGCAAGACGTGGGGCGGGCACTGAACCCGCTCAGCGTGGTCGGCCAGATCGAGGGTGGCATCGCGCAGGGCGTGGGCCTGGCGGTGATGGAAGAGCTGCTGCAGGTCGACGGATACGTGCGCAACGCGACGTTCACCGACTACCTGCTGCCCACCTTCCTCGACATGCCCGATGTCGTGATCTCGCTGGTGGAAGAGCCTGAGCCGCTGTCGCCGCTGGGCGCCAAGGGCGTCGGCGAGCCGCCCACCGTGTCGTCCACCCCGGCCGTGGTGGCCGCCATCCGCGACGCGATCGGCAAGGATCTGCACCGCGTGCCCGTGCGACCGGGCGACATCTGCTTCGACGCGTAGTGCGCTCCGGGTCGCCTTTACCGGTCCGCGTACGGATCGGTTAGGTTGGCCTTCGTGTCGAACGAACGTGAAATCATGTCCTGGGAGATCTTCGGAAACGCCTCGCGGGAGTTGGCCCAGATGGTGGCTGACGACTACGAGCCCGACATGATCCTGTCGATCGCTCGTGGCGGCCTGCTCATCGGCGGTGCGCTCGGCTACGCCCTCAGCGTGAAGAACGTCTACACGATGAACGTGGAGTTCTACACCGGGGTCGACGAGCGGTTGGAGGTGCCCCGCATCCTGCCGCCGGCACCCGACTTCGTCGATGCCAGTCACTTCAAGATCCTCATCGCCGACGACGTCGCCGACACCGGCCACACGTTGCTCAGTGTGCAGGACTTCTGCGAGGGCAAGGTGGCCGAGGTGCGCACGGCCGTGCTGTACGAGAAGAGCCACTCGCAGGTGAAGTGCGAGTACGTGTGGAAGCGCACCGACGAGTGGATCAACTTCCCCTGGAGCGACAAGGACCCCGTGGCCCGGCGCGACTGGAGCGTCAAGGACGCCTGAGCCGCGCCTGCGGGGTGGGGTGCCGCCGGGCCGGTTGTGCGGGCGCGGCCGGTCCGCGCCGGTCCGATGGCCACGGAGTGGCCCGGATTCCCGGGCTGATCCGTTCCATTCCGGATTCCCGGGCTGAATCGTCCCGGTCCCCGGCACAGATTCCGGACCGGCACGAATCGGGATGCGGTGGGAGTTCGGCAGAGTGGCGCGGCACGACAGCGGCTCAGCCGCGCAGCAGGTCCTTGGCGATGGCGGTGGTCTGCAGTTCGTCGGTGCCGGCGTAGATCTGCAGCACCTTTGCGTCGCGGGCCAGTTGCTCGACGTGGTACTCGGCCATGTAGCCGTTGCCGCCCAACACCTGCACTGCGTCGAGCGCCACCTCGGTGGCGGCCCGTGCCGAGTACAGCTTGATCGCCGACGCCTCGGCGAACGACAGGCTGCGGCCGGCACGCATCGTCTCCAGGTAGCGGAACAGCATGTTCTGTACGTTCACGCGGGCCACCTCCATGCCCGCCAGCTTCGCCTGGATCAGCTGGAACTCGCCGATCGGCTTGCCGAACTGCACCCGGTTGCGGGCGTAGTCGACGGCCACCGACAGGCACTGCTCGATGATGCCCAGCGCCATCGCCGCCACGCTGGCGCGTTCGGAGGCGAACGTGGCGCGGGCGGCGTCGCGGGCGTTCTGCTGATCCGCGGCGCTCTTGGCGGTCTTCGCCGCCCGCTCGCCCTCGCCCAGCGCGGCCGCGCCGCCGATCAGGCGGTCGATGCCGACCCGCACGTCGGTGACGAACAGCTGGCCAGTGGGTGAGGAGTGCAGGCCCATCTTGCGCAGCGGCGGTGATTGCTCGAAGCCGGGCGTGCCCCGCTCGAGCACGAACGACAACACCCGCCGCTCTCGGGGCGCGGTCACCCCGTCGTCGAGCTTGCAGATGAACACCGTGGTGTCGGCGTATGGGCCGTTGGTGATGAACGTCTTCGAGCCGTTCAGCACGAACTCGTCGCCGTCGCGCACCGCCGACGACCGCATGCCACCGAACGCATCCGAGCCGCTGTCGGGCTCGGTGATCGCCCACGCGCCCACCTTCTCCATCGTCAGCAGCGGCAGCGCCCAGCGCTCGCGCTGCTCGGGCGTTCCCTTCTTGATGGCGTTGCCGGCAAGGTTCATCGACACGCCCATGGCTGTGACCAGCCCGGGGCAGTGCCGGCACAGTTCGACCATCGGCAGCAGCGTCAGGACGGCGCGTTCGAACCGTTCTTCCGTGGTGAACGGCGGGCCGCCGGCCAGCTCGCGTGCGTACCGCTCGCGGGCCAGATCGTCGATCCCGAACGTGCGCACGTACTTGCGCAACACCTCGTACGGCGGCATCGAGCCGTGCTCCAGTTCGTCGCGCAGCGGCACCACCTCGCGCTCGACGAACTCGCGCACTGCGGCACGCATCATCTGGTGGTCGTCGGACCAGTCGAGCATCGTGTTCTACCCTTCCACGAGCGCCGGCCGGCCTGCGGGCGCTCCCGCCATGATCACATCCGAGCGGGTGCTGCACCTACTTTGCGCAGCACCACGTTGGCGGCGTTGCGGCCGCTGGCGCCCCACACACCGGCTCCGGGGAAGGTGGCGGCGCCGGTGATGTACAGGCCGCGCACCGCGGTTTCGTAACCGGTGAGCTCTGGGTTCTTGTTGCGCAGCGCGGCCAACGGGCCGCCGGCGAAGCTGGTGGCGTGCCCGTGCGGCATGTGGAACTCTCGCTCGTAGCGATCGGGGGTCATCGCCCGCCACTCCAGGACCGACTCGCGGAAGCCCGGCTCGGCCAGCTCGCCGAAGGCATCCAGCCAGCGGGCGGGCTCGGTGCTGCCGGCCCACCCGCCGGGCAGACCGTAGGGGGTGAACAGTGCTTCCAGGCTCAGCACGTGGCGGCCGGCGGGCGCCACCGACGGGTCGCCCACGGACGGCACGTTGGCCAGCAGGCCGGGGCGGGGGAGCACCTCGCCCTTGGCCATCAGTTCGTACCCGCGGTGCATCTCTGCGATCGAGGGTGCGATCGCGTACGTGGCCGTCAGGTCGCCGTCGAGGCCCGCTTGCGCTGCGGCCTTCAGATGCGGCACCGCGCCGAGCAGCGCGTCGATCTTCGATTCGTAGCCGTCGTCCTGCGGGATGGCCTTCCATCGCTGCACCAGCCCGGCTGCCTGGGGCGGCGGATTGCGCAGCCACTTCAGGAACGTGTCGTGCGGGTTGCAGGCCGACACCACCACGCCGGCCGTCACCTCGGTGCCGTCGTCCAGCGCGATGCCGCGGACGCCCTCGCCCTCACACGTGATCTCGCCGACACGGGTGTTCACCCACACCGTTCCGCCGGCGGCCTCGAATGCGGCGCGCAGCGTGCGTGGCACCTCGCCGCTGCCACCGATGGGGCGGCCGACGCGGCCGACGTGCCGTACCGCGTACGTGAGCGCGCCCAAGCCGCTGCCCTTCATCTCCGGCGAGATGCCCCACACCATCGGGCCGACCAGCAGGCCGGGTGCCTGCAACGCGTCGGTGGTGAAGTACTCGCGCATGACGTCGGCCGCACTGCGCCGGCTCCAGCGCAGCACGGTGCCCACGCCGCGGAAGCGGTGCTGGAAGGCCAGCATGTTGAGCTCGCGGAAGTTCGGCGCCTCATTGGCGGCCTCGAACACCAGCCGCACCGCGGGCATCGCCACCTTCAGGTAGCGGCGGTAGCCGGCCACCTCCTGCGGGTAGCTGCGGCCGATGGACTCCAGCGTCTGCTCCACGTCGTGGTAGCTGGCCCATGCCGGGCCTCCGCTCCAGGCCATGTTGACCTGCGACGGCTCGACGTCGAGGTAGCGCAGGCCGTGGTGCTCCAGCCGCAGCTCCTCGATCACCGGCGTGGTGCGGAAGGTGATGTGGTCGCAGTTGCAGATGTTGACCGTGGCGTTCTCGAACTGCTCGCTCGCTGCCGTGCCGCCCACCTGGTGACGAGCCTCCACCAGCAGTGTGCGCAGACCGCCACGGGCGAGGTACGCGGCGCACACCAGCCCGTTGTGGCCGCCACCGACGACGATCGCGTCGTAGTCGGTGGCGGGGTGTGCGGTGGCTGCAGTCATCGGCCCATTCTGCCGGGCCGTTCGCGCCTCGACGGGTAGCGTGCAGATGTGACTCGTGTTCGTTACTTCGCCGACCTCTCCGGCCCCCAGGTGGCCGAGCGGCTCACCGATCGCAGCATCCTGGTGCAGCCCCTGGGCGCCATCGAGCAGCACGGCCCGCACCTGCCGCTCAGCACCGATTCGGTGGTGGCCACGGCCGTCGCCGAGGCCGCGGTGGCGCAGGTGGGCGACGAGCTCGACGTGTGGCTGCTGCCCACACTGGAGTACACGAAGAGCAACGAGCACGCCTGGTCGCCGGGCACCGTATGGCTGTCGGCCACCACATTGCTGGCCGTGCTGAACGACCTCGGTCGCTGCTTGGCCACCACGCCGGCGAAGCGACTGGTGTTCCTGAACGGCCACGGCGGCAACAGTGCGCTGCTGAACGTCGCCAACCGCGAGCTGCGCCTGCAGCACGGGCTGATGACGTTCCTCACCCACCCGGGGGTGCCCGCCGACCAGGGTGGCCTGTCGCCGGCAGCCGAGTTGGGCATGGGCGTGCACGGCGGCACCGATGAGACGTCGCTGATGCTGCACCTGGCACCTCACCTGGTCGACATGAGCAAGGCCGAACGACGGGTGCCCGAGGCGTTGGCGCTGAACCAGTACGTGCGTTTCGGTGGCCGGGTCAGCTTCGGTTGGATGTCGAACGACTTCTTTCCCGACGGGTACATCGGCGACCCCACGGCGGCCAACTCCGAGCTGGGTGCACAGCTGTTCGACGGCGCGGTGCGCGGGTTCTGCGAAGCGCTGCGCGAGATCGCGGTCTTCGACTTCGGTCGTCCGGCGGCAGGGCCGGTGGGTGGGGGGTCGGATGGGCCTGCCGCCGGGTACGCATGAGCACGTCGCACCTGCGCGCCGACGGCGGCCGCCTGTGCGCCCGCCTGGAGGCACTCGGCGAGGTTGGCGCAGTGCTGGGCCCGAACGGTGAACGGGGTTGTGCCCGCCTCGCGCTGACCGACGCCGACCGCGAGGGCCGCGACCTGGTGGTCGGCTGGATGCACGACCTGGGCCTGGCGGTGGGCATCGACGCGATCGGCAACGTCGTGGGCGTGCGTGCGGGCACCGACCCCGATGCCGCACCGGTGATGATCGGTTCGCACATCGACACCGTTCGTACCGGTGGCCGCTTCGACGGCAACCTCGGGGTGCTGGGCGGTCTGGAGGTGATCGAGACGCTCGAGCAGCACGGCGTGCGCACCCGCCACCCCGTTGCCGTGGCGTTCTTCACCGACGAGGAAGGGGCTCGCTTCCAGCCCGACATGCTGGGCAGCCTGGTGTACGTGGGCGGGATGGGGCTGGAAGACGCGCTCGACGTGCGGGCGGCCGACGACGGCGCCCGGCTGGGCGAGGAGCTGCAACGCATCGGCTACGCCGGGTCGCTGCCGTGCCCGGCTGCAGGGGCGCCGCACGCGTACTTCGAGTTGCACATCGAGCAGGGCCCTGTGCTGGAGGACGAAGGCGTCACCATCGGTGCTGTCACCGGGGTGCAGGGCATCTCGTGGACCGAGCTGACCATCACCGGTCAGTCGGCGCACGCCGGCACCACGCCCATGCGCCTGCGGCACGACCCCGGCTACGTGGCCGCCGCCATCACCGTGGGGGTGCGGGCGATCGCCCAGCGCATGGGCGGCACACAGGTGGCCACCGTCGGCCGCTGCGAGCTCGAGCCCAACCTGGTCAACGTCGTGCCTGGCGCAGTGACGATGACGGTCGACCTGCGCAACACCGACGAGTCGCTGCTGCTGCAGGCCGAGGCCGAGTTCCAGCAGTTGTGCGCGGGGCTGGCGGGGGAGGAGGGCGTCACCATCGCCCGCCGCTCGCTGGCCCGCTTCCAGCCGGTGGAGTTCGACACCGCGATGGTGGATCTGGTGGAGGCCACCGCCCGGCGCCTGGGGCACACCACCAAGCGCATGCCCAGCGGCGCCGGCCACGACGCACAGATGCTGGCCCGCGTGTGCCCCACGGCAATGGTGTTCGTGCCCAGCGTCAACGGCCTGTCGCACAACATCGCCGAGCACACCCATCCGGCCGACATCACCGCCGGGGCCGACGTGCTGCTGCAGGTGGTGCTGGCCGCTGCCGTGGCAGTCTGAGGTCGGCTGGCTGATCGGCCCGCGGCTGATCTGCTGCTCAGACGCCGATCGCTCGGATGGGGGCCCATCGCCGGCGGAGTAGCGTCGGGTCACTCGATGGCTCGAACAGCGGGCCGATCGGTGGATCGAAGGAGCAGACGATGGGCGACGAAGAGACGGTGGCGCAGTTGCGCGAAGAGCTGGCCTCGCTGCGAGCAGAGATGGCCGTGCTGCGGGCCGAAGTGGGTTCGGTGGGAATCGGTTCGGTCGAGCCACTCCCGGCCACCCGCTCGCGCCGCTCGCTCGCGCTGGCCGGCACCACCGACGACGGTGGCGTCGCCTCGGCGGGCGAGCACTCCGAACCGACCTCGGGCCGGCGCGGGTTCGTCAAGCTGGCGGCCGGCGCCGCAATCGGCGCGGTGGCGGCCTCGGTGGCTGCAGTCGAGCCGGCAGCAGCTGCGACCGGCGACAGCCTGCTCCTCGGTCAGTCCAACGCCGCAACGGCCAATGCAGACACCACGATTCTGGAGAGCGTGTCCTTCACCGAGCTGGCTCAAAACGTGTTCAACGTGGGGAACTGGACGGGCTTCACGAACGCGGCCGACAGCACCTGGCGCACGGCGATCTACGCCACTACGTCCGACTCGGACGCCAGTGGTGGGCACCGAATGGCGGTCGTCGGTGAAGTCAGGAACTTCGGCGACTCGAACAACAAGGGCATCGGCGTTTTCGGCGCCGCGAACCGGAGCATCCCCGTCGCGCTTCCCACGGAGCCGATCGGTGTGCTCGGTTTCGCCGACGCGGGCGGTGCTTCCGGCAACGGCACCGGTGTGAAGGGCTACGTGAACAACGGGTCGAGCACCATCGGTGTGCACGGCCTCACCAACGACACCATCGGCGTCCAGGCCCAGGCCACCGGCGCGGGTGGCATCGGCATCAACGCCGTCGCACCCCCCAACGCACTCGCCGCCCGGGTGGAGGGCCGGTTCCGCCAGGTCACCTCCCTCTCCTCCGGTCCGCCGGCTTTCGCGCCGGCCAACGCCGGCGAGCAGTGGCGCGACAGCAACGGCGACCTGTACATCTGCACCACGACGGGCATTCCCGGCACGTGGCGCAAGGTGGTCAGCCAGCACCCGGCGTATGCCGACGCAGGTGGTTCGCTGAACCTGCTGGCCGCACCCATCCGCATCCTCGACACGCGTGGAAACGGCGCCCCGCAGACCAACGGTGGCAACCAGTTGACGGCCAACGTCGACCTGACCGTGAACATCACCGGGGTCGTGGTGGGTGCGGTGTCGGTGCCCGCCGGGGCGAAGGGTGTGTTCGGCACGCTCACCGCCGTCGGCCCGCTGGTCTTCGGCAACGTCGCCGTGTTCCCGGCCGACATCGCGTTCCCGGGTACGTCGAACGTCAACTTCCGCCCGGGTGGCGCCACCGCCTCCGCGTTCACCACCGCGCTGTCCGCCGGGGGAGCGGTCAAGGTGCGCTCCAGCGCCGCCACGCACCTGCTGCTCGACGTCACCGGCTTCCTGTTCTGAAGCACGGCCGCGACGCCTGCCGTCGCCGACCGGCCGGGCCACCACTGGCTCGGCCGGGTCAGATCAGCAACTGCACCAGGATCAGTTTGACGATCATCGCCACCGGCAGCACCAGCGCGTAGCCGGCGTCGACCCGCTGGTCGCCCTTGGTGGCCTCAGCGGCGTAGGCGTGCACCGCCGGCTGGGTCTCGATGCCGGCGATGTGGCCGGCGGCGGTGACCGGGTCGGTGCGCAGCAGACGCGAGAGCAACAACGCGGCCAGCGCCAGCACCACCGTCACGATGGCCGCGGCCAGCGCCAGGCGGCCGCCCAGCGCAGTGCCGACTGCGTCGGCGAAGGTGGCCCCGGAGCGGATGCCCACGGCCCCCAGGAACATCAGGATGCCCAGCTGCCGCAGCGTCAGGTTGGCCGCGTGCGGTACCTGCCAGGTGATGGGGCCGCTGCGCGACAGGGTGCCCAGCACGATGCCGGCGATCAGCGGCCCACCGCCCACGCCCAGTTCGATGCTGCCCCCGCCGGGCAGCGGCACTTCGATCAGGCCGATCAGCAACCCGATGGCCAGGCCCAGCGAGAAGCCCATCGCGTCGACCTCGCCGAGGCTGCGGTCGCTGTCGCCCAGCAGAGTGGCCACCTGCCCGAGGCGGGAGGCGGGGCCGACGACCCGCAACCGGTCGCCGAGGCGCAGCACGAAATCGCCATCGGCCACCAGATCCGCGTCGCCGCGGCGCACGCGGGTGACGGTGGCGCCGAAGCGGGTCTCCAGCCGCAGGTCGCGCAGGTGGGTGCCCGCCAGCTTGCGGTTGGACAGCGAGATGCGGCGGAAGTCGAGCAGCGCACGGTCCAGCGCGAGGTGGTTGGGGCTGCGCTCGCCGGCCCAGGCGATGAACTGCTCGACGTCGTCGGGTGCGCCGATGACCGTGCACCGATCGCCAGGCTGCAGCTGCACGTCGGCCGTGGCGATGCCCACCATGCCGCGCTGCTCGACGCGGCCGAACGCCAGCTTGGTGCCGTTCCACGTCTGCAGTTCGCCCATCAGGGGCAGGCCCTCGCGCAGCACCAGCAGGGTGGCATTGGTGGCGTTGGCGCCTGCCGCCGCAGCGGGCGGGGCACTGCTGCCGGCGGGGACGTGCGTGCTGCGCCGCAGCGACCAGTGGGCCGCCAGCAGCATGGTGACCACGCCGAAGGGGTAGGCCAGCGAGTAGCCGACGACCGGGTCGGTCACCGACCCGTCGGTGATGCGACTGCCCAGCCCACCGATCGCGGCGGACAGTGCAGGGGTGTTCGTCAGCGCACCGGCGAACAGGCCCGAGCGGGCACCCACGTCGAGGTCGAGCACCCTGCCCAACGCCAGCACTGTCAGAGCGATCATCCCCAACAGGGCGGTGACGCCCAGCAGTACGCGTGTGCCGCCACGGCGGAACTCGGCCAGGAACGACGGGCCGGAGGCGAGGCCGACGGTGTAGATGAACAGGCCCAAGCCCACCTGGGTGACGATGAGGGGCGTGTTGGCCAGCCGATCGTCGGCGGCAGAGACGGCCAGACCGGCGAACAGTGCGGCGGCAGGGCCCAACGCCACACCCCCGATTCGCACCGTGCCCAGCGCCGCACCGACCCCCATGACGAGGAACAGCAGCAGCAATGGATTGTCGATGAGCACGCCCACGGGTTCCGTTCTAGCGCCTGGACGACCACACCGAGGCACCAGTCCGGTGGGAGCGGGCGTGTTCGGAGGGTGGTCGGGACGCGAGAAGGGCGCCGACCGCGGCCGGCGCCCTTCTCAGTTGTTCAGGTCGGTGACCGGATCGATCAGAGCTTGATCGACGGATCGATGAACTGGTTGGTCACGATGTCTTCCGGCACGACGCCTGCCTTCGGGGTGGAACCCTGCGCCTCGTAGATCGGCACGGCGATCTCGATGAGACCGGCGAC
>JAUSLQ010000045.1 GCA_030645675.1 Actinomycetota bacterium | reverse complement strand
CGCGGCGAGGCCCACAACCAGGTCGACGGCGCGGTCAACGGGCTCACGCACAACATCGGTGGCCCCACGGCTGCCGGCGCCGTGGTGATCCTCAGCAGCCAGAAGGGCTGAGCCTCCGGCGTCGACTCGTCCGGCAGCCGGTCGCCGCGGCAGTTCGCCCAGTTCACCTCTTTCAGACTCCGGCCGCCGCGCGGCCGCGCGAGACTGTGGTCGTGCTCCGTCTTGGGACGATCGTGCTCGGCGCTGACGATGTCCATCGTGCGGTCGCCTTCTGGGCGACAGTGTTCCGCTACGACATCGTGGCGTTCCCGGGTGCCGCCGACGACTTCACGATCCTGGTCCCACCCGACCGCGTCGGAACGCGGATCGCCGTCAACCGGTCGGCCTCCCCGGTCCAGGAACGGCCGCGGGTGCATCTCGACCTCGTCGTCGACAGCGCGGCCGAGCAGTCGTCGGAGATCGACCGGCTGGTCGCGCTCGGTGCGACTCGCGTGGCCTGGGACTATCCCGCCGACCCCGACTTCGTGGTGCTCGCCGACACCGAAGGCAACCGCTTCTGCATCGTCGACGCCAGCCGCACCTGACGGCCGCTCGCCTGCTCGGCAGCAGCCTGGTTCGGGCGGACTGGGGCGTGTCAGTCTCGGCTTCCGGGACGATTCAGCCCAGGAAGCCCACCGAACGCTGATGTGGCGCGGGCGCATTCGAGTCTGAAAGTGGTGGAACTGGACACAGCAGGGGACCCCGGGCCCGGCAAAGCCGGCCCAACCGGCGAACCCGGCCCGCCCTCAACCCTTCAGGCGGTCGCGCAGCACAGCCTTCTGGATCTTGCCGCTGGCGGTGCGCGGCATCTCGTCCACGATCACCAGCGACTCGGGTGTCTTCTGGCGCGCCAGGCCGGCGGCGGCCACGTGGGCGCGCACGTCGTCGAGCGACAGGCCCTCGCCGGCGGCCACCACCACGGCGCAGACCCGCTCGCCGTAGCGCTCGTCAGGCAAGCCGATGACCGCCACCTCGCGCACGCCGGCGTGGGTGACCAGCACGTCTTCCACCTCGCGCGAGGCGATGTTCTCGCCACCGCGGATGATGATGTCCTTCTTGCGGTCGGTGATGGTGAGGAAGCCGCGCTCGTCGAGCACGCCGATGTCGCCGGTGCGGAACCAGCCCCCGGGCAGGCGGGTGGCGGCGTCGTGCTCGGGGTTGGTGTAGCCGGGCGTCAGGTCGGGGCCACGAGTGACGATCTCGCCGGCGCTGCCGAACGGCAGGTCGTGGTCGTCGTCGTCGAGGATGCGCACCTCCACACCGGGCAGCAAGTGACCGTCGGTGAAGGCACGGTCTTGGAACGAATCCGAGGGACGGCCCGAGGAGATGGTCGGCTGCTCGGTGCTGCCGTAACAGCGGTACGCCCGAATGCCACGCGCGTCGGCCTGCTCGATCAGCGACGGGGCAACGGTGGTGGCCCCCAGCATGAAGCTGCGGAACGACGCCAGCGACAGCCCTGCCGCGTCGGCCGCCTCGAACAACGAGATCAGGTGGAAGGGGGTGCCGGCGGTGCTGGTGACGCCGTACTCGTCGACGAGGCGGGCAGCCAGTGCTGCGTCCCACACATCGAGGAAGATCGAGTGCCGGTTGCGCACGAACAGCCGGATGCACCCCAACACACCCGCCATGTGGCCGATGGGGAACGACACCAGCGCTACATCGCCTTCCTCGCTGTCCATGTAGCGCAGCACCTGGGCGATCTCGGCGATCAGCGTGCGGTGGGTGTGCACCACGCCCTTCGGTTCGCCGGTGGTTCCCGAGGTGTACAGCAGCAGCGTGCGGTCGTCGGGCGAGGGGTTGGACACGGGGTACTCGCCGGCGCTGTCCATCACCGACTGCCAGCTGACGAAGCCTTCCGGCACGTCGTCGCCGAGCACGATCACGTGCCGCAACGTGTCGGGCCGATCGGCGGGCTGGATGCGGTCGGGGAAGCTGATCCCGCGCCACTGGTCGGGAATCACCAATGCCACTGCGCCCGACTGCCGCAGGACGAACTTGAGCTCGGACTGGCCGTAGATGTGCACCACCGGCACCAGCGTCAGGCCCAGCTCGGCAGCGGCCACGAACGTGACCACTGCCTCGGGCCAGTTGGGCAGCTGCATCGCGATCGCGTCGCCGGCGCGCAGACCGTGCGCGTACAGGCCACCCGCCAGCCGGCGACCTCGTGCGAACAGGGCGGCCAACGACTGCGTGGGTTCGCCGCGGGCGCCTGTGAACGTCACTTCGATCTCGGGCCACTGCGCGAGGCCTGCGCGCATGGCGGCAGTCACGGTGGGAGCGGACAACGGGTCGATGGCTGCGGTCACTTCGATTCCTCTGGGTTGGGCATCAAACGAACGAGGCCCTGCACGTCGTCGAGCGAGCGCAGGGTGTCGTTGAGATGGGTGCAGGTGGGCGGGCCGACGAAGTCGGTGCGCACCATCGGCCGCAGCCCGGCGAGTGAGGCGCCCACGAGGCGCTGGGCGCTCGCCGCGGCCTCGGGGCACTCGGTCCACGGCAGCGAGCCGGCGGTGGCCTCGATGGCGCTGATGGTCAGCGTCACCGGATCGATGGTGCCGGCGACGTAGTACTCGTGCACCACGGTCTCGACGCCGCCCCGCGACATGTGGCTGTCGCGGAACTGCACGTCGAAACGCAGCGGGCCCCCGGGGGCGGCGGGCGGGTTCAGGTCCAGCCGGCGGTGGCGCCGCATGCCGGTGCCCGGCAACGGGTCGAAGTGGTGCCAGGCCAACGGGTCTTCGTCGTCGATCAGCAGCGGCGGCGCCTCCTGCCCGGTGACGATCGGCGAGTGGCGCCCCGCGTCGAGCTCGATCATGATCGTGCCACCGGAGCGGAAGCCGGCGCACAGGTCGGCCACGTGCAGCGGGCTGGTGCTGGCCGGGCGCACGCCTTCGTGGCCGAGCGCGTACCCCGACACCAGCGTGGTGACCGGCACGTCGTCGAGCAGCGCGTACAGCAGCGTCTGCGCATCACGCTGGTCGGGCACCGCCGTGTCGACCGCTCCACGGAAGCCGGTGGACGCCGACACGCCCAACAGCAACTGCAGGGCAGGGTGGGCCGGGTGGCTCTCGAGCTCGCTGACCTCGCGCCGCCCACCGAACTCCACGATGGCGCGCAGGCTGGTCTCCGCCAGCACGGTCGCACGGCCGCCGAGGTACTCGGTACGCAGGTCGCGTCCGCGGCCCTGCAGCACCAGTCGGCCGGTGATGCCGTCGGGGCGCACCATGTCAGTGGTGAGCGTGCGCCGCATGGAACCGGGCAGGCGGGCGGGCGTGCCGCCCTTCGACACATGCGGCCCGTGACGCGGGTGCAGCGGTGGCCGATCGGCCATCGGTGGCCCGAGCGTGATCCACTGTTGTGTCATCTCTGGTCCCCCACAAGCAAATAGAGTAGTATTTATTCCGCCCCCGGATGGCACGACCGCCGCGCAACGCGCTGCAGACAGGAGCCGCATCATGTCGAACATCGCAGCCGACGTGGATGCTTGGATCACCGAGAACTGGGATACCTCGCTCACGCTACGTGAGTGGTGGCGTCGTTTGGCAGCCGCGGGGTACTCGCAGCCCACCTGGCCGGTGGGCATCGGCGGCTGCAACGCCGACGGCGCAACCGCACGCACCATCTCCGAGTCGATGGGCGCACGCGGGGTCATCGCAGCGCCCACCGGCATGGGCCCGCACATGGCTGCGCCGATGATCATGAAGCACGGCACCGACGAGCACAAGGCCGAGCTGATCAAGATCGCCACCGGCGAGCAGCACTGGTGCCAGCTGTTCAGCGAACCCGAGGCAGGCAGCGACCTGGCCAGCGTGCGGTGCAGCGCCGTGCGCGACGGCGAGGAGTACATCGTCAACGGCCAGAAGGTCTGGAACTCCGGCGCCGATGCGGCCGATCACGGCCTGCTGCTGGCGCGCACCGACTTCACGGCACAGAAGCACGCCGGCGTCAGCTTCCTGCTCATCGACATGCTGCAGCCCGGCGTCGAGGTGCGACCGCTGGTCACCATGAACGGCAGCGCCCACTTCTGCGAGGTGTTCCTCACCGACGCTCGCGCCCGCGCCACCGACCTGATCGGCAGCGAAGGCGGTGGCTGGGCCGTGGCCACCACTGTGCTCGGGCTGGAACGCAAGATGGCGGCCTCTGGGTCGGCCCGCGGCGCGCTCACCGTCACCGCTGGACCGAAGAGCGGAAACCTCGACCGCACGGTGGGCGAACTGTTCGAGATGGCTCGCGAGAAGGCCAAGGAGAAGCCGCAGGCCATGATCAACAGCAGCCGCGTGTTGATCAAGGAAGCGCAGAAGTCCGGCGTGAACCACGATCCCGTGATGCGCGACGACCTGGCCCGCTACCACATCCGCAGCGAGGTCTACCGCCTCACCAACCTGCGCGCCCGTCACACGGGCGGTTCTGGCCCCGAGGCCAGCATCGCCAAGATCGCGCTGTCGGGCATGGCCCGTCACTCGCGCGACCTGGGCATGCGCATCGCCGGCGCCGGCGGCATGCTCGTCGGCAACGACGCGGTCAGCGGCGGCGCGTTGCAGTACGCAGCCCTGTCGACCGCCGGTGTGTCCATCGGCGGCGGCACCGACGAGATCCAGCACAACGTGATCGGCGAGCGGGCGTTGGGCCTGCCGAAAGAGCCCAGCTGAACGCTGCCCGGCGGGGGTTCAACCGGCGGCCACAGCGCGGGTAGCGACCACATCGACACCCGTGCCGAGCACGTCGTGCAGCACCACTTGGCCTGCCTGCACCGGAGCGATCACCCTGACCGCGCGCAACGCACGGCACACGTCGCGCACCAACGCCTTCGGCACCGTCGCGGCAGTCTTCACCGGCAGGCGACACAGGTCGGCGCCGAGCAACGCCACGGTCGTCGTTACCGAACGACGTGGGTCGACGTGCTCCTGCGCGGCGAACTCCTTCCCCTTCCTGCACGAGAAGCCGCGCACCTCCAGGATGTCGCCGCCCGGATCGTCGTCCACTTCCAGGCGGCAGCCCAGCGGGCAACCGATGCACAGGTAGCTCGCGGTCATCGCGGCACCACCTCCACGATCAGCGAGTCGCCGTGGAAGCCCTGCAGCAGCGCCGGCCGCAGCTTCAGGTTCACCATCTCGGCGGGCGCGACGTAGCGCAGCTTGCGCTCGTGCACGACGGTGCCGTCGGGGGTGCGCAGCCGCAGCAAGCATGGGTCGAACATGGTGCGCACCCGCAGGTAGACGACATGGTCGCGATCGGTGGACACTGTGTGCGGCACGCAGTAGCCGACGTTCGCGCCAGGCAACAGGCGCACGTTGTCGGCGGGCGTGGCCTGGCCCGTGGCATAGCGGCCGGCGTGACGGCCGGCCAGCTCTGCCTCGGCGCTGACGAAGTCGACCAGGTCGTGGATGTGCACCACGTTGCCGCACGCGAACAGCCCGTCGCGCGAGGTCTCCATCGTGCTGGCGACCACCGGCCCCATCGTCGCCGGGTCGATCCGCAGGCGCAGCTGCTGCGACAGTTCATTTTCGGGGATCAGGCCCACCGACACCAGCAGGGTGTCGCAGGGAACCTCCCATGCCCGCTGCATCAACGGCTGCAGCGTTTCGTCGACCGGCGCCACCGTCACCCGCTGGATGCGATCGCGACCGTGGATGCCGACGACCGTGGTGGACAGGTGCAGCGGGATGTCGAAGTCGTGCAGGCACTGCACGATGTTGCGGCTGAGCCCGTTGGGGTGCGGCAGCAGCTCGAAGACGCCGACGACCTCGACGCCCTCCAAGGTGAGACGACGAGCCATGATCAGGCCGATGTCGCCCGAGCCGAGGATCGCGACGCGACGGCCGGGCAGCACACCATCGATGTTCACGAGCCGCTGTGCCAGCCCGGCGGTGAACACACCGGCGGGCCGGTCGCCCGGGATGCGTATGGCGCTGTGAGTGCGTTCTCGCGCCCCCATCGCCAACACGGTCGCGCGTGCCTGCACCGTGACGACTCCATGGCGCGGCGACGCGATGGTGAGTGCGTGGTCCGCCGCGACGTCCAGCACGAACGCCTCGGTCACCACGTCGACGCCGTCGTCGAGCGCCTCGCACAGCACCCGTTGTGCGTACTCCGGCCCGGTCAGCTCCTCGCCGAAGCGATGCAGCCCGAAGCCGGAGTGGATGCACTGCAGTAGCACTCCCCCGGCCTCGGTGTCGCGGTCCACCACCAGCACGCGCTGCGCGCCGGCCTCGCGGGCTGCCACGGCAGCTCCCAGCCCTGCAGGCCCGCCACCGACGATGGCAACGTCGTACTCGCTGCGCAACAGGTGCGGTCGATCGGAGATCACCGCTGCACCACCTGACCGCGGTCGAGCACCAGCCACGAGTCGCCGCCGCGCTTGGTGACCGCCGTGAGCGGCACGCCCATCTCACGCGCCAGCAGGGCCATGCACCGCGACGTGCAGAACCCGCCCTGGCAGCGGCCCATCCCGGCGCGGGTGCGGAACTTCACGCCGTCCAGTGTGTGTGCCCCTCGCTCGATCGCATGGCACACCTCCGCCTCGGTGACGTACTCGCACCGGCACACGATGTGCGCATACCTCGGATCGGCGGCGGCCAGTTCCTGCCGGCGAGCGGTGGACGAACCGGCGAAGTGGACGAACGGCGGCAACGGTGGCAGCGGTGCCAATCGCCCGTCGCCCGCTGCCGGCGTGAGGTCGAGCCCGGCGCCGCGCAACAGATCAGCGACCATCACTGCGATCGCGGGCGCGGCCGTCAAGCCGGGGGACTGGATGCCCGCCACGTCGAAGAATCCAGGCGCGCCGGTGGCGCCGATGCGGAAGTCGTCTCCGTCGACGACGGCGCGCACTCCGGCGAACTCGGCGATCACGTCGCGTTCGCTGATGCCCGGCACCAATCGCCGGGCCGCCGCGATCACCCGCGCCGCGCCGTCAGCGGTGGTGGCGAGATCGTCGGGGTCGGCCACCTCGTCGGCGGTGGGGCCGACCATGATCGTGCCGTCGTAGGTGGGAATCACCAGGGTGCCCTTGCTGGTGGCCGATGGGCACGGGTAGATCACACGGCCGACCAGGCCGCGGAGCCGCTTGTCCAGCAGGTACTCCTCGCCCTTGCGGAAGCTCATGCGGTACGTGCCCGCGCCGGCCAGCGCGGAGATGCGCGCCGCCGCAGTCCCCGCTGCGTTGAGCACGAAGCGGGCCCTGACCAGCCCCGTGGGTGTGGTGATCACCCACAGCTCGCCATCATGAGCAAGCGCGGTCACGGGCGACAACGTACGCACCTCGACACCACTGCGCGCAGCGCTCGCGGCCAACCCGAAGCACGCCTCGTAGGGGTTGATCACTGCGGTCGTGGGCGAGTACACGGCAGCGATCGCCTGCTTCGTCAGGTTGGGCTCGGCGCGCCGCAGCGCGGCACGTCCCCAGCGCTCCACCCCCGGCACGCCCTTGGTCGCGGCCTGGTGCTGCAGCTTGTCCAGCGCCGGCAGTTCGTCATCGCGGAGTGCGACGGTCAGCCCACCCACGCGAGCGAACCCGAAGCCCAGCTCGATGCACAGGTCGCCCCACATGCGGTTGCCCAGCCACTCCAGATGGCCCTTCAGCGTGGTGGGCGCGGCCTGGTGCCCACCGTGGATGATGCCGCTGTTCGCCTTGCTGGTGCCGAACCCGACATCGGCGGCTTGTTCCAGCAGCACGGTACGCGCACGCGACCTACCCAACTCGTGAGCAATGGCACAGCCCACCACGCCCCCACCGATGATCGCGACGTCGTGGACTCGCTGGGCCATGTGGGCGCCTCCGCTGGCCCCAGCTTATGCTCAGCCCGCAGCGCTCAGCGGATGACGGGCTTCTGGTTGGGCAGGCGGGCGGCGCGCTCGCCGGGCTTCGGGTTGCCGATGTGGGTGTAGGCGAGGCCGTTCTGCAGCGCGATGTGGCGCGGCATCTCGATACTCTCCCAGATGGCGCGGATGGTGCCCTGGATGGCCTCCGGCCGGCGGGCAGCGATCTGCGTAGCGATGTCGTGGGCGCGGCCGCGCAGCTCGTCGAACGACACGACCTCGCTGACCAGGCCGATGCGCAGCGCGGTCTCGGCGCCGATGCGCTCTTCGTTGCCCATCAGCGCCCAGCGCAGCACCTCACCCAGGGCGATGCCGCGCTGCAGCATGCCGATCGGCTCCAGCGCCGACACGATGCCACCGTTCGCGTGCGGGTCGAAGAAGGTGGCGTTGTCGGAGCAGATGATGATGTCGCACTCGTTGATGAAGTACATGCCGCCACCGGCGCACATGCCCTGCACCGCGGCCACTACCGGCTTCCACACCTTGTGGTGCTTCGGGCCCAACGCCGCGCCCGGGTCTTCGTGGTTCCAGATGTCCTTGTCGAACCACCACGCGCCCTGCGAGATGTCGATCCCGGTGCAGAACGAGCGGTCGCCGTTCGCGCGCAGCACGGCGACGTGGATGTCCTTCTCGTCGCGCACCCGCCCCCAGATCTCGGTCATCTCGGCCGCCATCGTCTCGGTGAACGAGTTCATCTTGTCGGGGCGGTTGAGCGTGATGGTGGCGACGTTGTCCGCCACCTCGAACTCGACGGTCTCGTAGGTGCTCATCTGGTTCACCGTGCCTCTCGTGGCAAGCCGAGGATGCGCTCGCCGATCAGGTTTCGTTGGATCTCGTGGGTTCCGCCCGCGATGCGCGACTGGCGCGAGCCGGCGAGCGCGTGGGCAGAGTAGTTCGCGTCGCGCTGCTGGGGCTCCCAGGCGATGCCAGAGGCACCGCGCAGGTCGATCACCAGCTCCGCCGCCTGCTGCTCGAGGTTGCCGGCATACAGCTTCACCAGCGAGCCGGCAGCCGGGTTGCCGCCCAGCGCGGCGCCCGCGTGGATGCGCTCGGCCAGCAGTTCGAGGATGCGCTCACGAGCCGTGATGTCGACGATGGCGTGGCGTACCGACGCCTCGCCGAGGCGCCCGCACTGGGCCGCCGCGGTCACGGCCTGGCGCTTGCGGCGGCCATGACCCGAGCCACCGAGGTAGCCCGAACGCTCGCCCGACAGGGTGCCGTTGGCGACCTGCCAGCCGCGGTTCACCTCGCCCAGCACCTCGTCGTCGTGCAGCACCACGTCTTCCAGGAACACCTCGTTGAAGTGGTGGCCGCCGGCGATGTCGACCAACGAGCGCACGCTGACACCCTTGCGGTCCATCGGCAGGATGAACATCGTGATGCCCGAGTGCGGCTTGTCGGCGTTCGGGTCGGTGCGGGCCAGCAGCATGCCGTACTGGGCATCGCTGGCGAACGACGACCACACCTTCTGGCCGGTGACCACCCATGTGTCGCCGTCGCGCACCGCCTTGCATCGCAGCGACACCAGGTCGCTGCCTGCGTCGGGTTCGCTGAACAGCTGGCACCACACCTCTACGGCGGCCACCAGGTTGGGAAGGAAGCGGCGCTTCTGTTCCTCGTTGGCGGCGCCCAGGATGGTGGGCATCGCCAGGCCCATGCCAATTCCCAGGGGACGCAAGGACGGGCAGTCGAAGCGCATCAGCTCCTCGGCGACGATGTCGTCGTGGGCGCGGGTGAGGCCCTTGCCGCCGTACTCCACCGGCAGGCGCGTGGCCCAGAAGCCGGCGGCGTACAGCGCCTGCTGCAGCTCGATGGCGCCCTGCACCATGGCGACGTGGCCCTCTGGCGCTCGGGCGATGGTGTCGCCGCGCTCGTCGTCCTTCTCCGGGTCGATCTCGGGGTAGCGCGCCGCGAGCCATGCTCGTACCTGCGCCCGGAACGCATCCAATTCGCTCATCCGACACCCCTCACGACTCTCGACCGTCCAACTGGACCAACGCCCGGCTTCACGCCGTGCTCTAAATAGGTTACTCTTTCTTTGTTCGCTCGCTCCAACCCGGAGCACGCGAGTGTCGAGCACGGAGGTACGGGGTGTCGAGCAACTGGAACCAACGACTGGGAGTCTGGTACATCGCCGAGGATCACCCCGACGCGCTCGCCATCGCCTCGTCGCCCGAAGGCACCTTCACCTACGCCCAGCTTGCAGACAGCGCTCACCAGTTGGTGCACACGTTCCGGGCGCTGGGTGTGCCGCCGAGCGGCATCGTCGGTGTCATCTCGCCCAATGGCGTGTTGCCGATCCAGGTGTCGATGGCCTGTCAGGAGGCCGGCTGGTTCCTGCTGCTGGTGAACGCGTACCTCACACCCGAAGAGCTCACCACGATGCTCGAGCACGCCGGCGCCAGCCTGTTGGTGGTGCACGAAGCGCACAAGAGCGCGCTGGAGGGCACCTTCGGCGAGCGGGTCAAGGCGGCCACGAAGGTGGTGGGCGTGGGCGACGTGCCCGGAGTGCCCAACCTCGCCGACCTCACCAAGGACCAGCCAACCACGCTGCCGGCCGACCGCGCCGAGGGCGGCATGCTCGCCTACAGCAGCGGCACCACCGGCAAGCCGAAGGGCATCAGCCGCCCGGGCTCGGGCACCGACCCCAGCGAAGCATCGAACAAGGCCGCCGTGTTCGGTCGCGCGTTCGACTTCCGCCCGTTCCACGGGCCGCACCTGGTGTCCACCGGCATGTACCACGGCGGCTCGCACAGCTACTACATGGGTGCGCTCAACGTCGGCCACGCACTGGTGATCATGCGCAAGTTCGACGCCGAGGGCGCGCTGGCCCTGATCGACGAGTTCAAGGTGCGCAGCGCCTACATGGTGCCCACCCAGTTCCACCGCATGCTGCAGCTGCCCGACGACGTACGGGCGAAGTACGACACGAGCAGCCTGCACTCGGTGGTACACAGCGCGGCCCCGTGCCCGCGGCCGATGAAGCAGCGCATGTTCGACTGGTGGGGCCCGGTCATCTGGGAGACCTACGGCGGCATGGAGGGCGCCGCCACGGTGGCCAAGCCCCACCGCTGGCTGGAGAAGCCGGGCACTGTCGGCCGGGCCGTGAAAGGCGTGCGCCTGGCCATCCTCGACGACGACGGCAACGAGCTGGGCCCGAACCAGACCGGCCACATCTACTACGAGACCGATGCCGGCTTCCGCTATCACAAGGACGACGAGCTGACGAAGAGCACCTACAAGGGGAAGCGCTTCAGCATCGGCGACATCGGTTACGTCGACGACGACGGCTACCTGTTCATCCAGGACCGGGCGAAGGACATGATCATCTCGGGCGGCGTCAACATCTTCCCCGCAGAGATCGAGGGCGTGCTGCTGAACCACCCCGCCGTGTTCGACGCCGGCGTCATCGGAATCCCCGACGCCGACTGGGGCGAGTCGGTGCTGGCCCTGGTCGAGCTACGCGAGGGCATCGAGCCCACCGACGCCTTGAACGCCGATCTGATGCAGCACTGCGCCGATCACCTGGCCGCCTACAAGCGGCCGCGGCGCGTCGAGTTCCGCACCGATCTGCCCCGCACGGAAGCAGGCAAGTTGTACAAGCGGCAGATCCGCGCCGAGTACTGGAAAGACCAAGACCGTCAGGTCTGAGGGCACGTCACTCCCCTGCCGCCCGCAGGCCACGAACGCACTAGAACCAACACAGATGATTGTACGAAGGAGCACCACATGAGCACTGATCAATCGGGTACACCGAAGGGCTTGCAGGTCGACGACGCCGTCGCCGCCGAGTTCGACAAGGCCACCGCCTACAAGCTGACCGATGAAGACATCGAGCGTGCTCGCATCCTCATCGGCCACAACACCGCCAACCGCTACCAGGAGCTGAACTCGGTCGCCACGCCTGATGCCATCCGCAACTGGGCGCTCGGCGTGGGCGACGACAACGCGCTCTTCACGGAGGAAGACGGCTACGGCCGGGGCACCCGCTGGGGCAGCCAGATCGCGCACGCCACGCAGGTCGGCCACATCAAGACGCCGATGCTCGGCGACCCGATGCCGGACGAAGTGAAGAAGGCCACGAAGAGCGTGTTCCGCGGCATCCACGTGTTCGTCTCCGGCGGCTCGTGGGAGTGGTTCCGGCCGATGTACCCGGGCGATCGCATCTACACGTACTCCGGCGAGGAGAGCCTGCAGGTCAAGCAGAGCGAGTTCGCCAACCGGTCGGTGGTGAAGGTGCGCCGCGACGTCGCGATGAACCAGCACGGCGACGTGGTCGGCATCTACCGCATCCTCAGCATCCTCACCGAGCGCGACACGGCCCGCAAGAAGGGCAAGTACGCGGAGATCGAGGCGGCCAAGTACACCGACGAGGACTACGAGCGCATCGACGCGATCTACTCGCAAGAGAAGCCGCGCGGCGCCGACAAGCGCTGGTGGGACGACGTCAACGTGGGCGACCTGTTCGACCCGATGGTGAAGGGCCCGCTCACGGTCACCGAGCAGATCGCCTTCCACGCCGGGGGTTACGGCTTCGTGCCCTACGGCCTGCGCGCCGGCCGCGTCGGCTACCAGAACAGCAAGCGCATCGCGCCCTTCTACGTCAAGAACGCGCAGGGCATCTGGGACGTCGCCCAGCGCCTGCACTGGGACAGCGAGTGGGCGAAGGCGAT
>JAUSLQ010000043.1 GCA_030645675.1 Actinomycetota bacterium | reverse complement strand
GCCCGGTGTCGTGCGGCCCGGTGTCGTGCGGCCCGGTGTCGTGCGGCCCGGTGTCGTGGGGCCCGGTGTCGTGGGGCCCGGTGTCGTGGGGCCCGGTGTCGTGCGGCCCGGTGTGGGCCGGCTGCACGCGGCCCGGCGTGTCGGATCGCATGGCGAGAGCGCCCCCGCCGATCATCAGCAGGCATGCGGCCGCACTGGTGAACAGCACCAGGCCACGGCGGCTGTGGTGCGCGGTCAGCATCGTCTCCAGGCGGGCGACGTCGGGCTTCGGTGTGTGGGCCATGGCGGCTTCCTCCAACAGGTGGTCGAGCGGTGAGGCGAGCCGCCCCTCCGGCCGCGCCGGGTGCGGGTCGTGGTGCGGGTCGTGGTGCGGGTCGTGGTCGTTCATCGAGTACCTCCGAGGCGAAGTGCCAACGTGTGATGCCCGCGGGCGACGTGGGTTCGTACCGAACCCACCGAACAGCCCATTGCCTGGGCGATCTCGCCTTCGGTCATGTGCAGCCAATGGCGCAGCACCACCGCGGTCCGTTGCCGGTCGGGCAGGGTGGCGAGGGCGGCGATCACGTCGGGCCGCGCCGACCTGGCCAGCGCCACGTCTTCGGCCGAAGTGCCGGCCACGCCTTCCGCCAGCATCGGCGACCCCGAGTGCCGGCGAGCCGTCGCCGCCCGGCGGTGAGCGCTGTGTGCCAGGTTGACCACGATCGATCGCAGGTAGGCCAGCCGCTTCGCCGGGTCGTCGACGCGATCCCAGTGCTCGTAGAGGCGCAGGAACGCGTCGTGAGCCAGGTCGTCGGCCAGTTGACTGTCGCCGCACAGCAGGAAGGCCAGGCGGGCGACCCCGCTGAACTGGTCGCGATACAGGGCCACCACACCGCTGCGCGCCGAGCCCGCACGAGTGCTGTCCGCGACGAGGCGCAGCGAGGGGACGTGCTCGCCCTCGAATGCTCCGGCAGCGGTATGCACGATCATCACCCAGTACGACGCACGGGGGGTTGCGATCTCTGACACGAATCGACAGAAAAGTTCACGCGGAGAGATCGGCTCATCACGCCGGGTACTTGAAAGGGCGTCGGCCATCACCCCGCGGCAGGAAACCCGGCCCAGGCCGGAGGCCTTGTGGCCCTTCCCAGACTCGCCGGACAGGCGTACCGTCACGGTCGGATGTCGGGTCACCGACCCGGCACGTAGTTGGGAGTGTGAACACATGTCAGCTAGCAACGCACAACGTTTCGACCCCGGTTTCCCCTCAAGTCAGCGCACCGCCCTCAGCCGTCGAGTGGTGCTGAAGGGCGCTCTCGTCGGCGCCGGCGTGCTGGCCCTTCCCCAGATCCTCGGCGCTTGCGGTGACGACGACGAGGCCACGACGACCACGGCAGCACCGGGTACCACCGGTGGCGGCACGGGCGAGGTCACGTCCACCGAGCTGGAAGTGTTCTCCTGGTGGACGGGCGGTGGAGAGGCCGCCGGGCTCGACGCGATGATCGCGATCTGGAACAGCCAGTACCCGAACACCAAGTTCGTCAACGCCGCCGTTGCGGGTGGCGCCGGCAGCAACGCGAAGGCCGTCCTCGCCCAGCGCCTGGAGGCCAACGACCCGCCCGACTCCTTCCAGGGCCACGCCGGTGCCGAGCTGTCGGACTACATCAAGGCCGGCCAGGTGGAGGAGCTGAACAGCTACTACGAGGAGTGGGGCCTCGGTGACGTGTTCCCCAGCGACCTCGTCGACCAGATCACCGTCGACGGCAAGATCTACTCCGTCCCGGTGAACATCCACCGCGCCAACGTGCTGTGGAGCAACCCCACTGTCGTGGCCGACGCCGGCATCACGGCCACGCCTGAGTCGTTCGACGACTTCATCGCCGCGCTCGACAAGGTGAAGGCGGCCGGCAAGACGCCGCTCGCACTGGCCGAGCAGTGGACCGTCAAGCACCTGATGGAGACCGTGATGATCTCCAAGCTGGGCGCCGAGGCCTGGGCCGGGCTGTGGACCGCCGACGGCGACTGGAGCTCTGCCGACGTCACCGACGCCCTCGAGGGCTTCAAGACCCTGTTCGGCTACGTGAACTCGGACTATGCATCGCTGACCTGGCAGGACGCCGCCAAGCGCGTGGTCGACGGCGAGGCCGCCTACAACGTGATGGGCGACTGGGCCGACGGCTACTTCACCGAACTGGAGAAGACCCCGCGCACCGACTACGACTGGGCCCCCGTACCGGGCACCGCCGGCGTGTACGACTGGCTGTCCGACAGCTTCACCAAGGCCAAGGGTGGCAAGCACCCCGATGCCACGGTCGCCTGGCTGAAGCTGTGCAGCAGCAAGGAAGGGCAGGACGCGTTCAACCCGGTCAAGGGCTCCATCCCCGCCCGCAAGGATGCCGACACGTCCAAGTACGGCGTCTACCTGCAGAGCGCGATGGAAGACTGGAAGACCGCGACGTTGGCTGGTTCGCTGGCCCACGGTGTGGTCGCCAGCAACGCCTGGAACACCGACATCGACGGCGCGCTGGGCCTGTTCCTGGAAGACAAGGACGTTGCCGCCTTCCAGGACGCACTGCTGACCGCTCACGACACCTACGCCGTGTGAGCAGCCCAGTCATGAGCCAGTCATGAGGTGTGGACGTTCCACGCCGGTAGCGCCCACGCACCCCGTCGGCCGGGCGGTTCAGCCATGAACCGCCTGCGCCGGTGGGGGCCGGCGTTCCTGATGGTTCTGCCGTCGATCATCCTCATCGGGGTGTTCGTCTACGGCCTGATCTACTGGAACGTTCGCACCTCGCTGCAACAGCAGCCGATGCCCCGAGGCCCCTCGGGCACCACCAACTACAGCAAGCTGTGGGCCGAGCGCCGCTGGGTGCGCGATCTGAAGAACCTCGGCGTGTTCACCGTCGTGTTCATCGTCGGCAGCCTGGTGATGGGCGCAGTGATGGCGCTGCTGCTGGACAAGGGCGTGAAGGGCGAAGGCTTCTTCCGCTCCATCTACCTTTTCCCGATGGCGGTGTCGTTCATCGCCGCCGGCATCGTGTGGCGTTGGCTGCTGAACCCGTCGTCGGGCCTGAACCTGATCTTCGACAAGCTGGGGCTCGACTCGCTGAAGAGCCAGTGGTGGCAATCCAAGTCGCCATGGGGCATGGCCGCGATGGCGATGCCGGCGATGTGGCAGATGTCGGGCTACATCATGGCCCTGTACCTCGCCGGCTTCCGGGGCGTGCCCGAGGAGCTGCGCGAAGCGGCGCGCATGGACGGCGCCAAGGAACGCCAGGTGTACCGGCACGTGGTGTTCCCCGAGCTGCGCCCGGTGACCCTGTCGGCGCTGGTGATCCTGGGCCACATCTCGATCAAGGTGTTCGACCTGGTGCTGGCGGTGTCGGGCAAGCAGGGCAAGACCGAGACGCCTGCGGTGTACATGTGGGACCTCATCTTCCAGGCCAGCAACCGCCCGAAGGGCGCAACCGTCGCCACCCTGTTGCTGGTGGGCGTGGCTGTGCTGGTCATCCCCTACCTCATCTACACGGTGCGGTCGGAGCGCAAGTCATGACGGCCCCGATGCCCACGGAGACGACGGCTGCGATGCCGGCGATCGAGCCTCTGCCGCCGCTCACCGACGACCACCAGCTCCAGCGCCGCGGCCCGGTCGGCCATGTGGTGAAGATCGTGCTGCTGTTCGTGTTCGTGATCTTCTTCCTGCTGCCGGTCATCCTGCTGCTGCTGACCAGCTTCAAGAGCCTGGCCGAAGCCGACCCGTCGCGCGCCTGGCAGCTGCCGAAGCACTGGACGCTCGACGCCTGGCGCGAGGCCTGGAGCCAGCTGCACGGCGCACTGGGGAACAGCTTCAAGCTGGTCATCCCGGCCACCATCATCTCCACCGTGCTCGGCTCGCTGAACGGTTATGTGCTCTCCCGGTGGCGCTTCCCGGGCGCCGACCTGGTGTTCACGATGTTCCTGTTCGGCATGTTCATCCCCTACCAGGCCGTGATGATCCCGCTCGGCCTGCTGTTCAAGGACGTGGGGGTCGACCCCGGGCTGGGCCGGCTGATCATCGCCCACATCGTCTACGGCATCCCGATGACCACCCTCATCTTCCGCAACTACTACGCGACCACCATCCCCAACGAGCTCATCGAAGCGGCCCGCATGGACGGCGCGGGCATGATGCACACCTATGCCTCGGTGATCCTGCCGGCGTCGGCGCCGGCGTTCGTGGTCACCGCCATCTGGCAGTTCACGTCGATCTGGAACGACTTCCTGTTCGCGGTCTTCCTGGTCACCAACCCCGACTCGTGGCCGGTCACCGTCGCGCTCAACAACACGGCCGGCTCGCAAGTCACCCCGTTCCCGGTGCAGATGGCCGGGGCGCTCATCGCCAGCATCCCCACTCTCGTGGTGTACATCCTGCTGGGTCGCTACTTCATGCGCGGGCTGATGGCCGGCGCTCTCAAAGGCTGAAGGGTCGTCATGGCCGAGATCATCCTCGACAAGATCAGCAAGCGCTTCTCCAACGGCTTCTACGGCGTGAAGGAGCTGTCGCTGACGATCGCCGACGGCGAGTTCATCGTGCTCGTCGGGCCCAGCGGCTGCGGCAAGACCACTGCGCTGCGGATGGTGGCCGGGCTGGAGACGATCAGCTCCGGCGACGTGCTGGTCGACGGCAAACGGGTGAACGACGTGCTGGAGAAGGACCGCGACATGGCGATGGTCTTCCAGAACTACGCGCTGTACCCGCACATGACGGTCGCCCAGAACATCGGCTTCAACCTCAAGCTGAACGGCGTGCCGCGCGACGAGATGAAGCGGCGCGTGCGGCAGACCGCCGAGATGCTGGGGCTGGAGAGCCTGATGGATCGGCGGCCCAAGCAGCTCAGCGGCGGCCAGCGCCAACGGGTGGCGATGGGCCGCGCGATCATCCGCGACCCGCGTGCCTTCCTGATGGACGAGCCGCTGTCGAACCTCGACGCGAAGCTGCGGGTGCAGATGCGCAGCGACATCTCCGAGCTGCAGAAGCGGCTGGGCACGACCACCCTGTACGTCACCCACGACCAGATCGAGGCGATGACGATGGGCGACAGGGTCGCAGTGCTGAAGGCCGGCGAGCTGCAGCAGGTGGGCACGCCGCACGAGATCTACGACCAGCCCGCCAACCTGTTCGTGGCCGGCTTCGTCGGTTCGCCGCCGATGAACCTGGTGGAGGGCCGGCTGGTCACGGGCGACGGCGGCGCCGTCGGAGTGGCGATCGGCCCGATCACCATCCCGCTCTCGGCACACCAGGTGGCGCAGCAGTCGTTGTCTTCGCGATCGGATGGCGAGCTGATCGTCGGCATCCGCCCGGAAGACCTGATCCAAGCACCGTCGTCGCCACCGGGCCCCGACGAGGCCCGCCACCGCGCCGTCGTCAACCGGGTGGAGGCCGTGGGTGCCAGCCTGCTCGTGTACTTCGCGCTCGACGTGACCGCAGTGCACCGGGAGAGCCTGGCCGACACCGGCCACGTCGCCGACGAGCGACTGGTTGTCGTGGCCAACGGCACCACGATCTGCGCCACCTTCCCACCGCGCAGCATGGTGCGCCCCGGCGACGAGGTCGAGGTGTCGGTGCTGGGCGAACGCCTGCACCTGTTCGACCCCGTCACCGAACTGAATCTGGCCTGAGCCCTGGAACCGGGCCAGCCGTCGGCCGAGACCCGCACCCACCGGCAGCTGGTCGTCGCCACCACTCATCGCCTGCGACGATAGAACGTGTCACACACCACCGCCGAGGAGGTTCTCGTCATGGCCGACCCCACTGTCGCTGCGATCGGACTGGATCATCTGGTGCTGCACTGCGCCGACATCGATGCCTCGCTGGCGTGGTACATCGACCGGCTCGGCCTCGCCCCGGTACGCGTCGACGAGTGGCGCGCCGGCATGGCGCCGTTCCCGTCATTGCGAGTGGACGCGACCACCATCATCGACCTGATCCCCGGCGACACGCCTGCCGGCCGGCTCGACCACCTGTGCTTCGTCGTACGGGCCACCGACCTCGCCGCGCTGGTGGCCAGCGGAGCCTTCACGGTGCTCGATGGCCCGGTGCCACGCTTCGGCGCCCAAGGCACCGGCACGTCGGTCTACGTCGCCGACCCCGACGGCACCACGGTAGAACTCCGCCACTACGAGTAACTGCACGCGGCCGCGATCGCATCGCTCGGCGCCGGCGGAGCCGGCCAGCGAAGCAGACGTGACGCAATGACAGGCCACCCGAAGCCCTGGCCCGAGCCAGCCCTGGCCCGAGCCAGCCCGGCCGCAGCGATGAGCGCGCCTTTGGCGCGCGCTGTGCCCGCTGGCTGGGTGTGTCGTTCTCGATCGGTGCAGCCGAAGGAGTTCGGGCTGCGGCCGACGGAGGCTCGGGTTGCGGGCGTCAGGCCGCCGCCTGTGCTGGTCGTGGGGTGCAGTCGATGAGGGTGTTGTTGGCCAGCACGAGTCGCAGCGTGTGGGCGTCGCCGAGGACCGTCACGCCGGGGCGGTGCTTTTCGTGGTGGTGGTGTGTGCACCACAGCACCAGGTTGTCGAGGGTGGTCGGCCCGGCGGGGTATGGGGTCAGGTGATCGGCTTCGCACCAGGCGGCGGGGATCTCGCATCCGGGCCACCGGCACCCGCGGTCGCGTACGACCAGCGCCCGATACTGATCGTCCGACGCCAAGCGGACCGTGACTCCGAGGTCGAGGATCCGTGACCCGGCCTGCACCACCCGCTGCAAGTGGGCGTTCTCGGCCAGGTGGCGGGCCACACAGGCCGGGATGCGGTCACCATTCGCGGTGCGTGCCGGGGTGTCGCTGTCGCCGGTGTAGGCGTCGGCATCGAACACCAGCAGCACTGTCGGCCGTTCACGCCCGCCGATGACCTCGCCCTTCGCGAACGCGTCGCACAACAGGATCAACCCGTCGGCCAGCCGCTGCTCGGTCGTGCGCAGGTCAGCCTCACAGGGCTTGCCAACGACAGCGTTCAGCGCGTTGATGAACTGACGCGACTGCAACACCGGCAACACCACCGTCGTGGTCGCCAGACCATCCACCGGCGGCGCGGTACGCACCGAACGCCGCTGGTAGCGGCGGTCCTCGCGTTCTTCTTCAGTCTCGCCGGCGGGCACGTTCAGTTCTTTCCACCGTTCGGCGGCCTGACGGGCAGCTTTCGGTTTCGAACCCTTCACCGCGTCGATCAGCGACCCGAGATCGGCATCGGCGGGTGCGGTGGTGACCGCATCGTGCAACGTGGCTGCCGACGCGGCCGACAACTCACCCGCGGCCACCGCCTGCGCGACCTCGGGTGCCGCGTTGACGGTCTCGCCCAGGGCGACCAACCCGCTGGCGGTGCCATACGACGTTCTGGTCGTGTTGGTGATCCATTCGGCCATGTCGCGACACCCCGCGTCGCGCCACACCCCAGCCTGATCCGCGGCGGTCACCAACCGCGAATGCGCGACCGTGAACCGGTCGATCAGCTGTTGCACCCGCACCACACCAGCGGCAAGCTGCTGACGCGACAACGACCGCACATCGACCGCCGCCAACGCACCGGCCGCCGTGTCGCCAAGATCGAGAGCCGCCTCCATATCTAGGCATGATAGCGAACACGTGTACGTGATGCAACATCAGCACACCAGTTTTCTTGGTTCCTCACCAGAGCTCCGCGCCGGCACGCATGGATGTCCGAGCGCACACGTGGCCCCACACCTGCAGGATGGCTGCACAGCAGCGACGACACCTGTCGCACCGCTGTGGCCGGCCGCACCCCGGACGCGGAAGAGGCCCACCTCGGTGGGCCTCTTGCGCATTCACATGGAGCGGACGACGAGATTCGAACTCGCGACCCTCACCTTGGCAAGGTGATGCTCTACCAGCTGAGCCACGTCCGCGTTGTGCGGACAGCAATCTAGCGACCTGCCCGCGGGGTGACAACGCGGTTTGCGCGTTGCCGGACGTTCCAGCCGTCAGCCACGCTGGTCGGGCGGGCGCAGATCGACCCGCAACACGAGGAAACCGTCCTCGATCGTGCCCACCGCGTCGGCGACGAGCGCGAAGTCCTGGAAGTCGACCTTGGCCTGCTCCACGAACCGCGCCCGCTCCTCGCCGGCCACCGGCGGTAGGGGGCGGCGCTTCACCGAAGCCGCACGCTCGCGGAACCGGAACAGCATTGCGTCGATGTCGAGACCTTGTGCCATGCGCCTCACGGTACCCGCGACGGGGCACCGCGACACCTGCATCCGTCGGGCAGCACCAGCGCCGCCCGGCGAGCTACTCGGCGCTGTTCAAGCGCAGCAGCGGGTCGATGGGCACCGACGGAGCATCGACGTCCAGGTCGCCCGTCTCGTCCTCGCCGGCATCCGGCGCAAGGTCGGCGAGCGCCGCGTGGGCATCCGAAGCGCTGTCGGCGAGCGCTGCGTGGGGCTCCGCCTCGCTGTCGGGTTGCATCTCGGCCAGCGCCAGCGCGCTGCCGGCGTGCTGCACCTCGACCTCGTCGGCATGCTCGCCGATGGCCAGCGCCAACTTGGCCTCTTCGGCCAGGCGGGCCACCTCGGCGGGATCGAGCAGGTCGTCGAACGCGGCCGGCTCGGAGCGCACCAGCGCCTGCAGGTCGACCTCGTCGACCGCGGCGACCTCGGCGAGCGCCTCGGCGCCTTCGGGGCGGGCCGCGTCCAGCCGGCGGCGGCGGGCCGTGTAGTCGCCCTTCCACCACGCGCGGCTGCTCATCACCTCCAGCGGGCCCAGCGCGGGGTGCTCGACCTTGCAGGCCCGCCACCACCACACCGTGCCGACGGTGAGCACGACGGCCAATGCCACCATGCCGCCCGCCATCAACAGGATGATCCGCTCGTTCGCGGGGTCGGTGAACCGCTCGGCCGCCGGCCGCGCGGACAAGTGCTCGAGACTGCGTGCCGCCACTGCCAACATCACGGCCCCAGTGTCGCACGCCGACGCCGAAATCCCCACGCGTGCAGCAGCGCGTCGCGCTCATTTCGGCCATGCTGTACGGCGTGGAGGTCTTCTACATCCTGCTGGTCATCGCAGTCCTGGTCGCCATGTGGTGGTTCGCCTATCACATGGAGCCCCACTGGGCGTCCGCCGACGGCAGCAAGTTCATCTGCAATGCCCAGGAGATGCTCGGCCAGCAGACGGTGGGCAGGCGCCAGGAGACCCGCGTGGCGATCATGCCCGACGGCGCCCTGCACGTCACCCAGAAGCACCTCCTACGCCGCAAGACCAGCCTGTGGACGCTGGTCGGCAAGGCCCCCGAACCCCCGAAGAAGTTGCAGATCTACCTGGCCCGGCAGCACCGCGATGGCGCCCAGCTGCCCGCCGAGCTGGCGCTGCGCATACCGACGAAGAGCCGCTGCATCGGGCCGCTCGACGCTGCGCTGGCCGCCAGCCTGGAGCAGCTGCGTCAGGCCCGGGCCCAGCTCAAGGCTTCGCGACCCGCTCCAGGAACCGCTGCAAGGGCGGAGCCACCTGATCGAGGTTGATCAGGAACGCATCGTGGCCGTGCGGTGAATCGATCTCGAGGTACTCCGCCGCACCGCCGCCGTCGTCGATCAGTTGCTGGATCTGGCGCTGCTGGTAGGTGGGGTACAGGATGTCGCTGGAGATGCCCATCACCAGCGTGGGCGCCTTGATGCGCGCCGTCGCCGTGGCCAGCCCGGCGCGGCCGCGGCCGACGTCGTGCAGGTCCATCGCTTTGCCGATGGCCAGGTAGCTGTTGGCGTCGAACCGGCGCACCAGCTTGTCGCCGTGGTACTCCAGGTAGCGCTCGACCTCGAACCGCTGCCACAGATCGAGGCCCTCGCGCAGGGTGGCGCCGTCGGCCAGCTCGCGCCCGAACCGGTCGGTGAACACGTTGTCGATACGGAACGTGACCTGGGCGATCATGCGGGCGATCGACAACCCCTCCCACGGCCCGTCGCCGTCGGCAGCCAGGTAGTAGTCGCCGCCCTGCCACTTCGGGTCCAGCCGCACCGCACGGCGGCCGATGGCACCCCACGCGATCTGCTGGGCGGTGGCCTGCGCGCAGGTGGCGATCGGCACGATCGAGCCCACCCGGTGGGGGAACATGATCGCCCACTCCAGCACCTGCATGCCGCCCATCGAGCCGCCCACCACCGAGTGCCAGCGGGCAACCCCCAGGTGGTCGGCCAGGCGCGCCTGGGCGCGCACCATGTCTCGGATGGTGACCACGGGGAACCGGCTGCCGTAGGGCAACCCGTCGGCAGGATGCGGTGAGGCCGGCCCGGTGGACCCCTGACAACCACCCAGCACGTTGGCGCACACCACGAACCAGCGGTCGGTGTCGATCGCCAGGCCGGGGCCCACCACGCCTTCCCACCACCCGGGCGCGGGGTGGCCCACTCCGGCCGGGCCGCTGGCATGGCTGTCGCCCGTCCAGGCATGGCAGAGCAGGACCGCGTTGCCGCCGTCGGCGTCGAGGCGGCCCCACGTCTCGTAGGCCACCGTCACCCCGTGCATGGTGATGCCGCCGTCGAGTGCGAACGGCCGGTCGCCGGCGAACTCGAGGAACTTGCGCGACCCGACGGGGTGGCCGGACATCCACGCACCCGTCGCGGGGTGTGGTCGTGCGGCGTGATGGTTCACGGCCATGTGTTCCTCCCTCGGGTGGTCGCGGTCGAGCTTGCCGACAGCACACGAGTGGGAAGCTTCGTTGCCCGGCAAGCCGGACCACATCCCCACCGAGGTGGGTAGGCACCGTGGGGCTTCCTCCCCGGTTGCCGGACCCCGGTTGCCCGGAGTCGCTCGTGATGCATGTCGACCAGCACGTTAGCAACCAAACGAGCCTCACCGACGGCCATTCCGCGGCGACGACGCCGGAAGCACTGATCGAGCGGACAGTTTGACTGACCCGTGCATCAGACCGGCTGATGGATCAGCGAGTAGACGTCGCCGCATCGAGGCGACAGGATGCCGACTGATGAGTCACAGCTACTTCACACCCAAGGCCCGCACGGTGCTGTTGGGCGCCGGGCGTGGCTCGATCACGATCGAGCCCGTCGCTGCCGGCGAGGTGGTCGCCGCATTCGGTGGCCGCTGCATGACGCGCGCCGAGTTCGAGCTGCTGCCCACCTCGCAGCAGGTCCGCAGCATCCAGATCGAAGAGCACCTGTTCCTGGCCGGCTCTCCCGAGCCCGAGCCGGCCGATTTCATCAACCACGCGTGCGATCCCACGTGCGGCCTGCGCGGCAGCTCGGTGCTGGTAGCCCTGCGCGACCTGGCCGTGGGCGAGCCCATCACGTACGACTACGCCACCAGCGACGGTTGCGACTACGACGAGTTCGAGTGCAGCTGCAGCTCCACGCTGTGCCGCGGCAAGGTCACCGGCAACGACTGGATGCTGCCCGAGTTGCAGCTGCGCTTCCGGGGCAGCTTCAGCCCCTACCTGGCCACCCGCATCGCCGCGCTGGCCACCGTCGGCGCCGAGCGCCGCGCCTTCTCGTACTGACCTGCGCTCACCCGCGGGCGGGCGCTGGGGGTTCCGCGCGCCAGAGGGCCGCGGGCTAACGTCGACCACATGCGATTACTGGTGGTGGGTGCCGGTGGAGTCGGTTCGTCGATCGTGTCCATCGCCGCCCGCCGCGACGTGTTCCAGCAGATCGTGATCGCCGACGTCGATGTCGCTCGTGCGTCGCGCGCTGCCGCCCGCACCGAGGCCGCTCACGTCATCGGCACGCGCGTCGATGCGTCCGACACGCTCGACCTGGTGGAGCTGATCCGCAGCACCCGCGCCGACGTGGTGATGAACGCCTGCGACCCGCGGTTCAACCCGCCCATCTTCGACGCTGCGTTCGAGGCCGGCTGCCACTACGTGGACATGGCGATGCACATGTCCACCCCGCACCCCACGGACCCGTACAACACCTGCGGCGTGAAGCTGGGCGACGCCCAGTTCGCAGTGGCCCAGCAGTGGGAAGACCGCGGGCTGCTGGCCCTGGTGGCGATGGGTGTCGAGCCAGGGTTCAGCGATGTCGTCGCCCGCTACGCCTCCGATCACCTGTTCAGCCGCATCGACGAGGTGGGCGTGCGCGACGGCGCGGATCTGGTGATCGAGGGCGTCGACTTCGCGCCAACGTTCAGCATCTGGACCACCATCGAGGAGTGCCTGAACCCCCCCGTGATCTACGAACGCGAGCGCGGCTGGTTCACCACCGCCCCGTTCAGCGAACCCGAGACGTTCGTGTTCCCCGAGGGCATCGGGCCGCTGGGCTGCGTCAACGTGGAGCACGAAGAGGTGCTGCTGATGCCGCGCTGGCTCGACGTGGGCCGCGTCACGTTCAAGTACGGCCTCGGCGACGAGTTCATCGACGTGCTGCGCACCCTGCACAAGCTGGGCCTCGACAGCACCCGGCCGGTGTCGGTGCGCGGCGTGGAGGTGTCGCCCCGCGACGTCGTGTCGGCCACGCTGCCGAACCCGGCCGAGCTGGGCGACCGCATGCGCGGGCGCACGTGTGCCGGCTCGCTGGTCACCGGGTTGGGGGTCGACGGTCAGCCGCGCAGCACCTACCTGTACCAGGTGGTGGACAACGAGTGGACGATGCGCGAGTACGGCCACCAGGCCGTGGTGTGGCAGACGGCGGTGCACCCGGTGGTGGCGCTGGAGATGCTGGCCACCGGCGAGTGGAAGGGTGCGGGCGTGAAGGGGCCGGAGGCGTTCACTGCCGACCCGTTCCTGGCGCTGCTGAACGAGCACGGCGCACCGTGGGTGATGGAGGAACGAGCGACATGAGCCGGTTGAAGAAGCGCGACGTGGAAGTGCTGCTGGCGCACTACGACGCCGACCCGGTGGGCGCGCTGACCGACGCCCTGCGCGTGGCACTGGACCAACCCGGCGGCGAGTGGACCGCGCTGGTCAAGGCGGCCAACTTCTCGTGCGCACGCCGCATCCGGCTGCAGGGCAACGACCCCCACGCGCTCGACGAGCTGGCAGCCGAGCTGAACGAGCTCCGCACAGTCGCGAGCGACCGTTGAACACAGTCGCGAGCGACCGCTGGGCCACGCGGCGGTTCGGCTCATGTGCGGGGTAGAGCGCAGGCGGCCGTGCCGCCGGGTAGGCGGTGCCGGTGGCGGGCCACCCAGCGGTACGCCACGCCGCTCAGCCAGTGCACGCCAGGTACCCGCAGCAGTGCGCCCAGCAGCCACCAGCCCTTGCCGGCGGCCAGCAACAACGCGCTGACCGCGTCGTGCGCGGCGTAGACCTGCCGGTCGCGGGCCACGTACTGCACCGCCTGCCTGCACTGCTCGGCAGTGAGGCCCAGCGCAGCCAACCCCTCATCGCCTTCCAACTGGTACGGCTGCACCTCGGGCATGCGGCCCAACAGCCGCTGCGCCGTGCGCACGCACGAACTGCAGAACGCGCAATCGCCGTCGAAGATCAGAACCGGAAGCGAGCTCACTCGTTGAAGCCTACGACCGAGGCGACGACCGGCTGGGCCAACAGCATGCGCCGGTCGAAGCCGGCCTCGGTGGGCAGGAAGCCGTTGCGATCGGGCCACAGCAGCTGCACCGCCTGGAACGGAGCCCCTCGCCGCCAGGCGACACCGGTGCCCAGCAGTTCGGCCACCACCTCCGTCGCGATCGGAGCGAACAGGCAGCGCAGATCGTTGTCGAACAGACCCAGCAGCTCGCTGCCGATCGGGATCTCCGTGCCACCGGCCAGCAGCTCGGCGATCATGTCGAACAGGCCCCGCGCCGCCGACGGGGTGAGGCCGAACAGCACCACCTCGGGGAAGCCGAAGCGCTCGGGGAAGCCGATCGTGTAGACGTAGCCGGCCAGTGGTGGGTCGGTGTCCGTGCGGGCTCCCACCGGCTCGATCGCCCACCCATGGGTCTCGATCATCCACTCGATCTTCTCGGCGTGAGGGATGTGGAAGTCGGGAAGCTCCATCGTCAGATCATGCCCCGCGGCGACGTCAGATCAGGCGCTCGGCGCCCACGTCGAGCGCATGCCGCACGTGCCGGGTCGCCATCGCGGCGAACATCGCCTCACTGCGCTCGCTGACGCCGACGATCTGTGAGGCCACCACGGCCATGATGATGCCGCCGTACGAATCGCGGCAGTACTGCTGCCACAGCTCGCCGTCGTCGACCTGCACCCCATAGCCGTCGAGCGCCTGACCGTAGTCGTGCACCAGCTCACGCTCGATCTCGCGCCGCACCTCGGGCAGGGGACCGGCGCCGAGGAAGTAGCTGACGTCGCCGCTGGCCGCACCGTGCCCGGGGGTCTGCCAGTCGACCGTCGCCACCGGCGAACCGCCGTGCTCGGAGGCGAACATCAGGTTGTCCAGCCGGTAGTCGCCGTGAGTGACGGTGGGCGGCAGCGTGTGCCCCGCCACCCAATCGACCATGCGCGCCCCGAACCGTTCGATGAGCGCGATGCCCTCCACGTCGAGGTACCTGGCGAACGTTCCCAGGAAGCCCGGCAGGAACATGCCCCACAGCATCGCCAGCTGCTCGGCCTCGGCGGCACCGCGGCGTTGCAGGAACTCGACGTCGTCCAACGCCGGGTCGCCCCACCGGGGCCCGTGCAAACGGGCCAGTTCCAGCACCGCGGTCCGTGCGTGCTGCGCGCCGCACCCTGTGAGCTGGTTGCCCTGCCGGGCGGGCGACAGGTCTTCCAGCACCAACGCGAAGTCGTGGTCGGCTGCGTGCCACTCGCCGTGGTAGCAGCGCGCCACCCGGATGTCGACGGTGGGGGCTATCTCGGCGTAGAACTTGACCTCCCGCTCGTAGTTGCGCAGCGCCACGCCGGTGGCCCGGCTGGTCGGATCGGGCGAGGGCAGCTTCACGATCACGCTGGCCGGCAGCCCGCTGTTCGCAGGCACCTCCAGCGCGAGCCGAAGGTTCATGCCCACCAGGCCGTCGCCGATCCGTTCGTCGGCGGTGATCCGCACATCGGCGCCCAAAACGGTGCCGAGCCATTCGGAGGTGATCGCTTCGGGAGTCATCGCCGAGGACCGTAGCCCCCACGAGGTGCCCGATGTCACAGCGGAGGACACCGCCCGGCCGCTCATTCAGGGACACCGGTGCTTGATCAGTCGACCGTGACGATGCAGTCCTGGACGATGTCGGTGACGTCGGCGCTGGAGTTCCCCTCGGCACGCATCACGTTGATCGCCCGGATCAGGCGGGCGGGCCCGAGCTGATCGGTGATGCCGTTGATCATGCACTCGCACTGGGCCTCCGACACACCTTGCGCGTCGCAGCCGAACTTGAACATGGCCACGGCCTCGGCGTAGGTGGAGGCGAACTCGGCGGTGGTGGTGGGGCCTTCTGCCGACGAGGTGCTGGAGGCGGGAGCATCGGTCTCACCGGTTGTGGCCGGGGCGAATTCGGAGACAGTCGTTGCAGTGGGCAGGGTGTCAGAGAGCAGGGTGTCAGTGGGCAGGGTGTCGGTGAGCGTGGAACCGGCGTCGTCACTGCCGAGCGCCACCACCGCGACCACCCCGCCCAGCACTGCGACAACCGCAGCGACGGCCACCAGCCATCGCTTCGAGCCACGGGACGCGACCGCGGGCGCTTCCACCTTCGGCACACCACGGGGCGCGACGGTAGCCATCGCCGCCATCGCCGCCGAGGAGGCGCTGCCCGACACCTGGCGCAGTTCGGCGGCGAACTCGGCAGCAGACGCCGGACGCCCGGCCGGCGCCTTGGACAGCGCCCGCATCACCAGCTGCTCCAGTCGGCTGTCGACCCTCGGCGCCACTTCCAGCAATGGGCGCGGTGGATCGTTGACGATGCGCACCAGGGTGGCGGTGGCGGTGGCCGCCGGCGGGTGCGGCAACGAGCCGCTGAGCGCCTCGTACAGCACCGCGGCGCACGAGTACACGTCGGAGGCGGCCGTGGCCTCCTCGCCCATCGCCACTTCGGGAGCCATGTAGGCGGGCGTGCCCATCACCGCCCCGGCGGCGGTGGCGCCCGACGACGAGCCGACGATCTTGGCGATGCCGAAGTCGCCCAGCTTGGGCGTGCCGTCGGCGGCGATCAGGATGTTGTCGGGCTTCACGTCACGGTGCACCACCCCGCGATCGTGGGCGTAGTGCAGGGCATCCAGTACGCCGGCGACGACGCGACATGCCTCTGCAGCCGTCACTCCCCCGCCGGCCAGGCGCTCGCCGAAGGTGCCACCGTCGACCAGTTCCATGATCATCAGGAACAGGCCGTCGCGCTCGACGAAGTCGTACACCGGTACCACGTTCGGGTGCTGCAACGCGGCAGCGGTGCGAGCCTCGGCGAGGAACCGGGACTGCACACCGGGGTCGGCGGCCAGCGCTCGTGGCAGCTGCTTGATGGCCACCGTGCGATGCAGTTGCTTGTGCGTGCCGCGGTACACCACACCAAACGAGCCACGCCCCAACTCGGCGCCGACCTCGTATGCCGGGAGCGCCGCCTCCATTGCCCGTCGATCCAGCGTCACAGGCCGCGAGACTACCTTCGCCTGCACGACAGCACGACAGCACGACAGCACGACAACACGACAACACGACAACACGACAACACGACAGCATCTACGATCACGGCTTCCATGAACCGTTCTGTGCTCACCGCCACTGTCAAGGCTGCGCTCGACGCCACCGGCGCCTCGTCTGGCTGGCTGGTGGTGGCCGAAGCCGACGTGCTCGTGGTGGCTGCCGCCGGCGGGGCCACCGGCGCCTCCCCCGGCGACCGCGTCGACCAGCGGGCTCCCGCCGCTATTGCGATCGCCACCGGCCAGCCCGCCAGCCGCTCCATCGCTCCCAGCGAAACGGCCGCCGACGGCGCAGGCGGGTGCATCGGCATGCCGGCGTGGCTGCTGACGGTGCCGTTCGGCGACGGCGCGGCGGCGCTGGAGCTGGCGCGCCACGCCGAGCAGGGCGCGTTCACCATCGACGACATCGAGATCGTGTCGCTGCTGGCCGACGTGGCCGAGTCGGCCCTCGACGCGGGCGAGGCCGCGGTGCCCAGTCCCGACGACCTGGCCGGCGAACTGCGCCGCCTGCACTCCGCCAGCCCGGAGCGTTACCGCATCGTGGCCTCGGCGCTCACGAGCATGCTGGGCGCGTCGTGACCACGGAGCGACGCAGATGACGGTCACACCCGCGTGGGCGAAGGCCTCGGCGATTCTGCAGCACCAGCACCCACCCGAGCTGATGCACGTCACGCCTCAGTGGGCGTGGGGCGGGGCCACCGGCGCGGGGGTGCGCGTGGCGGTGATCGATTCCGGCATCGACGCCGAGCACCCGGCGCTGGAGGGCTGCATCGACCAGTCAGCAGCCGTGTGCTTCGAGCTCGGCGCCGACGGAGAGGTGGTGCCCGCGACGGGGCCGCACACCGACGCCTACGGGCACGGCACCGCCTGCGCATCGATCATCCACCAGCTCGCGCCCGGCGCCACCATCACCTCGCTGCGGGTGCTGGGCAGCAACAACACGGGCAAGGTCGGCCAGTTCGTGGCCGCTCTGGCGTGGGCCATCGACCACGGCTACGACGTGATCAACCTGTCGCTGGGCACCCGGCTGCGGGACTGGGCGCTGACGTTCCACGAACTGTGCGACCGCGCGTACTTCGGCAACTCGTTGGTCGTCACCGCCGCCAACAACCGCAACACACCGTCGTATCCCTCGCTGTACGCATCGGCCCTCAGCGTCGCGTGCAACACCACCGCCGACCCGTTCCGCTACCACGCCAACCCGCAGCCGCCCACCGAGTTCCTTGCCCGCGGCATCGACATCGAGGTGGCCTGGCGCGACCTCGGCTACTCGCGGGTCACCGGCAACAGCTTCGCCGCGCCGCATCTCGCCGGCATCGCCGCACTGATCCGCTCCAAGCACCCGGGCCTGCGACCGTTCCAGCTGAAGTCGGCCCTGTGGGCGTGCGCAGCAAACGTGCGCGGCGACGAACCGCTCGACGTGGCGGGCCGCGTCAGCCGAACGCGCACGATCGCAGCGGTGGGTGCGCGCGGCACCGCGACGACGGCCGCGATCAGAGCCCGTTGACGGTGATGTTCGACGTGCGGATCTGCTCGGTGAGCTGCTCGGGCAGCGACGTAGGCATCCACTCGGTGAGGCCGTAGCCCTCCACCTCGTCGTCGGGTGCCAGGGCCCTCGCGATGCCCGGCGCGATCAGCGCGGCGAACAGCGCCCGCTCGTCGGCGGCCAGCGACTCGTTGAACTGCTTGACCTTCTCCATCAGGCGCTCTGCGGGATCGTCGTTCGTGCTCATCTCGATCTTTTCTGGTCGTTGCACTTCATCCTGCACGACGCTGTCGGGCGGCCCGGATTACACATCCGAGGGTGCTCCTCGCTCGTCGATGACACCGCGTGCGAGCAGTTCCTTGCGCAGCCGCACACGTGCTCTGTGAAGGATAACTGCGGCGTTGCCTTCGGTGATCGCGAGCGCCGCTGCGATCTCGGCGGGGCCGAAGCCGAACGTGGTCGCCATCGTGATCACGGTGGCATCGCGATGTGACAGCACCACCATCGCCCCCTTTGCTGCGGCGCTCAAGGAAGCCAACTCCGCCAGCTCTTCCGGGCCCATCGCCTCCGGCGCTGCGCTGATGTCGTCGTTCAACGTGCCAGCCGCAGTACGGGTCTTCGAGCGGCCCGCACTGGTGGCCACGTTCCTTGCGATCGCATACAGCCACGGCAGGAACTGCTCGGGGTCGCGCAGCGTGTCGAGCTTCTTCCACGCCCGCAGGAACGTTTCCTGCACGGCATCGGCGCGGTCCTCGTTGCCGGAGATCCGGCTGGCCACTGCGGCCGCCACCGACCGGGCATGGCGGCGGTACAGCACGTCGAACGCAGACCGGTCGCCGCGTGCCGCGCGGCCGACGAGCTCGGCGGTGTCTCCCGTCTCCACCCGCCGGACAGTAGTGGATGCGCACCAGAGGAAGACTTCTTTCGGCGACGTGTAATGCCCACCGGCGCGGTTCGTCATGGCGGTCGCTCGGCGACGCCAACCGGACGCCACTCCCCATGGCACCGTGCCCGCGGAGCATCGACGCGTCGCCCACCACACCCGACCACCGAGAGAAGCGAGACCCGCGGTGCTGCAACGACTGCTCGTGACCGAACCCGGCGATCCCCCTCGGGAGTTGCGCCTCGACGGGGTGGTATCCCTCGGTCGCGCCGGCACCGACGTGCAGTTCGCCGACCCCGCCGTCTCCCGCCGCCATGCGGTGATCGACACCAGCGGTGCATGGCCGACGGTGGTCGATGCGGGCAGCGCGTTCGGCACCTACGTCAACGGCGTTGCGGTCGCGGCGGCCACGCCCCTGTCGGTCGGCAGCGTGGTGCGGGTCGGCGACACCGAACTGCTGGTGCTGCCCGCCACCGACGACGGAGCGCCGCTGATGGGCGAGCTGCGCGGCCACGGGGTGGTGGTCTCCTTCCGGCGCGGCTCGGCCGCCGAACTCGAGGCGCCACAGGTGCTGGCGCAGGCGGCCGAAGCACGTCATGGCCTGCGCGGGGTGGGCAGCGAGGCCAGTCGCCCGGCCGTGCAGGTGCGGCTGGTCGAGTACCTACCGGCCCGAGATGGCGAGGCGGCGATCTCTCGAAGAGGGTTCGCCGTCGAGCACATCACCAACTCGGTCTGGGTCGCGTGCTCTGCCGAGTCGCCCGCACAGAGCCCGGCCGCCGGGCTGGCTGTGCTGTTCGCCACCGAGCCGGCACCCGGCTCGCCCGCCGACGCCCGGGCTGTGCTGCTGGCAGAGGGCTACGGCCTGCACATCACCGGCGCCAGCGACGACCCTGAACTGCTCGCCGACAACGACGGGGTCGACCTGGACGACCCACCCGCAGAGCTGCGAGCCGCCGTCGCGGTCTCGTGGGTGCGCTACCTGGTGCGGCGCGACGGCGAAGCGGCCGTGCTGCAACTGCTGTCGGCCACGGCGAGCGGCGACTCGTTCGACGGAGCGTTCCGCCGCATCTTCGGCCGGCCCTACAGCCAGCTGGAGGGCCAGTGGCTGGACGAAGCCGTGGAGGGCAAGGCGCCGGTGATCCCGGTGGGCGACTTCGCCCGGTTGTCGGTACGGCTGCTGAAGCCCTACAAGTGGCGGCAGTTCGAGGTCTTCGGGTACATGCTGTTCAGCCTTGCGTTCGGGGCGGCCTACCCGTTCGTGGCCCGCGAGCTGATCGACACGGCCATCCCCAGCGGCGAGTGGGCGCAGGTGGTCACCCTGCTGGGCCTGCTGGGTGGTGCGTTCGTGGTGTCGGTGGCTGCCTCCATCCGCGAGAGCTACCAGAGCACCCACATCAGCTCGTCGGTGGTGAACGACCTGCGCGCGCAGATCTACGACCGCGTGCAAGACCTGCCGATGTCGTGGTTCGCCAATCGCTCGCAGGGCGAGGTGATGTCGCGACTGTTCAGCGACGTGGGCGCGGTGCAGAGCAGCCTCACCAAGGCCATCGGGACCGGCATCTTCCAGAGCCTGTCGTTGGTGGTGTCGTCGGTGATCCTGCTCACGCTGGAGTGGCGCTTGGGGCTGATCATCCTGCTGGGTGCGCCGGTGGTGGCCGTGATCTACAAGGCGATGAGCGCCGGCGCTCGCCGGAAGAGCACGGCCGTTCAGGAGGACAGCAGCACCCTGTTCACGGTTGCGGCGGAGAACTACCAGGCGCAGGCCGTGGTGAAGGTCTTCGACCTGGGCGACCGCGAGCGCACCCGCTTCGCACATGCCACCTCGCGCCTGTTCCGTTCCCAGAAGCGGATGGCGCTGTTCTCCGAGCTGTTCGGCGCCTCCGTCAACGTGTTCGTCACCCTGCTGCGGCTGGGGGTGATGGGCTTCGGTGCGTGGCTGATCTTCCAGGGCGAGTTCAGCGTCGGCGGCCTGGTGGCGTTCCTCGGTGTGGTGGGCGAGGTGCTGGGCCCGGTCACCGGGCTGGTGGGCCTCGGCCAGGGCTTCCAAGAGGCGAGCGGTGCCCTGGCCCGCGTGCAGGAGGTGCTCGACCTGCAACCCGAGCGCCCAGCCGACCCCGAACGACCGGTGCTGGCGCCCTTCACCGACCGCCTGGAGCTGCGCGATGTGAGGTTCCTCTACAACGGTCGCCACCTCGCGCTGGACGGCATCGATCTCACGATCCGCGCCGGCAGCCGGGTGGCGTTCGTCGGGCCCTCCGGCTCCGGCAAGTCCACGATCATGCGCTTGCTCATGCGCCTGGACGACCCGAGCAGCGGCGAGCTGCTCGTCGACGGTGTGCCGCTGCCCACTGTGCAGCTCGGCTCGTGGCGCAGGCAGCTGGGCGTGGTGATGCAGGACTCGTTCCTGTTCGACATGACGGTGCGCGAGAACATCGCCATCGGGGCGCCAGCGGCCGACGACGCGGCGGTGCGGCGAGCGGCGGCCACCGCCGAGGTCGACGAGTTCGCCACGCGGCTGCCCCGCGGCTTCGAGACCATGGTGGGCGAGCGAGGCGCCGCGCTGTCGGGCGGCCAACGGCAACGGGTGGCGATCGCTCGCGCGGTCGTGCGCGACCCGCGGCTGCTGCTGCTGGACGAGGCCACCTCGGCGCTCGACCCGCACACCGAACGGCAGATCGCGGACACCCTGCAGCGGCTGGCCGTCGGCCGCACCACCATCGCGGTCACCCACCGCCTGGCGTCGGTGGCCGACTACGACCAGATCTTCGTGGTTGCCGCCGGCCGAATCGCCGAGCAAGGTACCCACACCCAGCTGCTCGCCGCGCACGGGCTGTATGCCGAGCTGTGGGCCGAGCAGAACGAGCCGGTGCCGACCCCTGGCTTCGACCCGGTGGCCGCGCTGTCGCGTGTGGCCGTGTTCGCCAACCTTCCCACAGGAGTGCTCGGCTCGCTCGTCGGCGCGATGCAGCAGCTGCGGCTGGAACCGGGCGACCGCCTGCCCGAGGCCGACCAGCTGGTGTTCGTCGCCGCCGGCACGGCCGACGTGGAGGTGCCGCACGGACAGCGCCGCATCGCCACCGCCCGGCTGCAGGTGGGCGACGCCTTCGGGTTGGCCCGTGCCCTGGGTGTCGATTCCAGCAGCGAACTGGTCGCCGTGGAGCCCACCACCGTCGCCCTGCTGGCCGGCGACACGTGGCGGCTGCTGGCGGCCGCCCCTGGCTGAGCGGCGCCGGCTCAGGAGCCTGTGGCGCCGAGGTGCCTCCGGTACCGTAGACCGCGCATGTTCAAGTTCCTGCTGCAGCCGAAGTGGATCGGCTTACACCTGGCGTGCGTCTTCGGCGTGATCCTGATGATCAACCTGGGGTTCTGGCAGCTGCGCCGCCTCGACGAACGACAGACCTTCAACGAACGGGTCATCAGCCACTCGCAGGCGCCGGAGGTGCCGCTGTCCGAGCTGATCGACGCTCCCGACCCGCTGGAGGTCGACTACCGCCCGGTGGTGATGACCGGCACCTACCTCACCGACGAGCAGTTCGAGATCATCAACCTCAGCCAAGACGGCACAACCGGGCGCGACATGGTGAACGCGTTGCGGCTGGACGACGGCTCGTTGGTCATCGTCAATCGCGGCTTCGTGCCCAACGGCGCCCCGTCGCCCCCCGCCCCCACCGGCGAGGTGGTGGTGCACGGCCGGCTGCGCCGCGGCAAGGGCGGCGGCACAGGGCAGGCCGCCGGCGCCGCCGAGCAGGCCGTCACCGAGATCCGGCGCATCGACGTGGCCGCGCTGGGGCAGCAGCTGGGCGAGCCGGTCGCACCGATGTACGTCGACCTGCTGGGTTCGACGCCCGCCGAGCGCGACGTGGTGAAGCCGGTACCCATGCCCGAGCTGGGCGAGGGCCCCCACCTCGGCTACGCCGTGCAGTGGTTCCTGTTCACCGTGTGCGTGGTGGTCGGCTGGGGCCTGGCCGTCGCCCGCAAGCACGGCGAGGACGCGGAAGCCGCAGGCCGGCCTCCGAAGAAGCGCCGCGGCCTGCCGCCGATCGCCGATGGCGACGAAGTGGTGCGCGTCTCGGGCACCTGATCGCGCCGGAGCGTGGCTCGCGATGCCGAGCCGGCACGTCGCCCGATCAGGGCAGGAAGCCCTCTATCTCGGCCATCCTGCGGAACTGCTGCAGCACATCGGCACCAGCGTACGACGGGTCGAGCGACCGGTACGCGGTGTCGACGTTCACGGCGATGCGGCCGAACTCGCCAAGCCGGCTGAACTCCGGCCGGGCGCCGATCTCCAGCGCGATGTCGCGGGCCGCGTCCCATGCGTCCACCCCGGCTGCGTGGCGCTGGGTGGCCGCAGCGTCGACGAACGACAGGTAGTCGCGCACGGAGGCCACACCCGACTTGTCGGTGAGCGGCCCGTGTCCGGGTACCACCGTCTCGATGTCCATGCCCAGCATCAGATCGCACGCCGCCACCCAGTTGCCGAGCGGGCCGGCCCACACGATGGGCGTGCCGTCGATGAACAGCAGGTCGCCGGTGTACACGGTCTTGGCGTCGGGCACGTAGGCGATGGTGTCGCCGCGGGTGTGGGCCGGCCCCAGCTCGATCAGCTCCACGATGCGGCCACCGACCTCGATGTCCAGCCGGCCGTCGAACGTGCGCGTTGGCAGCGCCTGCTCGATGCCCTCGAACTGGAACGCGCCGAAGAAGTGGCGGAACAGCGCACCCAGCTCGCCCTCGGCAGCGTTCAGGGCGGCCAGCATGGCGGGTGGCACGTCGGCCATCTCGTGAGCGGTGGCGGTGGAGGCCACGATCTCGGCACCCTGCACCAACTGGTTGCCGTAGCAGTGGTCGCCGTTGGCATGGGTGTTGCAGAGGGTGGCGATGGGCGCCACGGCGGTCGGCCCCGCCATGGCCTGCAGCATCTCACCGGTCAGGCGCAGGTCGAACAGGGTGTCGACCAGCAGCGAGGCGCCGTCGCCCACCACCAGGCCGGCGTTGCTCCACCCCCAGCCGCCGTCGGGCTGCAGGTAGGCGAAGCATCCGTCGCCCAGCTCGTGCAGTCCCCTGGTATACGGGGTGGATTGTGGCCCGGCATGCGGCATGCCCGCTTCCTACCACGCCGGCCGAGCCGCTCGTAGCGACCGCAGACGCCGTCGCGGCGTCCGCTTCCCGCCGACTCGTGAATTCACCGAACCGAACGTAGGGTTCTGTGAATTCACAGTTGCGCGCGCAACGATCCCCGGGCGTCCTGCCTGCCGCAGGCGTCAGGTGGATGCAGCGTCGAACATGGCGGCGATGCGTTCGGCCACCATGACCGCCGGCAGGTGGGTGTTGGCCCGCGGCACGCGGGGCATCACCGACGCATCGGCCGCGTACAGGCCCTCGTGATCGATGACCCGGCCACGCGGGTCGACCACCGCCAACGGGTCGTGCACGGCACCCATGCGACAGGTGCCCACGGCATGCACGTAGTCGCCCACCGAAGTGCGCAGCGCCGCGTCGGATGCGTCGTACGGCTGCACTTCGGCCACGGCCGCGATCTGCGGCGACAGCGCCACCCGCTCGGTGAGATCGGCAGCGGCACGCATGGCCTGCACGTCGCGCTCATCATCCAGCATGTGCAGCTCCACCACTGGGTCCAGCCACGGGTCGCTGCCGGCCAGGCGCAGGCTGCCCAACGAGTGCACCCGCATGACGGCGCCCATCAACAGGCCGAGCCACGGCATCGTCGCGTCGACCACGTCGAGCGCGAGCAGCTGCAGGTCGTGCTCGTCGGCGTGGGTGGCGCGCAGCGCGCACGAAACCGCCAGCGACTCGGCTGTGCCGGCATACCCCTCGCGCATGTGCAGCGCGATCGGGAACGACGGATGGTCCTGCAGGCCGTGGCCGATGGCGTCGCGCTGCACGCCGCTGCGCAGCAGCACCGCCGGAGTGTGGATGGCCCCCGCGCACATCACCACCGCGCCGGCCTCGACCTCGGAACCGTCGGCCAGCCGCACTCCCACCGCCCGGTTGCCGGCCAGCAGCACACGATCCACCAGCGCCTGGCCGCGCACCGTCAGGTTCGGGCGCTGCCGGGCGGGCTCCAGGTACACGTCGTTGGTGGATGCCCGCCGGCCGTCGGCGGTGCGGGTCAGCGGCACCAGGGTGGCCGCCGGCTCGGCCGCGAGCAGAGCATGCGACACCGTTCCCACCTCGTGGCGGGCGGCTGTTCGCAGCGGGATGGGGATGCGGGCGAACCATGGTGCTACATCGGCCCAGCCCCACCCGGTGCACCCGAACGTGCGCTCCCACTCGTCGTAGTCGCTGGGCTCGCCGGGCAACGCCACCATCGCGTTCACCGCCGAGGAGCCTCCCACGCCCAGTCCGCGGGCGTACGGGCGCGGCCCTTGCTGCTCCGTGCGCGTGGCCATCAGGCGCGGCCACATGCGGCCGGGCTCGTTCATCGCCTGCAGGAACGATGCCCCGGAGATGGAAGGCGGGGTGTGCGGCCCATCGTGATCGGGCCCGGCTTCCAGTAGCAGCACCGTGCGTGAGCCGCGCTCGCTGAGGCGGGCGGCCACCACTGCGCCGGCCGAACCGGCCCCGACGACCACCACATCGGCCCGGGCCGGCAGGTCGCTGCGGGAGCTCATCGTCAGAGCCCTTCGTACGCCGGCGGCACCGTGCTGGTGGGCAGGCCGGCCAGGTGAGCGGTGTCGTTGTAGCGAAGCAGCACCCATGTGTGGTGCTTGTCCAGCTGCAGCTCGGTGATCGAGGTGTTGCGGGTGCGCAGCTGGAACGCGCCCATGCCCGGCGCCCTCAGCGCCTGGCGCATGACGGCGTCGATCACCCCACCGTGGCACACGATCACGACGGTCTCGCCGTCGTAGAGATCCAGCGTGCGGCGCAGTGCCGAACCCACACGGAACTGGAACGCGGCCACCGTCTCGCCGCCGGGGAACGTGGTCGCGAACGGGTCGCCCGCGTTCCAGCCGTCGAGGCCCGGATAACGGCTGGTGAACTCGTCGTACGACAGGCCGTCGCACTCGGGCCCCGGGTCGTGCTCGCCGAACCCGTCGTCGCGCACGACGGTGAGGTCGTTCAGCGCCGGCGAGATCATCTGCGCCGTCTCCGCCGCCCGCGGGTACTGGCTGGCCAGCAGCACCCCGGCACGCAGCTCCGGGTGCTGCAGCCAACGGTCGCGCAGGCGGGCAGCCTGCTCGCGGCCCAGCGACGACAGCCCGGAACAGGTGCGGGGCCCGCCGATCGTGCGTTCAACCGTGACGTTCGATTCGCCATGACGGATGAGCACGATGCGGGTCACGGCAGCGGACCTTAGAACGCGCGCCAGGCGCGCCGGCAGCCACAGCGCCGCAAGCGCTTACTTTTCGTTCGGGAGCCGGATGGAACCGCCCGCGCGGCCCGTAGGTTCAACGCGGTGGCCTCCGGAGCGCGTCTCACCATCCGCACCAAGGAAGCCGACCCGCGAGCAGCCGCCCTGCTGGCCGATGCACATGCGCTCGGCCTCACCGAGGTGACCGCTATCGATGTCGCTGACCTGGTGTTCTTCGCCGACGAGCTCACTCCCGAGCATCGAGCACGGCTGGAGGAGGTGCTGGTCGACCCGCTGTTGCAGACGGCGACGTGGGCCGCGCCCAGCCGCGGTGTGGAGACCGAACTGCTGCCCGGCGTCACCGACCCGGCGGCCACGGCGGTCGCCCTCGCGCTCCACACGGTGGGCCTGCCCCCTGTGGAAGTGGCCACCGGCAAGCACTTCGACGTGCAAGGCCCGGGCGGCGCCCCGGTGGATGCCGCCACCACGGCGGCCATCGCCCGCCGGCTGCTGGCCAACCAGGTGATCGAGCGCTGGGCCCCGGCACCGCTGGAGCCGTCGTTCATCGACACCCACGCGACCGCCGAGCAATCGGTCGATCATGTCACCGTCACCACGCTCGACGACGACGCGTTGCAGGCGCTGAACAAGGAGCGCGGCCTCTCGATGGATCTCGCCGAGCTGCACGCAGTGGTGGATCACTTCCGTGGCGTCGGCCGCGAGCCCACCGACGTGGAGCTGGAGACCCTGGCCCAGACGTGGAGCGAGCACTGCGCGCACAAGACGTTCCGGGCCCGCATCACGCTCGAAGCCGGGCCCGGCGCGGGCCGCGAGGTGACGCCCCTGATGAAGCAGCTGCGCAACTGCACCGACACGATCGATGCGCCGTTCGTGCGCAGCTCGTTCGTCGGCAACGCGGGCATCCTCTGCTACACGCCCGGGGTCACCGTGGCCGTGAAGGCCGAAACGCACAACCACCCGTCTGCGATCGAACCGTTCGGTGGCTCGAACACGGGCGTCGGCGGTGTCATCCGCGACGTGATGGGCGCGGCCCACCACCCCATCGCCATCACCGACATCCTCTGCTTCGGCCCCACCGACTTCCCGGCCGACCAGCTGCCCGAGGGCGTGTTGCACCCACGCCTGATCGAGAGCGGCGTGGTGGCCGGCGTGGCCGACTACGGCAACAAGATCGGCCTGCCCACGGTCGCCGGAGCCGTGCTGTACGACCCCGGCTACCTGGCCAACCCACTGGTCTACGCGGGCTGCATCGGCGTCGCCGGCGAGGGCGAGTGGGAGCTGCCCGGCCCGCAGCCAGGCGACCTCGTGGTCACGATGGGCGGCCGCACCGGGCGCGACGGCCTGCGTGGCGCCACCTTCAGCAGCGCCACGATGGATGCCACCACGGGCGACGTGGCGGGTGCCAGTGTGCAGATCGGCGACCCGATCACCGAGAAGCTGCTGATCGACGTGATGCGCGAGTGCATCGGCCTGTACCACGCCGTCACCGACTGCGGGGCCGGCGGGTTCAGCAGCGCCGTCGGCGAGATGGCCGAGGGCGTCGGCGCCGACGTCGACGTCGCGCTCGCACCGCTGAAGTACCCGGGCCTGCGCCCGTGGGAGGTGTGGCTCAGCGAGGCGCAAGAGCGGATGGTGTTCGCCGTCGCCCCCGACCAATGGCCGGCCATGCTCGCCGTGTGCGCCCGCCACGGCGTGGAAGCCGTCTCGCTCGGCACGTTCACCGGCGACGGCGTGCTGCGAGTGCGCAGCGGCGACCTGACGGTGCTGGAGCTCGACACGAAGTTCCTGCACGACGGCCGGCCGCAGCGCTCGATGACCGCTGTCCTGCCCACACCCGACCGTTCGCTCGCGGTAGCGCCCGTGTGCGCCGACCACGCGGCCACGCTGCTGGCGTTGCTGGCGCATCCGAACATCGCCTCCAAGGAACACATCATCCGCCGCTACGACCACGAGATCCGTGGCGCCACCGTGGTGCGCCCGCTGATCGGCGAAGGCCACGACGGCCACGCCGACGGTGTGGTGCTGGCCCAGCCCACCGACTCGCACGGCCTGGCCATCGGCATCGGCGTCAATCCGTGGTACGGCATCACCGACCCCGAACGCATGGCCCACGCAGTGGTCGACGAGGCCATCCGCAACGTCGTCGCCGTGGGCGCCGACCCCAGCTCGGTGGCGCTGCTCGACAACTTCAGCTGGGGCGACCCGCGCCGCCCCTCCACGCTGGGCGAACTGGTGGCCGCAGTGCAAGGCTGCTGCGACGCGGCCACCGCACACCGCGCTCCGTTCGTCAGCGGCAAGGACTCGTTGAACAACGAGTACCTCGGTAGCGACGGCGCCCGCCACGCGGTGCCGCCCACGCTGGTGATCACCGCGATCGCCCACCACCCGAACGCAGATCTCGCAATCACCCCCGACCTGAAGCGGGCCGGCGACGTGCTCGTGCTGGTGGGCCGAACCGCTGCCGAGTTCGGTGGCAGCCACCTCGCGCTGCTGGCCAGCGGCGGTGGTGCAGCTGCCCACAGCCCGGTGCCCGCACCCGACCCGGCCGCACCCGCCCGCTACCAGGCGCTGCACCGGCTGCTGCGCACCGGCCGCGTGCGCGCCTGCCACGACCTCAGCGAGGGGGGCCTCGGCGTGGCCCTGGCCGAGATGTGCATGAGCGGCAACTACGGGGCACACATCGACACGCTGCCGCACCCCGACCTCACCACCGCCCTGTTCAGCGAGAGCACCGGCCGCTTCGTCTGCGAGGTCGGCCCCGACGACCTGGCGTGGTTCCTCGACGGCCTCGGCGAACCCGCAGTCGTGCTCGGCAATGTCACCGCCGGCAAGGCGCTGCAGCTCCCCGGCCTGTTCCTGCGAGTAGAGGCGCTGCGCAACGCGTTCCAGGCCGACGCAGTTCACGGGGGTGCCCGATGAGCAAGCCGCAGGCGATGGTGCTGGCAGCACCCGGCACCAACCGCGACCACGACGTCGCATTCGCACTCGAGCTCGCCGGCGCCGAACCGCGCATCACCCTGCTGGAAGAGCTGCTGGCGAATCCGGCAGTGCTGCTCCGCGACACCCAGTTGCTGGTGCTGGCCGGTGGCTTCAGCTACGCAGATGCGCTGGGCGCCGGCCGCATGTGGTCGCTGGCAGTCACCCACCGTCTCGGCGACGTGCTGCCGCAGTTCGTCGCACTGGGCCGCCCGATCATCGGCATCTGCAACGGCTTCCAGGTTCTCACCCGCACCGGCCTGCTGCCAGGCGCGCTGGGCCACAACGACAGCGGCCACTTCCAGTGCGAGTGGGTGCGGCTGCAGGCCCCCGCCAGCAAGAGCATCTGGACGGCGGGGCTCGACCCGATCGAATGCCCCATCGCCCACGGCGAGGGCCGCTACGTGCACCCCGATGTCGCATCGCTCGCCGCCAACGGCCAGGTGGCGTTGCGCTACAGCGGCAGCAACCCGAACGGCTCGGTCGACGACATCGCCGGCGTGTGCGACGAGACCGGCGTGGTGCTGGGCCTGATGCCGCACCCGGAGAACCACGTGATCCCCCGCCAGCACCCACGCCACGCCCGCGGCACCGCCGCCGGGCTGGGCCTGGCGCTGTTCCAGCAGGGTGTGCGCTACGCCCAGGCAATCCGATGATGGGGGCTTTGGGGATGATGGGGGCTTTGGGGATGATGGGGTGATGGGCTGATGGAGCCGTTCATGGATGTCGATCTGCCGCTGCCCGACCGGCGCGACGGCAAGGTGCGGGTCAGCTACTCGCTGCCCGCCGACGAGCGCGGTGGCCGCCGCCTGTTCGTCACCACCGACCGGCTCAGCGCGTTCGACCGTGTGATCGAGGGCGTGCCGTACAAGGGGCAGGTGCTGAACCAACTGGCTGCGTGGTGGTTCGCCGAGACCGCCGACATCGTGCAGAACCACGTGCTGTCGGTGCCCGACCCGAACGTGCTGATCGCCCGCAACGCCCGGCCGCTGCCGGTCGAGGTCGTGGTGCGCGGCTACATCACCGGCGTCACCTCCACGTCGCTGTGGCAGCAGTACGCCGACGGCGCCCGCACCATCTACGGCCACCCGTTCCCCGACGGGCTGCGCAAGAACACCGCGCTCCCCTACGCGCTGGTCACGCCCACCACCAAGGCCGAGCAGGGCGGCCACGACGAGCCGATCACCGTCGCCGCGGTCGTCGAGCACGGGCTGGTCGAGGCGAAGCTGTGGGGGCAGACCGTGGAAGCCGCACTGCTGCTGTTCGCCCGTGGCCAGCAAGTCGCCGCTCGCGCGGGCCTCATCCTTGCCGACACCAAGTACGAGTTCGGCCTCGACGACGACGGCGCGCTGATGCTGATCGACGAGATGCACACACCCGATTCGTCGCGGTACTGGGTGGCCGAGAGCTACCCGGCTCGGCTCGCCGCGAATGAAGAGCCGGAGAGCCTCGACAAGGAAGTCGTCCGCCGGGCCTTGCTGGCCACCGGCTACCGCGGCGACGGCGCACCACCCGCCCTTCCCCCGGAGGTGTGGCAGCAAACCAGCGCCCGCTACATCGACGCCTACGAACGCATCACCGGTACCACCTTCCAGCCTGGCGCCTACCCCGTCGGCCCTCGCATCCTGGAGCACCTGCAGCATGTTTCCTGACACGCCCGTCCACATCCGCGGCCTGCACGACCCGGCCTCCGGCGACGACCAGCCGCACGAGGAGTGCGGCGTGTTCGGCGTGTCCACACCGCACGGCGAGGGCATCGCCCAGCTGGCGTTCTTCGGGCTGTTCGCGCTGCAGCACCGCGGGCAGGAGGCTGCCGGCATCGCCGTCAGCGACGGCAGCAGGGTGCGCTGCCACAAGGAGACCGGGCTGGTCTCGAACGTGTTCACCCCGGCCACGATGGCCACGCTCAGTGGCTACCACGCCATCGGCCACACCCGCTACAGCACCACCGGCTCCAACGTCAACCGCAACCACCAGCCGTTCCTGGTGGAGACCATGCACGGCCCGCTGGCCGTGGCGCACAACGGCAACCTGGTGAACGCCGGCGCGCTGCGCGAGGAGCTGTTGGCGAAGGGCTTCGGGCTCACCGCCACCAGCGACACCGAGGTGCTCACCCTGATGCTGGCGGCCGCCGGCGGCAAGACCTGGGAAGACCGCATCGAGCGCACCCTGCCCGCATGGAAGGGCGCCTACTCGCTGGTGATGCTGGTGGCCGATCGGGTCATCGCCGTCCGCGACCCGTGGGGCTTCCGCCCGATGAGCGTTGGCCGCCTGCCCCACGGCGGCTACGCCGTCGCCTCCGAGACGTGCGCGCTGAACACGCTGGGCTGCCTCGACATCAGCGAGGTGCAGCCGGGCGAGATCGTCACCCTGCGCGGGCCGGAGCTCACCCGCCGCCAGGCGCTGACGCCCGCTGTCACCTCCGCCCGTTGCACGTTCGAGTTCGTGTACTTCAGCCGCCCCGACAGCGTGTGGTCCGGCCGCAACGTGCACCACGTGCGTCAGCGGCTGGGCGAGCAGCTGGCCATCGAATCCGGCGTCGATGCCGATGTCGTCATCCCCGTACCCGACAGCTCCATCCCCGCGGCCATCGGCTACAGCCGCCAGGCCGGCATCGAGCACAACGACGGCCTGATCAAGAACCGCTACATCGGGCGCACGTTCATCGAGCCCACACAGGATCTGCGCGAGCGGGGCGTGGCCCTGAAGTTCAACGCACTCACCGAGAACCTCGCCGGCAAGCGGGTGGTGATGATCGACGACTCGCTGGTGCGCGGCACCACCGCCGGGCCGCTGGTGAAGCTGGTGCGCGACGCCGGCGCCACCGAGGTGCACCTGCGCATCACCTGCCCGCCCATCACTCACGCCTGCCACTTCGGTGTCGACATGGGCCACGACGGCGACCTGATGGCCGCCCGCCTGACGGTGGAGGAGATGCGCCAGCTGATCGGCGCCGACTCGCTGGCGTTCCTGTCGCTGGAAGGCATGATGCGCGCCATCGAGCCCGAGCACGACGGCCACGCCACCGGCTACTGCAACGCGTGCTTCACCGGCGACTACCCGATGCCCGTGCACGAAGCGCCACCCAAGCTGAGCTTCGAAGGAGCCCTGTCATGAGCGCGCCGGCCACCCCCCCGGCTTCTCGGGCTGCATCGTCCCGAACCGCCTTCTGGGGCCGCGCCGTCCCGGGTTCCGAGACAGATCAGCCCCGGAATCCGCTCGTCATGGCCTTCGAAGGGGCAACGTCGTGAGGGTGCTGGTCGTCGGTTCGGGCGGCCGCGAGTCGGCCATCGTCTGGGCTTGCCGGCGGCGCGGCCACGACGTGCACATCGCGGCCGAGCTGCCTGCGTTCGCCGACGGCGAGCACCACCTCGACCTCGTCATCGTCGGCCCCGAAGCCGCACTGGTGGCCGGCGTGGCCGACCGCTGCGCCGAGCTGCACATCCCGTGCTTCGGCCCCACCGCCGCGCTGGCCAGGCTGGAGAGCTCGAAAGGCTTCACCCGCACGCTGGCCGCCCGTCTGGGCCTGCCGTCGCCCGCGTTCCACATGTCGTCGTCGGCAGAGGAAGCCATCGCCTGGTGGCACCAGTTCGGCAAGCCGGTGGTGGTCAAGCTCGATGGCCTGGCCGCGGGCAAGGGCGTGATCGTGCCCGACGGCGAGGAAGCCACGATCGCCGCCATCCACGAACTGGTCGAGCAGGGCCCGATCGTGCTGGAAGAGCGCCTCAGCGGCCCCGAGTGCAGCCTGATGGCGATGTGCGACGGCCGGGTCGCCCGCCCGCTGCCCGTCGCGCAGGACCACAAGCGCATCGGCGAAGGCGACACCGGCCCCAACACCGGCGGCATGGGCGCCTACGCCCCCGCCCCCATCCCCTACGACGTCGACGAGCTGACCGCCACGTTCATCCAGCCGGTGATCGACCACCTGATGGAGATGGGCGCCCCGTACGTGGGCGTGCTCTACGCCGGGTTGATGCTCACCACCGACGGGCCCCGCCTGCTGGAGTACAACTGCCGCTTCGGCGATCCCGAGGCCCAGGCCGTGCTGCCGCTGCTGGTCGACGACCTGGCTGAGGTGGCCCTGGCGTGCACCCGCGGCGAGCTCGGCGACCGCCGCCTCCATTGGAAGGGTGCCGCCTGCACGGTGGTCGCTGCCGCCGAGGGCTACCCCGCCGCACCGATCACAGGCGCCGTCCTGGAGGGCGACCTGCACGACTGGCCCGACGCGCTCGTCTTTCGCGCCGGCACCGACGGCACCCGGGTCACCGGCGGGCGGGTGTTGGCCGTCACCGGCCTGGGCGCCGATCTGCACGCCGCCCGCACCCACGCCTACAACCGCATCCACGCGATCGGCTTCGACGGCATGCAGGTGCGCCGAGACATCGGCTGGCGGGCCATCGGCGCCGAGCTGACGTCGTACGCCGCCGCCGGTGTCGACATCGACGAGGGCACCCGCGCCGTGGACCAGATGAAGGCTGCGGTGGAGCGCACCCACGGCCCCGCCGTGCTGCGCGGTGTGGGCAGTTTCGGCGGCGTGTTCAGCGCGGCGGCGATCAAGGCGATGGACGACCCACTGCTGGTGGCCAGCACCGACGGCGTGGGCACGAAGGTCGAGCTCGCCGCACGCCTCGGCCGCTACCGCGGCGTGGGCATGGACATCGTCAACCACTGCATCGACGACGTGCTGGTGCAAGGTGCCCGCCCGCTGTTCTTCCTGGACTACATCGCGGCCAGCAAGCTCGACGCCGACCAGGTGGCCGAGGTCGTCACCGGCATGGCCGAGGCCTGCGAGGCCGCCGGCTGCGCGCTGCTGGGCGGCGAGACCGCCGAGATGCCTGGCGTGTACACCGAAGGCTCGTTCGACATCGCCGGCACGCTGGTGGGCCTCGTCGATCGTGCGCACATGCTGCCAACCGGCACGTTGCAGGCGGGCGATGCGCTGGTGGGCATCGCCTCCAACGGCCCGCACACCAACGGCTACTCCCTGCTGCGCAAGCTGTTCGCCTGGCTGCCGATGGACACCACCCCAGCGGGCTTCGACTGCACGCTGGGCGAGGCGCTGCTGAGGCCGCACCGCAACTACCTGCCCGTGCTCGAGGGCGCGCTGGCCGGAGGGAAGCTGAAGGCACTCGCGCACATCACGGGTGGCGGCCTGCCGGAGAACCTGCCGCGGGTGCTGCCCGCCGGCATCGACGCCCACATCACCCTCGGCTCGTGGCCGGTGCCACCCCTGTTCCGCCTGGTGCGCGAGGTGGCCGTGGGAATGCCCACGGACGAGCTGTACCGCACGTTGAACATGGGCGTCGGCATGGTCGCCGTGTGCGCCGCGGCCGACGCGGCAGCACTGCAGGCATCCATCTCCGAGCCCACCTGGGTGATCGGCTCGCTGGTCGCAGCCCAGGGACTGGGCCGCACGGTCGTGCTCGCCGACGCGTCAACGGCCGCCTGGGCGACAGCCGCTGGGGCGACGGCATGAGGGGCGGCGAGCCGCGCCGGCTGGTGGTGCTGGCCTCGGGCAACGGCTCGAACGCACAGGCCATCATCGACGCCTGCGCTCGCGGCGAGCTGCCTGCACAGGTGATGGCCGTCGTCAGCGACAAGGCCGACGCCTACGCGCTGGTACGGGCCGACGCCGCCGGGCTGCCGGCCGTGCACGTCGGCCGCCGCAACGGCGAGACCCGCGCCGATTACGACGCCCGCCTGGCCGAGATCGTCACCGGCTTCGACCCCGACTGGGTGGTGCTGGCCGGCTGGATGCGGGTGCTGACGCTCAGCTTCCTCGGCTGGTTCCCGCGCATGGTGGTGAACCTGCACCCGGCGTTGCCCGGCGAGCTGCCCGGTCTGCACGCGATCGAACGTGCCCACCAGGAAGCCGCCGCCGGCATGCGCACCAGCACCGGGGTGATGGTGCACCTGGTCCCCGACGAAGGGGTCGACGACGGGCCGGTGCTGGCCACCGCCGAGGTCCCGATCCTTCCCGGCGACACGCTGGCCGATCTGGAGCAGCGCGTGCACGCCACCGAACACCAGTTGCTCGTGGAGACGCTGCACCGCCTCTGTACCGTCGTACCGGGCGGCACTCTCACCGACTCGAACCTCACGAACGGAGCCGCGACACCGTGAACGACAAGCTGATCAACGACGATCTGTTCGATCGCTTCCAGGCCCTCACCTTCGACGACGTGGTCATCGTGCCCGGCTACAGCGACGTGCTGCCCGACACGGTCGACACTGCCGCCACCTTTGCCGCCGACATCACCCTCAACGTGCCGGTCGTCAGCGCGGCGATGGACAAGGTCACCGAGGGCCGCATGGCCATCGCGCTCGCCCGTGAGGGCGGCATCGGCGTCATCCACCGCAACATGACGATCGCCGATCAGGCGGCCGAGGTGCAAAAGGTGAAGCGCAGCCAGAGCGGCATGATCAGCGACCCGATCACGCTGCCGCCCAGCGCGACGCTGGCCGACGCCGAGGCGCTGATGCACCAGTTCAAGATCAGCGGAGTGCCGATCACTGATCCGCACGGCCGGCTGGTGGGCATCCTCACCAACCGCGACACCCGCTTCTGCGAGCCGGCCGACTTCCGCCGCTCGGTCACCGACTTCATGACCAGCGACGGCCTGGTCACCGCCAAGGTCGGCACCACGCTGGCCGAGGCGCGCAGCATCCTGCAACGCCATCGCATCGAGAAGCTGCCGCTGGTCGATGCCGACAAGAAGCTGGTCGGCCTCATCACGGTGAAGGACATCCTGAAGAACCAGGAGTTCCCCAACGCCACCAGCGATCCTTCGGGCCGGCTGCGCTGCGCCGCTGCCGTGGGCGTCGGCGCCGAGTTGGAGGAGCGGGTCGAGGCCCTGGTCGCTCAGGGCGTCGACGCTGTCGCACTCGACACCGCCCACGGCCACTCGGCCGGCGTGATCAAGGCCATCGAGCGCATCAAGGCCTGCTGGCCGAACCTGCCCGTGGTGGCCGGCAACGTGGTCACCGAGGAAGGCGTGGAAGCACTGGCCAAGGCCGGCGCCGACGGCGTGAAGGTGGGCGTGGGCGCAGGCTCCATCTGCACCACCCGGGTGGTCAGCGGCGCGGGCATGCCGCAGCTGTCGGCCATCTACTTCACGTGCAAGTACGCCCGCCGCCACGGCATCCCGATCATCGCCGACGGCGGGATCACCTACTCGGGCGACGTGGTGAAGGCCATCGCCGCCGGCGCCGACTGCGTGATGCTGGGCTCCATCCTGGCCGGCACCGACGAGGCGCCTGGCGAGCTGGAACTGTTCGAGGGCCGCCGCTACAAGAGCTACCGCGGCATGGGCAGCATGGGTGCGATGCAGGGCCTCGGCGCCGATCGGTACGCCACCGCTCAGACAGACAAGGGCATGAGCGACAAGAGCCAGGTGGCGGGCCAGTCACGCAAGCTGGTACCCGAGGGCATCGAGGGCCGCGTGCCCTACGCGGGCACGTTGGGCGACGTGGTGTACCAGCTGGTCGGCGGCCTGCGCAGCGGCATGGGCTACGCCGGCGCTGCAACGCTGGAATCCCTGCGCAACTCGGCGCGGTTCATGCGGGTCACCACCGCCGGCCGCAACGAAAGCCACCCCCACGACGTGACGATCACCAAGGAAGCCCCCAACTACCAGCGCAGCTGACGGCGGCCATCGACAGCAGCGACGGCCGGAGCGCCAGTCAGCCCATCAGCGCGCTGTCGAGAGTGCGCAGACGGTTGGCCAGTGAGGCCAGCAGCTTGCGCGACAGCGCCGGAACGTCGTCGAGCACTGCCGTGAACTCGCGGTTGGTGAACAGCAGCAGCTTGCAGTCGCTGAGGCACTCCACGGTCGCCGACCGTGGGCCGTCGTCCAGCAGCGCCAGCTCGCCGACGATGTCGCCGGCGCCAAGTGTTGCGACGCGCCGGCCGTTGCGCCGCACCAGCACCTCGCCGTCGAGCACGATGAACGCATCGTGGCCGGTGTGGCCCTGGTGCATCAGCACGGTGCCCGCCGGCAGGTCGGCCTCGATGCCCACCGAGGCCACGCGCTCGAGCTCCTTCCTGGTGAAGCCGCCGAATGCGGCGCTGTTGCGGAGATGCTCGACGTACACGCGCCTGCTGGTCATGACCGCACGTTAGCGGCGCCCACCGCGCCGCACGGAGCCGCCGATCAGCGGCACGCCACCAACCGACGTACGTCTGCGACGTGCCACAGACGGCACCAGACGGCAGCCGGCGACGCGCCGCCGTGCCGCGCAGCCGCACAGCCGAGCAGCCGATCCGGCTAGGCCAGCTTCTCGACGAAGCCTTCCAGCTGGCGCAGGTTGCGGCACTCGTACACGCCGTCGGTGTGGGTGCCGTAGTCGCCGACGATCGAGTCGCCGGTGTTCCAGTAGCTCTTCGGCTCGGGGTTCAGCCAGTACACGTGGCGCGCCTTGTGGCGCATCTCCTTCACCACCCACGCCTGACTGGCGTGGTAGTTGTTGCGGGCATCGCCCAGCAGCAGGACGGTGGTCTTCGGGCCGATGTCTTTCCCGTAGCGCTCCCAGAACACCTCGAACGCGTGGCCGTAGTCGCTGTGGCCATCGACCCACACGACGTCGGCCTCGGTGTTCACGCGGTGGATCGCGTTCGCGATGTCTTCCTCGCCCTTGAAGTAGTCGGTGACCTCGTCGATGCCGTCGATGAACACGAACGAGCGCACCTTCGAGAACTGGCCCTGCATCGCATAGACGAGCATCAGGGTGAAACGCGCGAACGCCGCCACCGAGCCACTGATGTCGGCCACCACCATCAGCTCGGGCTTGGCCGGGCGGGGGTACTTGAACTTCGGCTCGGCGGGCACGCCGCCGTAGGACAGCGAGTGACGCACCGTGTTGCGGAAGTCGAGCGGGCCCTTGCGACCGTGCTTGCGCTTGCGAGCCAGCCGGGCGGCCAGCTTGCGGGTCAGCGGTTGCAGCGCCTTCTTCAGGTTCTGCATCTCGTCGCGTGAGGCATGCATGAACTCGACGTCTTCGGGCAACGGCTTGCGCAGGGTCTTTGCCATCGCCTCGGCCCCGCGATCGGCCACGAGCCGGCGACGGATCTCGGCCTCGATCTCTTTCTTGAACTGCTCGATGCGGTCGTTGTACTCGTCGTGCTCGAGCCGCTCTTCCAGCGGCGTCAGCTCGCCGCCCACCTGCTCGCGGCTGGCTTCCATGAGCTTCTCGAGCATGCCCTCCAGATCCAGGTTACGGAGGGTGCGGTAGAGGTAGTACGTGCCGCCCACCGGCCGCCCCGGCTCCATGCCGGCGAAGCGCTGCACCGACTGCTTGGCCAGCGCCCGCATCATCGCCTGGTCGCCGTTCATCAGCGCCTGCATCAGCATCTGCGCGATCTCTTCGGGCGTGAGGTTGTCGAGGCTGCCGCCCTGGGTTCCCTTGCTGTCGCCCTGGCGCATCTGCTCTTGCATCTCGCGCCACATCTCGTCGATGTCGGTGTCGCCGTCGGCGATCTTGTACTCCGGCCCACGCATGCTGAAGTACACCTCGAACACGGTCTCGAACGCGCGCCAGTGCGAGTTGTTCTTCACCATCGTGGCGCCGAGCGCGTACTTGAAGGCCTCACGGTCCTCGATGGGGATGTGCTGCACCGCCTCCATCGCGTCGAGGTTCTCGGTGAGGCTGACGGGCAGCCCTGCGTTGCGCAGTTCGGTGACGAACCCGGCGAGCAGGTCGAGCATGAGGAGCCCTACTTGTCGACCGACAGCTCTTTGGCTGCCTTGGCGATGTCGGTCTGGTACTTCAGCAGGATGTGCAGTGTGTCCTTCGCCTGCTGTGCCTCGATGTTCTCGATGCCCAGCAGCACCAGCGTGCGCGCCCAGTCGATGGTTTCACTGACGCTGGGCGACTTCTTCAGGTCGAGCTGGCGGATGCTGCGCACGATGCGGGCGATCTGGTCGGCGAGGTTCTCGGAGACGCCGGGAACCTTGGTGAGCACGATCTCCTTCTCGCGGGCCATGTCGGGGTAGTCGACGTGCAGGTACAGGCAGCGACGCTTCAGCGCCTCGCTGAGCTCGCGAG
>JAUSLQ010000055.1 GCA_030645675.1 Actinomycetota bacterium | reverse complement strand
CCAGCGCGGGCAGGGTCACGCAGTGCACCGCCACCGGGCGGCCCAGCGTGCGCGCAGCGGCGAACTGGCGGAGCAACCAGTCCAGGCCGGGCAGCTGGTGGTCGTCGATCACCAGCTTCACCGGGCCGCGCGGCAACTCCGGCGCAGCGGTGGCCGGCAACGACGGCGCACCGGTGACGGTGAGGCGGCAGCGCAGGTCGCCCCGCGCCAGCGCCGCCGACAGCACCGCCAGCTCGGCCGGGTTGGAGGTCGGGGTGAGGTCGGTGACGCCCGTGATGCCGTACGCCGCCATCGCGTGGCCCACCCCGGCCAGGTCGAGCGGCTGGCGCGGGATGCGGTCGCGCAGCCATGCATCGGCCCGGTACAACCGGCCCGTCGGCACCCCGTGCGCCCCGGTCTCCACCACCGACGACTCGCGGCCGTCGATGCCCAGCGCCCCGATGGCGGCGCTGTTCAGCACCCACAGCGCACCCGTGCGGTGCTGCACGCGGATGGGCCGCCGGATGCCCAGCTGGTCCAGCACGTGGCGGTCGAGCTCGCCGGCCACCGACTCGTGGTAGCCGACGGCACGGATCCATCGGCCGGCCGGCAGCCGCACGTCGGCATCGCACATGGCCGCGGCGAAACCGGCAGCATCGTGCACGTCGCCAGGGCCGACCGGCACCGAGCCGGCGGCGGCCGCCATGGCCAGCACGTGCACGTGATGGTCGTGCAACCCGGGAAGCACCGCTCCACCCCCGGCATCCAGAACCCCCTCCGCGAACTGAAGTTCGCGGCCACGCGAACTGGAGTTCTCGGGGCGGGCGGGGGTGATGGCGGTGATCACACCGTCGTCGACGACGAAGTCGACCAGCGTTCCATCCAGCTCTGCATTGCGCACCACCAGGTGCGATGCACCGGTGGGCGCTTCCAGACCGCTGTTCACAGCGCCTCCAGGACGGCAGCAGTGTCGGCGCCCAACGGGCGGGCGACGCCGCCGGCCTGGCGGGCGTGCGGGGCCTTGGCCACCGTCGCCGGGGTCGCCGCGACGGCGGCGTTGTCGTGCACCCCGGCGGCCAGGTGGGCGGCGGTCGCGGCGAGCGAGACCGAGACTCGGCCCGACCGGCCGGCCGCCAGCATCTGCATCACGGCCACGGCGCCCAGCAGGCCGGTGGCCGGGTCGGCGATGGCGTCGGCGCAGAACACCGGGCCGCCCTCGGCGTGGGCCAACAACCCCCCCGCCGCCGCTGCGTCGTCGCCGAACGCCACCCGCATCGCTGCCTCGCCGGCGCGACCGTGCCCGGTGACCGACAACCACACCCCCCGCCAACCCTCGGCGTGCACGAGATCGAACGAGGCACCCAGGCCGGCCAGTGCCCGCGGTCGGCTGGCCTCGACGACCACGTCAGCCCGAAGCAGCAGCCGCAGCAGTGCCGCGCGCCCGGCCGGCACGGTGAAGTCGAGCGCCACGCTGCGGTGCCCGGCGTGCAGCAGGTCGAAGAACTCGGTTGGCCCCGAACGGGCACCGTCCGGGCGGCCGGTGCTCTCCACCTTCACCACCTCGGCGCCGCCCAGCCCCAGCAGGTGCCCGGCGAGCGGCCCCGCCCACAGCGACGAGAGGTCGACCACCATCAGCCCGGCGAGCCCGCCCCTGGGCCGCGGCGCCGAATGCACGGCATCGCATGCAACCAGTGCGTGGTCGGCAGGCGAGACCTCGCCCAGCAGCGCACACGGCAGCCCCAGCAGGCCGGCCCGCTGCACCAGCGCCACACCAGGGTGTCGGGCCACCTCGCCCTCCACGCGCGCCCAGCCGGCGTCGTCGATCGGGGGGCCACCATGCGCGTTGCCGGGCGCCGTCACTGCGGCAGCCAATGGTGCCTCCAGCCAGGCGTCCAGCAACTCCACGTCGCTGCCACGAGCCAACGACAGCGCCATCCATCCGTCGGCAGTGGGCAGCAGGCGTGTGCCTCCCCCGCAGCTGGTGCGGCCTCGCCGGGCAAGGCCGGCCAGCGCCGCCCTTTCGCCCAGCAGCGCAGCACCGTCGACGGTCACCTCGCCGCCCAGCGAGCGTGACGCCACGGCCAACTGCTCGGCCAGCGCATCCATGCCCAGGGCCACCCGCGCCGGCTCTGCCGACGGTGGCCCGTCGCTCATGCCGGTCAGGGTCATCGCTCCGCACCCAGCCCACCGGCGCACGGCATGCTGGCCGTCGCCCGCCATCGCCCTCGCGAGCACGGCACCCAGCACTGTCGGCCCGCCGGCGGCCGTGGGCTGCGGCCCGCACGGCAGTGACGTACCAGGCCTCTCCACACGGCCATCGTAGGTCGGCGCCACGAGCTTCTCCGGACGTCAGCAACTCGCCCCACAACGGCGAGCGCCGGCTGGGGTGACCCAGCCGGCGCTCCATTCCGCTGAACGATCCCCGTGGGGACCCTGTTCATTCGACCGCGAGTTGTGCGATCAGCTCACTCTTGGCCGCTTCGAACTCGTCGAACGTGATGTCCTCGTCGTCGAACTGCTGATGCAGTTGCGCCAACTCGGCCAGCACGTCGTCCTGAGGACGACGGACACCGCTGACCACGCCGACCCCATCGGGGTTCGGCTCGGCAGAGGCATCAGCTTTGCGGGCACGTTTCAGTGCCGACTTCTCCTGCTTGGCTCGCTCGCGATCGCGCTTGGCACGACCGTTGCTGCTCAGAGGGGGCGAACGTTCTGTGCTTCTTCGCCCTTGCGGCCCGGGGCCACATCGAACTCGACGTGCTGACCTTCGGTGAGGGACTTGTAGCCCTCGCCCTGAATCTGCGAGAAGTGCACGAACACGTCTTCACCCTGCTCGCGCGAGATGAAGCCGTAACCCTTTTCAGCGTTGAAAAACTTGACAGTACCAGTGGCCATTGGGCCCTACCCTTCGACGTGGATCCGCCAAAGCAGCAGAAACCAGAAAGGACAGACTACCCGAGACGCGCCGGTTCCGCATCGCGGATTCCGCGATGTCAAGTCAGGTCGTCGGCCGGGGTTTCGTCGCCCTCGTGGGCGTCGTCACCTGCGGGAGCGTCGCCGGCTGTTTCGGGCGCCGGCGGCGGCTTGGGAGCCCAGGCCGGGGCCGTGCCGGTCTCCAGCTCGATGACACGCGCCTTGGCCACCTTCCACGCCTGATCGGCGGCGACGGTGCCCTTGCCGGCCCGCTTGGCGGCGCGTGCGCCGTCGACAGCTCGTTCCAGCTCGCGGCGGGCGGTGGCCAGCGCGCGCTCGTGCGACGCAGCCTCTTCCGCGATGCGAGTGGCGTCGGCACGCTGCTTGGCCTCGCGTTCGCGCGCTGCCGCATCGGCGCGCTCGCCCTCCTTCAGCGCCGCGGCGAAGCGCTCGAGGTCGCGCTCGATGTCGCTGACGGGGCGACCGGCGCCAGGCCCGCCAGGGCCGTTCGACGGCGACGCACCCGATGGGCGCGACTGCTTGGGGTTGCGGCGGCTGGGCATCAGTCGCGAAGTCTGCCCGCGCGCACCCCGGCACTGTCAACCCCGGCGGCCAGTGCGTCGACTCGCTCGCCGGCCGAGGTGATGTCGCCGAAGTGCTCGCGCACCCAGATGGGGTCGTAGTACGAGGTCAGGTAGCGCTCGCCCGAGTCGCAGATCAGCGAGAGGATCGATCCACGGTTGCCGGCCGCCAGCATCTCCTCCGCCAGCTGCAGCACCGCCACGAAGTTCGTGCCCGTCGATGGCCCCACGCGGCGGCCCAGCAGCGCGCTGAGCCGCTGCATCGCAGCGATGCTCTGGACGTCGGGTACCTCCATCATGCGGTCGACCACCGAACGGATGAAGCTGGCCTCGACCCGCGGGCGGCCGATGCCCTCGATGCGCGAACCGGCTGAAGTGAGCGTGACCTCGCCGGTGAGGAAGTACTCGCCGAACACCGAGCCTTCCGGGTCGGCGACGCACAGGCGCGAGTTCAGCCGGTGGTAGCGCAGGTACCTGCCGATGGTGGCGCTGGTGCCGCCCGTGCCGGCGCCGACGACGATCCACGTCGGCACCGGGTAGCGCTCGCGCTGCATCTGCGCCGCCATGCTCTCGGCGATGTTGTTGTTGCCGCGCCAATCGGTGGCCCGCTCGGCGTACGTGAACTGGTCGAGGTAGTGCCCGCCCTCGGCGGCAGCGATCGCACGTGCCTCGTCGTACACGTCGGTCGCGTGCTCCACCAGGTCGCAACGGGCACCGTAGAACTCGATCTGGGCGATCTTCTCCTGCGACGTGCCCTTCGGCATCACGGCCACGAACGGCAGCTTCAGCAGCTGGGCGAAGTACGCCTCGCTGACCGCGGTGGAGCCGCTGGACGCCTCCACCACCGTGATGCCCTGCTCGATCCAGCCGTTGCACAACGAATAGAGGAACAGTGAGCGGGCCAGGCGGTGCTTCAGGCTGCCGGTGGGGTGAGTGGACTCGTCCTTGAAGTACAGGTCGATGCCCGCGTCGTGGAAGCGCGGTAGCCGGCAGGCGATGAGGTGGGTGTCGGCCGAGCGCTGGAAGTCGGCCTCGATCTGTGCCACAGCCCAGTGCTGCCACTCGCACGGCACGTGGTGCGGGTCGTGGGTGCCGTTCATGATCAGCCATCATGCCCTGCCCCGCGCCGAGTGTCGAACACAGTCGAACCCGTGCACCGCTGCGTTCCCTCACTCGGCGCGATCAAGAACGGCGCGCTCAGCACCGGCGCCATCGTGCCGGCTGACGTAGGTCAGCACTCGAACTGCACGGCAACCCGCTCGGCCACCAGTGGCAGGATCACGTCGCGGATCACCGCTTGGTGCTCGGGATGGTCGCGGTAGGCGAGGAAGCCGTCTGCCGACTGGAGTTCGGCCACGACCGCGAAGTCGAAGTTGGTGGGAGCCAACCCCAGATCGGTTCCGAGGTGGTACGACACCAGCTCCGGGATCAAGCCCGGCATGCGGCCCAACCCGTCGGCGACCGCCGCTACATGTTGCGGCGTCGGGCCGTCCTTCAAACGTAACATCACCACATGACGAACCATCTGTGGTCTCCCCCTCCTGCTGACCGGCCGCCACTCGCGCCGGCGCGAAGGCCGAGCGTATCCACCCGCCGGCCAGGTCAGCCGGCCAGGTCAGCCGGCGAGGTGCAGCGCGGTGAGGCCGCGGATGACGAAGTTGGGGTGGTACTCGGGCTCGGCTGTCATCCGGATGTCGGGGAAGCGGGCCGCGAGGCCGGCCACCGACACCTCGATCTCCTGGCGGGCCAGCGGGGCGCCGACGCAGAAGTGGATGCCGCCTCCGAAGCCGACGTGGCCCGTGTCGCCGCGGGCGATGTCGAAGCGATCCGGGTCGGTGAAGCGCCGCGGGTCGCGCTGGGCAGCGCCGAACAGCATGGCGATCTCCTCCCCAACCCGGATCTGCTGGCCTGCGATCTCCACGCCCTCCTCCAGCACCCAGCGCTCGAACAGGTGCAGGGGTGCATCCCAGCGCAGCATCTCCTCCACCGCCACGCGGGCGGGTACCTCGCCGCCGACCACCCGCTGCCACTGGCCCGGGTGGCGCAGGACGGCGCGCATTCCGTTGCCCAGCGTGTTCACCGTCGCCTCGTGCCCGGCTTCCAGCAGCACCATCGTGGTCGACACGATCTCGTCCTCGGTCAGCGTGTCGCCTTCGTCCTCCACCCGCACCAGTTCGCTGACCAGCAGGTCGTCGGGGCGGCGGCGCTTCTCGGCGATGAGCGCCTTCGTGTAGTCGATGTACTCGGCGGCCGCTGTGTTGGCGGCGGCCCGCACCTCGTCGGTGGTGCTCAGCTCGTACATCTTGACGATGGCGTGGCTCCAGTCCAGCAGCAGCTGGGTGTCGGCGCGGGGAACGCCCAGCATCGAGCAGATCACCGCGACGGAGTACGGCTGGGCGTAGTCGCGCAGCAGCTCGAACGATCCGCGCTCGCGGCACACGTCGAGCAGTTCGTGGGCGAAGCTCTCGACAGCGGGCCGCATCGCCGCCACCGCCCGGGGTGTGAACACCTTCGAGACGAGCCGGCGGATGCGCGTGTGGTCCGGAGGCTCCAGGCAGAGCAGCGACCAGCGCTCGTGCTGCTGGAATGCCGCCCAGCGCGGGTCGGGTTCGGGGCGGCCCACCTGCGCGTGGGTGAAGAGGTGGCTGTAGCTGCGACCCATGCGACGGTCGCGCAACGACTCGGCGATGTCGCTGAAGCGAGTGAGCATCCACTGCCCGGTGCGCTCGTTCCAGAAGATCGGGGTGGCCTCGCGCAGCTCGTTCAGCACCGGGTACGGGTCGGCGATGAAGGCGGGGTCGTCGACGGCGAAGCGGGCGATCAGCTGGTCCAGGCTCACCCCGCCAGGGTAGGCCGCATCGATCGCATGGCCGGCACGGTGCCCGAGCGCCATCGAGTCGGTTCGTGTGCGCTGTGTTGCGCCCGGCGCTACACAGCGCACAAGTTCCGGCACGAGCGCTGGCACGCGGCCGGCGTCACAGGGTGACGACGATGCCTTCCTCGCCGGCGGCCGGCAGCACTGCGGTGTATCCAGACGCGTGTGGCGGGTGGTCGGCGAGGAACTGCTGCACGATCGTGCTCTCGTAGTTGAACACCAGCGTGGCACCGGGGCTGCCGTGCACCACGCAGCGGGCGAGCGCCTCGGCGTTGGGGTGGCTGAACTGCGAGCCGTTCGTGCTGACCAGCCACTGCGGGCAGTCGAGCAACTGCACCAGCGCGGTGGTGACGTTCGCCCGGCTGCCGTGGTGCGGCAGCTTGCAGGCATCGACCGCGTACTTCGCCCCGTTCTTCGCCACCTGCCGCAGGCCGTCGACCAGCACCTGCGGGTGGGCATCACCGCCCAGCAGCACCCGCTTCCTGCGCCCGCCGTCCTTCACCTCGAACACGAACGCGATGCTGCTGCCGTTGGCCGGCGCAGTGTCGTCGTCGGTGTCGGCCGCAGCCAGCTCCTTCAGTGTCGGCCCGCCGAGCATGTCGTTGCCCGGCTCCGGCGCAGGCTTGGGCTCGTGACGGCCGGTGACGCCCAGTTCCAGCCCGGCGGCCTTCACCACCTTCTCCCACTCGGGCAGCAGGTTGGCCAGCTTCTGCGGCGTCGGCGACAGCAGCAGGGCGGAGGCTGTGCCCGGTAGCGGCATCTTCACCGGCTTGGTGCGCGCCACCACCGGGCCGCCGACGTGGTCGGCGGCCGAGCCATCGTTCCACGGCCAGCCCACGTTCCACGGCACATCCAGCTCCACCAGGCGGCTGGTCAGCCGCTCGCCGTCGATCGGGCCGAGCAGGTCGCTGAACTGGTCGAGGTGTTTGAAGCCGTTGAACCACACGGCCCCCAGCCGGTCGGTGAACGACGGTGTGTTCAGCAACGACACTGCGCCGCCGATGTGGTCGATGTCGACGTGGGTGACCACGAACAGGTCGATGAACACACCTCGCTGGGCCAGCCGCTTGGCCACGGTCTTGCCGACGCCCTTCAGGCCGGCATCCACCAGCACGTGCGACTCCTTCCCCGGCGGACCGTAGGTGAGCAGGATCGCATCGCCGAACTTGGCGGGGAACAGCTCGATGGTGAGCATCTCAACCTCCGGTCAGTTGCACGTCGCCGTCGCCGGCGCTGGTGAGCGCCAACGCGAACAGGTCGCCCTGGCGGATGGTGGCCCGGCGGGCGGCGGTCAGCGCCTGGCCGAAGCGATGGTGGCCGTCGTTGGCCAGCACTGCTGCGAGGGCCTCCACCAGGCGCTCGACGAAGCCGGCCACCACCGAGCCGGGGATCTCGCACAGGGCGGTCACCACGACCTCCGCGTGCGCCCCGAACAGCTGGGTCTCGTACGAGCTGTACGACGCCGGCAGGTGCTCGGTGGAGCAGCCCAGCGCCAGCACCACCGGCCCGGGCGTGCGCCCCTGGGGGTTCACGTACTCGGCGGCCACGTTGATGACGGGCAGGGTGCTGCCGCTCAGCTCGAGGTCGGCGCCCAGCATGTCGTCGTCGAGCTCCGGCCGGATCGTGTGGGTCACCCACACCAGCAAGGACGGCCCCGCCTCGGCGGCTGCGTGCACGTCGGCCCACCCTGTGGCCACCGACACGGCTTTGCAGAACCCTCCCACGGCGGCACGGATTCGGGCGGAGGTGGTGGGATCCTTCGCATCGGCCTTCTTCGTGACGGCCACCATCGCGTTGGTGCGCACTGCCACCGACACCTGGTCGGCCAGCACGTTCGTGCGCCCGTCCACGTGCGGCCGCCGCTCGACGACCTTGCTGGTGGCCCAGAACCCGAACGGGCACACCCTGTCGGCACGCGAGCGGTCGGCGCAGGATGCCTCACAGCGATCGGCATGGTCGAGCGCAGGCTGGCACACCGGCACCCCATCGCGGTTGTTCGGCATCGGGTGCGTGTAGATCAGCTCGTAGGGCACGTGCGACGGCCCGAAGGTGGTGATGTGCACCCACTCCGCGTCGTCGTAGAACGTGGCCGCCTTGCCCTTCAGCGCATTGCGCAACAGGGCCCCGTGGATGGCCAAGCGGGTCAGCGCCGGCCCGGCGCCGGCGAGGTCGGCGGCGGGCGTTGACAGGGCTGTCACCAGTGCCTTCTGCACGGCGGTGTTGGCGGTGCTGATCTGTGCCGGGTCGAACAGCAGCTTGCCGCCGGCGTCGAACAACTGCGGTTTGCCCTTCAGCGGGGGCATCTCGACCAGCGAGGCCGTGGCCGCTCCGCGCATCGCCGTGGCCGGCGCGGGCGGGGCAACGGCACCGGGCGGGGCGCCGGCGCCGGGCCCGGCCGCGGTCGCGGCGACTCCGTTCGACACGTCGACCGACAGCTCCATCGCCGGCTCACCGAGCTTCGCCGCCGCCACCCGCAGCGGGCCGCGGAGGCGCGCGCTCTGCACCGTGCGGCCCTGGTACTGCACCACCACGAACACGTCCAGCGAGCCGCGCCGGTCGGGAACGTCGAGGGTGATCGCGCGCGTCCAGGCGCTGTCGGCCGTGGCGGGCAACCGCAGGGTGCGTCGCATCGGCCGGCCCGGCGCACCCGCCACCTGCACCAGCACGTCGAGGTCGACCGCCTTGCCCGTCACCGGCGACACGAAACCCACCGGCGCCGTCACCGCACCCGCCAACTGGTGGGCGGCGATGCGCACCTTCAACGCCATGAGGGTGCCGCGCAGGAACGCGTCGTTGCGCACCGCCCCGTTCGCATCGCGCACCAGGGTCTGCAGCTTGCGCACCGGCGGAGGCACCGGCACCGGCTCGCCCTCGGAGCCCGCGCCGCGGCCGTCGTCGTCGTCCGGCCTCATCGCAGCACGCGGCTGGCTGACGACCAGCTCCACCGGCTCGCCACGGACCCCCTCGATGTTCCGCACGCTGACCGAGCTGTCGGTTCCCCCGTCCATCTCGCGGCGGAACACGCGCGAGCCGGCCAGCTCGAGCAGCTCGGCGGCTGCCGGACCATCTCCTTGACGGATCAGGCGCTCGCCGACCCGCTTCAGCCACACGCGCAACGAGGTGACGGCGAGGAACTCGGGGTCGCCCACCACCACGCAACCCGGGATCGTCTTCGCTGCCGCCACGTCCACCGGCCAGTCGTGCGACAGCGCCTTCACGAACTCGTGGAACCACTCCACCGTGCCGGTGGGCGCAGCGATCACCGCACCCGGCCGGAACTCGACACCCCTGTTCACCAAGTCGCCCAAGCGAGCTGCATCGCCCGCGGCATCGCGATCGCCGACGACGATCACCACGCCGACCGCATCCAGCCGCGCCAGGACGAGCGGCGCGTCGGCGCTGGTGATCAGGATGTCGACCCGTTGGTCATCGGCGTCGCCGAGCAGGACGACGTCGCGCAGCATCTCGAAGCCCGACGCCTGCAACTGGGCGAGCTGCTGACCGGCCGACGGCGACGGGGCGACAGCGACGCGCAGCGGCCAGCGCCAGCGGCCGTCGCCCAGTGGGGCAGCGATGACGGGGGCGACGACGATGCCCTCGACGGCGCCCAGCGACTTCAGCTGCAGTGCCGAGGGGATGTCGCGCACCTCCAGGCGGAAGGCGGCCTGCTCGTCGGCGGAGAACGTCGGCCGGCTCAGCAGCGGCTGCAACGCCGACCAGCCTGCGTCGGCGACAGCCGGGGCCAGCCGCGCCCCGCCCGCGGGCGGTTCCCAGTGCGCCAACATGCGGCGCGAAGCGTCCGCGTAGTCGTCAAGCTCGCGCGGTTGCTGGAACACGACCGGGCTCCACAACGACGATTCGCCGATCAGCGCAGTGATCATCTCGCCTGCGGTATCGGCGGCCACGGCCGCAACGGAGGCATCAGACCCGAGCGCCTCGCGGAGCAGCCCGGCGACGAGGTGCGAGCGGGCATCGCCCACCTGGGTCGGCCGGATTTCGGCGGCAGTCGCCATCGTTGCTCTCCCCTCACTCGTCGATGCACAGAGTCGGAGCGGCGCCGCCGGATACGCCGGACGGCATCGGCACAGTCTCGCACCTCGCCGCACCCTGCCCGCGCGGAACGGGCGGAACGGGCGGAACGGGCAAACCTCCGAGCGGGGCGGGTATGGTCAGTCGCATGATCGTGGTGGCGGGTGAGGCGCTGGTCGACCTGGTGATCGACACCGAGGGCAACGTGAAAGCCAAGCTCGGCGGCGGGCCGTACAACGTGGCTCGCACCATCGGGCGCCTGGGCCTGCCTGTCTCCTTCCTCGGCGCGATCTCCACCGACCGGTTCGGCAGCCGCCTGTTCGCCCAGCTGGAAGCCGACGGGGTGCAGGCCGACACCATCGTCCGCACCGACCTGCCCACCACGCTGGCGGCCGCCGAGCTCGACGAGCGCGGCGCGGCCACCTATCACTTCTACTTCGCCGGCACGTCGGCGCCGTCGCTGCAGCAGGTGCCGCCCGCCGCGCGCGCAGCACGCGCACTTCACGCCGGCACCCTGGGCCTGGTGCTGGAGCCGATGGCCACCACGCTGCTGCATCTGATGGCGCAGCTTCCCGACGACACCCTGCTGATGCTCGACCCCAACTGCCGCACGGGGGTCATCAGCGACCGTGCCGCCTACGTGCAACGTGTGGAGGCTGCGTATGTGCGCAGCGACGTCGTGAAGGTCAGCACCGACGACGCGCTCTACCTCGATCCGTCGACCGAGCCGATGGCCTACTCACGTGCGCTGGTGCAGCGCGGCGTGCAGCTGGTGCTGCTCACCGACGGGGCCAACGGCACCTGGGTGGTCACCGCCGACGGCGACGAATTGGTGCCCACCGAGCGCATCGAGGTGGCCGACACCATCGGCGCCGGCGACTCGTTCGGCGGCGCGTTCCTGGCGTGGTGGCTGCACCACGGCCTCACCCGTGGCGATCTGGGCAACCACACCGCTGCGGTGGAGGCCACCTCCGCCGCGCAGGAGGTGTCGGCCATCACCTGTCAGCGCGTGGGCGCCGAGCCGCCGTACCGGCGCGAACTCTCGCCGCGCTGGCAGACACAGCCGGCCTGACATCGCGCCACCAGCCCGCTCAGCGCAGCTGGCGCAGCCGGCTCTCGATGTCCTCGCGGTTGATGTAGCCGCCGCACATGCGGCGATGGCCGGTGTACGCGGCACGGCCGTGCAGCACGCGCCAGTTGTCGAACAGCAGCGCCTCGCCGGGCTGCAACACGTGCCGAAACTGCATGGCCGGGTCGTTGGCCAGCTCCTCGAACACGCGCAGCGCGTCGTAGAAGGCGAGCATGTCGTCTTCCTCCAGCAGAAACGGCGCTCGGTCGTAGTTGTTGAACGACACCTGCACCAGCCGGCCGGTGTGGTCGTGACGGAACACGGGGCGCGCCGCCATCAGGTGCGCGCCGTCGCCGATGTACTGGCCGGGCACCATCACCTCGGACAGCACCTCGAACAGATCGCCGTGCTCGGCCTCCATCCGGCGGGCAATGGCGAACGCATCGACCATCGTGCTCTCGCCGCCGCTGCCGTCGAACTCCAGGCAGTGCAGCAGCTGGCCACCGGGCGCATCGTTGCTGTAGGTGGCGTCGGTGTGGCCACGTAGCTCCAGCGTCGTGTAGGCGGTGTCGGCCTTTGACATGTCGGCCGTGAACTGCCAGAAGCCGCCGAAGATGGTCTCGCGCACGTACGCCGCCCGGCGCAGCAGGGCCTCGGTGGCTTCTGCGCTGGCGGGCGTGCCGGTCGCGATGCAGAACCCGTACTGCAGCGTGTTGCCCAGCCACTGTGTCACGCCGGCGTCGGTGTGCATCACCAGCTCGTACGGCACCGTGGGCGTGGCGAGCGATGCCGCGTTCCACAACGTGACCGGCAGCTCCACCGCCACACGCGCCACCCGCGGGTGACGGAACTTGGCCAGGAACTCCACCGGCAGCGCCGACTGGGGCTCGAGCATGTCCCAGGTGATCTGCAACGATCCGTCGACCACCTCGGTGCTCAGCCCGCGGAGCGCGCGCGGCACCCGGGCCGTGAACAGCTGCCGCTGTTGTGTGACGGGGTGCATCGTCTCGGTGTCGTGGGCGTGGTCGCGCAACCACAGCCACGGGTACTTGCTGACCACTCCGTCGGCCCACACGACCTCCAGCGAGTTGTCGTGGTGGTGCAGCGCGGCGATCGTCGACATCGGCTGAATGGTAGTTCGGCCTTGGCCGGCGGCCCACGCCGGCTGCGCCGGATGCCGGAGGCTCAGAACGTCACCGCGCACTGGCGAGTGCCGCGCACCTGGCCGCCGGCCCACGTCACCGCCGACGGGTCGGCCAGCTCGAACTCGGGGATGCGGGCCAACCAGGTCTGCAGCGCGACGCGCAGCTCCAGCCGGGCGAGGTTCGAGCCGGCGCAGCGGTGGATGCCCGCGCCGAACGCGACATGCCGGTTGTGCTCGCGGTGGAAGTCGACCACGTCGGGGTTCTCGAACTGGCGCGGGTCGCGGTTCGCCGCCGAGAACGACATCAGCACGCGGTCGTCGGCCTTCATCGGGCAGCCCTGGAACTCGATGTCGTGATCGACGATGCGCGCCATCGTCACGGGGGCGTACGCGCGCAGCAACTCCTCTACCGCCGCCGGCCACAGCTCGGGGTCGTCGCGCAACTGTTGGCGATGCTCGGGGTGCTGTGCAAGGTGCCACAACGACGCACCGATCGACGACCAGGTCGTGTCGACGCCGGCCACCAGCATCAGGTTGCACACGCCGTGCACATAGTCCTCCGGCACCTTCTCGCCGTCGACCTCGGCGGCCAGCAGGTTGGTGATCAGGTCGTTCTCGCGCGGGTTGGCCTTGCGGTCGGCGATCTGGTCGCGGAAGAAGTCGAGGATGTTCTTGCGCGCGGCCAGCCGCACCTCCTGGTCCATCAACCCGGCCTCCAACACCCCGCGCACCCAGCCCGTGAACGTGTCGGACATGTCGGTGGGCACGCCCAGCATGTGCGCGATCACGCGCACAGGGATCTGCTGGGCGTAGTCGGCGGCCGAATCGGCGACACCCTGGTCGATGAACCGGTCGATGAGCTGGTTGCACCAATCCGATGTGATCGACTCGTACTTGGCGATCGACTGCGGTGCGAAGTACGGCAAGATCAACCGGCGGTGCCAGTGGTGCTCCGGCGGGTCGCTGCTGATCGGCGGCGCAGCAACTCCGGCGTACGGACCTTCGAACACCTGCGCTGGCGGCGGGCCGGTGACCAGGATCTGGCGCGAGGTGAACGTCTCGAACTCCTGGGCGATGGCCACGATGTCGGCATAGCGGGTGGGCATCCACGAGCCGCCCCACCGCTCGGTGTGGGCGATGGGGCACTCCGACTCGCGGATCTGCTCCATCACCGGGAACGGGTCGCGCACGAACGCGCGGTCGAAGATGTCGTAGTCGGTCAGCGGGTCGATGGGTTGCGGGTCGAGCGTGGTCATGCTCACTCCTCGATCGCGATGGCGTGCTCGGGGCAGTTGCCGGCGGCGCGCCGGGCCTTGGCGTGCAGCGCCTCGGGCAGATCGCCGTCGATCAGCACCACCGCGTTGCCGAGTTCGTCGGCACCGAACACCTCGGGGGCGGCGATGGCGCAGCTCTGGTGGCCGTGGCAGGCGGCGTAGTTGAGCGTGACTCTCATGGACGTGGTTCCCTTCCCGAAGCACAGGGCCGCGCGCAGCCGCGCTGCTGCGGGCAGCATGCCGACAGCGATGAGCCCCCCGGTCATCGAGTTCGATCGTATCCGTCGCCGGGCAGGGCGTCGAACAGAGCGTCGGGCAGGGTATCGGGCAGGGTGTCGGGCGGGTGTCGGGCAGGGTGTCGACCTGGCGGCGGGTCAGCCCATCACGGTGCCGGAAGTGGCCGACTTCTCGCGGCGGCGGGAGAACGCGGCGAGGTTGATGTCGCGCCCGGTGCGCGTGCCGGGGAACTGCACCGGCTGCTCGTCGTGGTTTCCGCCGGCGGCCTCGGCATCGATGATCGCCCGCATGAACTGGCCGGCGATGGGGGCGTTCTTGAACTGGTTGCCACTGGTGCCGCAGGCCATGAAGAAGCCGGGCAGATCGCTCTTGTCGTACAGCGGCACCCAATCGTCGGAGGCGTCGTACAGCGCAGCCAGGCCCACCGGCCGGTGCGGCACTCCGAACACGGGCACTCGTCGGGCCACGCGCATCATCGCCGTCTCGAACTGCTCGACCGTCGGGTACTGGTCGTATTGGTCGGGATCGTCCACCCAGTGCAGTTCGTCGCACTCGGGCTCCGTGCCGCCCACCAGCCATGTGCCGCCGATCTGCGGCCGGATGTACTGGCCCACGTCGAGGTCGGCCATCGCCGGGAAGCCGTCGACCAGCCGCAGGCCCGCAGGGGCCTCGACGGTGAACACCTCTTGGCGCAGAGGACGATGACCGATGCGCATGCCCCCGACCACGCCGGCCATCCCGTTGATGATGCCCGAGTGGGGCCCGCCGACGTTGACGACCACCGGCGCGTGCAGCTGCTCGCCGCCGGCCAGCGACACACCCGTCACACGGCCGCCCTGCTGAGTGACACCGGCGACCTGCTGGTGGAAGCGGAACTGCGCCCCGTGGCCGCGGGCCGCGAAGGCCAGGTTTCGGGCGCACAGCATCGGGTCGTCCATGAAGCCCGACTCCGGCTCGAAGATGGCCGTCAGCTCGCCCTGCGGGTCGGCGGCGAACTCGGGGTCGTCGATGCGCTTGGGCTGGTAGAACACGCCCAGGTCGAAGCCCGGCAGGCGTCGGCGGATGGCGTCGGTGTCGAGCACCTCGTAGGCAATGCCGACTTCGTCCCACAGGCGCTGGATTCGCACCGTGTTGTCGCCGGGTGTGTGGAAGATCAGCATGCCCGTGCGTACGAAGCGGGCCAGCCCGTCAGGGTCGACAGCACCGAGGTGGCCGGCCCAGTCGTTCCACATCGCGGCCGCCTCCCAGGCAGTGAGCACCGCGTCGGGGGTCGAGTAGCTGAAGCGGATGATCGACGACGACGAGCTGGTGGAGCCGGCGCCGGCGGCAGGCCCCTTGTCGACGACGACGACCGAACGGCCGCCACGCGCCAGCTCGAGGGCGACAGCCGAACCGATCACTCCTGCGCCGATCACGATGGCGTCTGCACGGTCACTCATGCGAGGCACGCTAGCAAACGGCCGCAATTCCCGGTACAACCGTACCGGCGACGACACTGCCCATCAGGCGGCGACCAGGCGATCGACACAGGCGGACTCCCCGCTGGTCTGGCTGCCGGTCAGGCGACGGCGGCGCCGAACGCCCAGCCGACGGCCATCGTGACCGCCATCGCCACGATGCCTCCGAACACCACCCGGCCGATGGCCCGCGGCACGGGTGCGCCGCCGGCCTTCGCGCCCGTGTACCCGAGGATCACCAGTGCCACCAGCGTGACCCCGATCATGATCACGATGCGCGTGTGCAAGGACGACAGGAACGCCGCGACCATGGGCACCGCAGCACCGATCGCGAACGCAGCCGCCGAACTTCCGGCCGCCTGGAGCGGACGCGCCAGGTCGTCGGCGGAGATGCCCAGCTCGTCGCGCAGGTGGGCGCCGAGCGCGTCGTGCTCGGTGAGCTGCACCGCCACATCGCGGGCGAGGTCGGACGACAGACCCTTGGCCTGGTAGATCGCGGTGAGCTCTTCCAGCTCCATGTCGGCCTGGTGCTCGAGCTCCCAGGTCTCCTTGACGATGTCGCTGCGCTCCGTGTCGCGCTGCGAGGCCACCGACACGTACTCGCCCAGGGCCATCGAGACGGCACCCGCAACCAGGCCCGCCATGCCGGCGGTGAGCAGCGCCGCCCGCGACGCATCGGCCGCGGCAACGCCCAGCAAGAGGCAGGCGGTGGAGATGATGCCGTCGTTGGCACCGAGCACCATCGCCCTCAGCCAACCGACGCGGTGGCTGTAGTGAGTTTCCTTCTGCCGCATCTCGGTGAGCCTACCGATGGCCTCCAGGTGCCCAGCTGTGGATCACCTTGTAATAGTTGGCACGCTCGTACACCTGCGGGTCGGGCACGTTGCCCCGGCTGACGCTGCCGCGCAGCTCGTCGACGCTGTCGTAGTCGCGCTCGGTCATCCACTGCCGCATGAAGCGCTCCATCACCTCCAGGTGCTCGGGCCCGTGCTGCAGCAGCGCGCTCGTGGTCATCACCACGTCGGCGCCGGCCAGCAGCAACTTCAACGCGTCGGCACCGTCGTGCACACCCGAGCTGGCCGCCAGCGAGCACTTGACGGTGCCGAACAGGTTGGCCATCCAGTGCAGCGACAGCCGGATCTCGGCCGAGGTGCTGAGCGACAGGCGGGGCACGACGTCGAGCGTGTCGAGGTCGATGTCGGGCTGGTACAACCGGTTGAACAGCACCAGGCCGTCGGCGCCCGCTTCCTCGAAGCGATGGGCGAGGTTGCCGAACGCTGTGAACCACGGCCCCACCTTCACCGCCAAGGGCACGGAGATCTCCGCCTTCACCTCTTCCACCAGCTCCACGTAGCGGTGCTCGATGTCGGCGGCCGTGACCTGCGGGTCGGTGACGATGTCGTACAGGTTCAGCTCGATGGCGTGCGCACCGGCCTCGGCGAGGTGCTTCGCGTAGCGCACCCATCCGCCGGGGGTGGTGCCGTTGAGACTGGCGATGACGGGGATCTCCAGCAGTTCGCGGGCCTGCTCGACCAGCGCCAGATGGCGCGCCGGGCCGACATCGGGCTGGTTGAACGCCGGCAGGTAGCTGAGAGCCTCGCCGAACTGGTCGGCCCCGAGGTCTGACGCGAACGACATCGCCCACGCCTCGTTCTCGATCTGCTCCTCGAACAGCGAGGGCAGCACGATGGCCGACGCGCCGGCGGCCTCCAGCCGCTGCCACAGCGCCGGATTGCCGGTGACCGGCCCCGCCGAGGCCACCAGCGGGCTGCGCAGCCGCAATCCGAGGTAGTTGGTGGTGAGATCGGTCATGACTCGTCCTCCGTGTCGGCAATGGTGGTGTCGCTGGCGTGGCCCGGCGCCACTCGGTGGACGTCGGCCAGTTGCCGGTAGTAGTGCCAACGGGCATCGACGTCGCGCTGGGCCAGCCCGACCAGCTCTTCGGAGCGCTCGGGGTTCGAGCGGGCCAGCATCGCGAAGCGTGCCTCGCTGCCGGCGAACTCGCGGTACGGCACCGACGGGTCGGCGCTGTCCAGCTGGAACGGGGTGGCGTCGCTGTCGGCGGCCGGGCGGTAGCGGTACAGCGGCCAGTGGCCACTCTGCACGGCCAGCTTCTGCTGCGTCATCGACTTGCTCATGTCGAAGCCGTGGGCGATGCAGGTGCTGTAGGCGATGACCAGCGAGACGCCCGGCCAGGCGTCGGCTTCCAGCAGCGCCTTCACCGTCTGCACGTCGCTGGCGCCCATGGCGATGCGGGCCACGTACACGTCGCCGTAGGTCATGGCCTCCAGGCCGAGGTCTTTCTTCATGCCGCCCTTGCCACCGGCGGCGAACTTCGCCACCGCGCCGCGGGGCGTGGCCTTCGATGCCTGGCCACCGGTGTTGCTGTAGACCTCGGTGTCCATCACCAGGATGTTCACGTTGCGGCCGCTGCCGAGCACGTGGTCGAGCCCACCGGCACCGATGTCGTACGCCCAGCCGTCGCCGCCCACGATCCAGACGCTCTTGCGCACCAGGGTGTCGGCCAGGTCGGCGAGGCGGCCGGCGTCGGGCTCCGTCATGCCGGCCAGCGTGGCTCGCAGCCCGACCACCCGCTCGCGCTGGGCACGGATGCCCAACTCGCCGTCGGTGTCGATGCCGGCCACCAGGGCGGCCACGGCCTCCGCGCCGAGCGCTGCGTCCAGCTGCGGGCGCAGCCGTTCCAGCACCACCAGCGCGGTGCGGCGTTGGGCCTCGAAGCCCAGGCGGATGCCCAGCCCGAACTCGGCGTTGTCCTCGAACAGGCTGTTGGCCCAGGCAGGCCCGCGGCCCTCGGCGTTCGTCGAGTAGGGCGTGGTGGGGAGGTTGCCACCGAAGATGCTGCTGCAGCCAGTGGCGTTGGCGACCAGCATGTGGTCGCCGAACAGCTGCGTCAGCAGCTTCAGGTACGGCGTTTCACCGCAGCCCGAGCAGGCGCCGGAGAACTCGAACAGCGGCTCGCGCAGCTGGCTGGTCTTCACCGAGGCGGGGTCCCACTGGGCGGGGTCGGCGGAGGGTACGGCAAGGAATGCGTCCCAGGCCAGCCGCTCGGCGTCGAGGTGCTCGGCGATCGGGCGCATGTTGATGCTCTTGCGCTTCACCTGCGTCTTGTCGTGCGCCGGGCAGGCCTGCACGCAGACACCGCATCCGGTGCAGTCGTCGGGCGCCACCTGCACGGTCAGCTGCATGCCCGGCACCTCGCGGCTGCGGAAGCTCTTCGTCTTCAGGACGTCGCCCACGCCGGCCAGCGCGGCCGGCTCGTACACCTTCATGCGGATGGCCGCATGCGGGCACACGATCGCGCACTTGCCGCAGTCGATGCACAGGTCGGCCTCCCAGATCGGGATCTCGGGGGCGATCGTTCGCTTCTCGAACTGCGACGTGCCGGTGGGGAACGCTCCGTCGGGCGGCAACGCGCTGACCGGCAGCAGGTCGCCCTCACCGGCCAGCATGCGTGCGGTGACACGCTGCACGAAGTCGGGCGCGTCGAGGGCCACCGTCGGCCGGCGGTGCATCGTGGCCGTGACCGTCGCCGGCACCCTCACCTCGTGCAGGTTCTCCAGCGACTTGTCGACGGCGGCAACGTTGCGCTCCACCACGATGTCGCCACGCGATCCGTACGAGTGCTGGATGGCGCTCTTCAGCTCGCGCAGCGCCTCGTCGGTGGGCAGCACACCGGCCAAGCCGAAGAAGCAGGCTTGCATGACGGTGTTGATGCGCCCGCCGAGGCCGGCCTCGCGTGCGACGGCGGCGGCGTTCACCGTGTACAGCCGCAGGTTGCGCTCGATGATGCTCTGCTGCGCTTCCACCGGCAGGCGGTCCCACACCTGGTCGGGCGGGTAGGGCGCGTTCAGCAGCACCGTGGCGCCGGGGGCAGCCAGGTTCAGCACCTCCAGCCGGTCGAGGAACGTCCACTGGTGGATGCCCACGAACGTGGCCTCGTCGATCAGGTAGGTGCTGCCGATCGGGTGCTCGTCGACGCGCACGTGGCTGACGGTGGTGCTGCCCGACTTCTTCGAGTCGTACACGAAGTAGGCCTGCACGTGCAGATCGGTGTTGGCGCCGATGATCTTCGCCGTGTTCTTGTTGGCGCCCACCGTGCCGTCGCTGCCGAGGCCGTAGAAGACGGCCCGCACCTTGGCGTTGTCGGTGCTGAACGCGGGGTCCCAGGGCAGGCTGGTGTGGCTGATGTCGTCGTGGATGCCCACTGTGAACGGGTTGCGCGGGGCCGCCAGCTCGGCCTCGTCGAACACGGCCTTCACCATCGCCGGGGTGAACTCCTTGCTGCTCAGCCCGTAGCGGCCGCCGATGACGCGCGGCCGTTCGCCACCGGCCCACGAGGAGGCATCGCTGTGCCACAGCGCCGACAGCACGTCGAGGTGCAGCGGCTCGAACGGCGCGCCCGGCTCCTTCGTGCGGTCCAGCACCACCACTGTGCGAGCGGACGGCGGCAGGGCCGCCAGCAGCTGGGCCGTGGGAAACGGCCGGTAGAGGCGCAGCGACACGACGCCCACGCGCTGGCCGGCGGCGTTGAGCGCATCGACCGCCTCGGTCACGGCGCCCACGCCCGAGCCCATCAGGACGATGACGCGCTCGGCATCGGGTGCGCCGTGGTACTCGGCCAGGTGGTACTGGCGGCCGGTGATCTGGGCGAAGTGGTCCATCGTCGCCTGCACCGTGGCAGGCACGGCAGCGTAGAACGAGTTGCACGCCTCGCGCGCCTGGAAGAACACGTCGGGGTTCTGCGCGCTACCGCGCAGCACCGGCCGATCGGGGTCGAGGCCGCGGTTGCGGTGCTGCTGCACGAGGTCGTCGTCGATCAGCGCGCGCAGTTGCTCGGTGGTGGGCAGCACCACGGTGTTCAGTTCGTGGCTGGTGCGGAAGCCGTCGAAGAAGTGCAGGAACGGCACCCGCGTGGCCAGCGTGGCGGCGTGGGCGACGGCGGCCATGTCGGCAGCCTCGGCCACGCTGTGCGAGCACAGCATCGCGAAGCCCGTGGTGCGCGCAGCCATCACGTCGCTGTGGTCGCCGAAGATGCTGAGCGCATGCGTGGCCACCGAACGGGCCGCGACGTGGATGACCGTGGGCGTCAGCTCGCCGGCGATCTTGAACATCTCGGGCAGCATCAGCAGCAGGCCCTGGCTGGCCGTGAACGTGGTGGCACACGCGCCGCGCAGCACCGCCCCGTGCAGGGTGGCG
>JAUSLQ010000028.1 GCA_030645675.1 Actinomycetota bacterium | reverse complement strand
CGGTGACCTCGATGTACTCCTTGGTGACCTCGTCGGCGGCGGCATCAGGGTCGAGCCGGCTGAAGCGCTCGATCATCCGGTCGCGACATGCGCGAGCGTGCTCCAGCTGCGCCTGCTCGTTCGGCAGCTCGGGGAACAGGTCGGCGCTCACAAGGACCCGCAACGCTAGCGGCGCCTCGCACGGCGTGGTCCTGGGTGGCCGTCGAGCCGCTCGCGCCGTCGGCCAGGATCGGGTTCCGCAGATGCGAGCGGCGAAATGGTCGGATACGCTCGCCGGAATGGAGAACGAAGTCGTCGACACCGCCACCGATTCCATCGAAGGCCCCATCGAGCTGACGGAAGAGCTGTTGGTGGAGGAGATCTCCATCGACGGCATGTGCGGTGTCTACTGACCTGATCGCGCATCCGTTGCTGCAGCAGCCGCTGGCCCTGCACCCACAGGTGGCCGTGCGGCCCGAGCCGTTCGGCGCGCTCGCCTACCACTACGGCAACCGCCGGCTGGTGTTCCTGCAGCACGTCGACATGGTCACGGTCGCGAAGGCCCTGGCGGATCACCCGTCCCTGGCCGAGGCACTGACCACATGCCACATCGCGCCGTCGCGCTGGCCGTCGTTCGCCAAGGCGTTCGCGTCACTGCTGGAGTCCGAGGTGGTCGTGGTCCGCGACCCGGCAGAAGGGTTGCCCCGATGAGCGCCGACAAGCTGGTCACTCAGCTGAAGACCGGGCTCGACGCGCCCATCTGCCTCACGTGGGAGCTGACGTACGCCTGCAACCTGCAGTGCGTGCACTGCCTCTCGTCGTCGGGCCAGCGCGACGAGCGCGAGCTGACCACTGCCGAGGCAAAGCGCGTGCTCGACCAGTTGCGCGAGCTGCAGGTGTTCTACATCAACATCGGCGGCGGTGAGCCGATGGTGCGCCGCGACTTCTTCGAGCTGGTCGAGTACTCGGTCGCTCCCAACGCCCACGGCAGCGGCATCGGTGTGAAGTTCTCCACCAACGGCGCGTTCATCGACGCCGAGAAGGCCCGTCGCCTGGCCGCGATGGACTACTTGGACATCCAGATCAGCCTCGACGGGGCAGACGCCGCCACCAACGACGCCGTGCGCGGCGCGGGCAGCTACGACATGGCCCGGCGGGCGATGGACAACCTGGCCGCCGCCGACTTCGGGCCGTTCAAGATCAGCGTTGTGGCCACCCGCCACAACGTGCCCCAACTGGATCGCTTCAAAGCCCTGGCCGACGACTACGGCGCCCAGCTGCGCCTCACCCGTCTGCGCCCCAGCGGCCGCGGCGCCGACACATGGGACCAACTGCACCCCACGCAGGTCCAGCAGCGCCAGATCTACGACTGGCTGATGGCGCACGGCGAGGGGGTGCTCACCGGCGACTCGTTCTTCCACCTCAACGCGCTCGGCCCCGCCCTGCCCGGGCTGAACATGTGCGGCGCCGGCCGCGTGGTGTGCCTGATCGACCCGATCGGCGACGTGTACGCCTGCCCGTTCGTGATCCACGACGAGTTCCGCGCCGGCAGCGTGCGCGACCCCGGTGGCTTCGCCGAGGTGTGGAAGCGCAGCGACCTGTTCACGTCGCTGCGCGAGCCGCAGAGCGCCGGTGCGTGCGCCAGCTGCGGTGCGTTCGACGCCTGCCAGGGCGGCTGCATGGCCGCCAAGTTCTTCACCGGCCTACCACTCGACGGGCCCGACCCGGAGTGCGTTGGCGGCGACGCCGACGAGGCGTTGGCCGCGCTGGCCGCGCAGCCCGTCGCCGTGCAGGTGGCGCTGAAGCCGCGCCCGGCGATGGACCACACCAAGCCCGCACGCACGCCCGCGCTGGCCTGAGGGCTACGCCGCCGCGTCCCAGGTGTCAGCGGTGGGCCACGAATCCGGCAGGCATGGCGCGTACAGTAGCGACGGCCGCCAGGGCTCGAGATGAAAGGGGTGGCGATGATCTGGCTGTTGCTCGCCCCTGCCTACCTGCTCGGCACCTTTCCCAGTGCCGTCATGGTGGCGCGCAGCAAGGGCATCGACATCCACACCGTCGGCTCCGGCAACCCTGGCGCCTCCAACATCGCCCGCACGATGGGCTCGCGCTGGGGCGTGCTGGTGTTCCTGCTCGATGGGCTGAAGGGCGCCATCCCCGCCGCCGTCGGGTTGGCGATGAGCGAGCGCCCGCTGGCATGGGGCATGGTGGCCGCCGCCGTGCTGGGCCACATGTTCCCCATCACCCGCCGGTTCAAGGGGGGCAAGGGCGTGGCCACCATGGCCGGCGCCGCGCTGGTGCTGCAGCTCGTGGTGTCGGCCGCCTTGTTCGTGGTGTGGTTCGTGGTTCGCAAGCTCTCGGGCAAGGCTTCGCTCGCGTCACTGACGATCATGGCCGGCCTGCCCTTGGGCGTCGCCCTGCGCGGCGGGCGCGGGTGGGAGGTCGGCGCGATCGTCGGCATCAACCTGCTGGTGCTGGTGCGCCACGTGGACAACATCAAGCGCCTGGTGGGCGGCAGCGAGCTGTCGGCATCGCAGCAGCACTGACCGGGCACTAGCTTCGCTGCCATGGCCGAATCGATGAATCTGCTGCAGCCGCTCGCCCTCGGCCGAGCGACCGCACGCAACCGGCTGATGTTCGGCCCTCACGTCACCAACCTCGGCGACAACGAGCGCGCCCTCACCGCCCGCCACACCGCCTACTACGAGCGGCGTGCTCGTGGCGGCTGTGGCGTGATCGTGGTGGAAGGCGCCAGCGCGCACGACGGCGACTGGCCGTACGAACGCGCTCCCCTCGCGCAGCACTGCGGCCCCGGCTGGGCCGCGATCTCCGCCGCCTGCCACGCGCACGGTGCGCTGGTGATCGCCGGGCTCGACCACGCGGGTGGCCAGGGCAGCAGCGCGTACAGCCAGCGCGAGATGTGGGCGCCCAGCCGGGTGCCGGAGGTGAACTCGCGCGAAGTGCCGAAGTGGATGGAGGCCGACGACATCGCCGCAGTCGTCGCCGGCTTCGGTTCGGCATCGGCCCTGGCCGTGGCCAGCGGGTGCGACGGGGTGGAGCTCAACGCCGGCCAGCACAGCCTGGTGCGCCAGTTCCTCAGCGGTCTCACCAACCAGCGCGACGACCCGTGGGGTCACGACCGGCTGCTGTTCGCCCGCCAGGTCATCGCAGCCGTCCGCGACGCGGTGGGCAGCTCGCTCGTCGGGCTGCGCCTGTCGTGCGACGAGCTGGCGCCGTGGGCCGGCATCACCCCCGAGATGGCACCGGACATCGCTGTCAGGCTCGTCGCACTGGGGCTCGACTACCTGGTGGTCACCCGCGGCTCCATCTTCTCGGCGGAGAAGACCCGCCCCGACTTCCACGAGCCGGCCGGCCACAACATCGAGGTGTGCCGCGCCGTCAAGGCTGCGCTACCCGACACGCCCGTCTTCCTGCAGGGCTCGGTGGTGGAGTGGGGCCAGGCCGAGCGGGCCATCGGCGACGGCGTCTGCGATGCGGTGGAGATGACGCGTGCCCAGATCGCCGACCCCGAGCTGGCGGCCAAGCTGCACACCGATGCCGGTCGCATCCGGCCATGCATCCGCTGCAACCAGACCTGCCAGGTGCGCGACGCGCGCAGCCCAGTCGTCACGTGCGTGGGCGAGCCGAGCAGCGGCCACGAGACCGACGACCCGGATTGGTTCGCGCCCGCCGCCCGCCTGCGCGACGTGCTGGTGGTGGGTGGTGGCGTGGCCGGACTGGAGACCGCACGCGTTTCCGCGGCCCGCGGCCACTCGGTGCGCCTGGTCGAGAAGGCTGCCCATCTCGGTGGCCTGGCGGCGGTGGCAGGCCCGGGCGCCGCACTCGTGCAGTGGCTGGTCGCCGAGTGCGCGGCGGCCGGCGTGCAGGTGCAACTCGGAGCCGACCACACCTCGGCCCTGCCCGGCGAGGTGGTGGTGCAGTGCACCGGCGGCCGCGCCGGCGAGCGCCCGTACAGAATCGAGCCCGGCGCGACCGTCGTCGACGTCGTCGACCTGCACCGCGGCGTGACAACGCTGCCACCCGACGGCCCCATCGCGATCTTCGACCCGATCGGCGGCCCCATCGCGGTGGCGCTGGCCGAGCAGCTGGGGCAGCGAGCCATCCTGATCACGCAGGACCAGATCGCGGGAAACGAGCTGTCGCGCACCGGCGACCTGGCTCCTGCCAACGTACGCCTGGCGCAGCACGGCGTGCAGGTGTCGCGCCGCAGCGTGCTGCGCGCCGCCCGCGCCGGCGAAGTGGAGCTGCAGGATCGCTTCAGCGGCGAGGTGCGCACCGTGCCGTGTGCGGCCCTGGTGGATTGCGGGTTCCGCCTGCCCACCGACCCGCTCCCAGGCGTGCACGCCCAGGCCGGCGACTGCGTGGCCCCGCGCACCATCCACGAAGCCGTGTTGGAAGGCCGGCGGGCTGCCCTTTCCATCTGACCTCCGGCAACTAGGGTCGTGTCCGTCATGAGTGCCGCACCGCATCGTTCTCGCGCCGCGGCGCGCCCTGCCGCCGTCCTGTGGGACATGGACGGCACGCTGGTCGACACCGAGCCCTACTGGATCGAGTGCGAGTACGAGCTGGTCGCCGAGCACGGCGGCGAGTGGGACGAAGAGAAGGCGCACTCCCTGGTCGGCCACGACCTGCGCGACTCGGCCCGCATCATCCAGGAACGCGGCGGCGTCGACCTGCCCGTCGACGACATCGTGAACCGCTTGCTGGACGGCGTGATCGCGCGCGTGCAGCGCAAGGTGCCGTGGCGCCCGGGCGCCCGCGACACCCTGGCTGCTCTGCGCAAGGCAGGCGTGCCCTGCGCGCTGGTGACGATGAGCTGGAAGCGCTTCGCCGACGCGGTGGTGACGGCACTGCCTCCGGGCACGTTCGCCGCCGTCATCACCGGCGACGAGGTGACCCACGGCAAGCCGCACCCCGAGCCGTACCAAGCCGCGGCCGACGCCCTCGGCCTGCGGCCGCGCCAGTGCATCGCGGTGGAGGACTCGCCCACCGGCGTGCGCAGTGCAGTGGCCGCCGGCTGCCGCACGTATGCGGTGCCGAACGTGGTCGACATCCAAGCGGGCAAGGGTTACACCGTCGTGCGCTCGCTGCTGGACATCGACTTCGGGCTCGACGGCCGCGCCACCGGCGCCACCGGCGCCACCAGCGGGCCTGCCGGCGCGGCAGACGCCAGCGCCGCCGCCGGTGCAGGCCGACGCCGCGCCAGGCGCCGTCGCCGCCGGTCGCTGTGGGCCGTGGTGGTGCT
>JAUSLQ010000026.1 GCA_030645675.1 Actinomycetota bacterium | reverse complement strand
CAGAACCCGCCGTTTCCGTCGAACACCAGGTCGTTGGGCGCGCGCAGCGGCCGGACGTCGCACTCCGTGTACAGAACGGCGACGGCGCCGGTGGCCAGGTCGACGCGCTGGATGCGACCTCCGATGTAGCGCGACCGCTCGAACGGGCCGGGGAACGTGAGCCCGGCGAACTCTTGCGGGGTGAAGGCGCCACCGTTGTTGCACAGGTACAACGCGCCGTCGGGGCCGATGGCCGCACCGTTGGGGCCGCCCTCGATCTCGGCGATGGTGGTGGTGCTGCCGTCGGGGTGCACGCGGGTGAGGCGTGGCCCGAACATCTCCACCAGGATCACGCTGCCGTCGGGCATCGCGATCGGCCCTTCGGGAAAGCGCAGGCCGCTGGTGATCTCCGTCAGTTCGCTCATCGGCGCAGTGTGCCAGACGTCGTGCATCCGCTCACGACCGGGGGCGCTCGCCGTGCCGGGCGCGGCCGGGAGGGCCGTGGCGGGCGCTGAGCCGGCTCAGCCGCGCTGGAACGACACGCTGCGCTCGCCGTCGTCGAACGACAAGGTGGTGGCCGAGCACGTGTACTCGGCGCCGCTCAGCGGCAACGGCGCCAGCTCGTACGGGGGCTGCCCCGGCATCGGCAACGTGCCGTCGGCGACCGTCATCGTCCACGAGCTGGGCTCGACTTCCTGCGAGGTGAAAGTGGCGCTGAACGTGCTGCCGGAGGTGATGAAGGTGCCCTGGAAGTGCTGCGCCACCGTGGTGTGCATCGACGCATCGGACAGGACCTGTACGAGCGGAATGGTGGACGTGTAGTCGATGCTGTTGCCGGCGATGACGAGCACCCAGGCACTGCCCGGCTGCGCCAGGGTGGGCACCGCCTCGCCCAACTGGTCGACGAACTCCTGGATGCCCGCCTGGTCGCCGCGCCACGTGCCCTGCAAGCAGGCGACGTCGCGGGCCGGCGGCGCCATCGAGGTGGGAGCGGCCGCGACGGTGGTCGCCGCCTGCCCACTGTCCGACGTACCACACGCCGCGAGCGCCATCAGCCCAGCCGCCGACACGGCCAACACCCTCACTCCCACCCTCATCTTCTCTCCTGACACCTCAGCGGTTGCGGTGGGCTTCTTGCAGCAGCTCGAACTCTTCGACGGTCATCAGCACGGAACGTGCCTTCGACCCTTCGCTGGGCCCGACCACACCCCGCTGCTCGAGCAGATCCATGATGCGGCCGGCGCGCGCGAAGCCCACCTTCAGCTTGCGCTGCAACATGCTGGTGCTGCCCAGCTGGCTGCGCACGACCAGTTCCATCGCCTGGCGCATGAGGGTTTCGTCTTCGTCGTCGTCGGCCCCGTTGCCACCGAAGGCACCGCCGCCCAGCTGGCCCTCGCCCTCGTCGCCCTCGACCCCGCTGACGTAGACCACCTCGGGTGCCTGGCGGCGCCAGAAGGCCACCACCTTGCGCACCTCTTCCTCGCTGACGAAGCAGCCCTGGATGCGCTGGCTGACGTTGCTGTTGCCGGGCAGCAGCAACATGTCGCCCTTGCCCACCAGCTTCTCCGCACCCGGCTGGTCGAGGATGACGCGGCTGTCGGTGAGGCTGTTGACCGCGTAGGCCATGCGGGCAGGGATGTTGGCCTTGATGACGCCGGTGATGACGTTGACCGACGGGCGCTGGGTGGCGACGATCAGGTGCACGCCCACCGCACGGGCCTTCTGGGCGATGCGAGTGATGCTCTCTTCCACGTCGCGGGCGGCCACCATCATCAGGTCGTTCAGCTCGTCGACGATGACGACGATGTAGGGCATGCGTTCGAACGGAGGTTGCTCGCTGCCGGGATCGGGCTGCAGCTCGCCACGGTCGTACGCCGCGTTGTAGCCGGTGATGTCGCGGAAGCCCACCTCGAACAGCAGGTCGTAGCGGCGCTCCATCTCCTTCACCGCCCAGCCCAGCGCGTTGGCGGCCTTCTTCGGGTTCGTGACCGGTGCGGTGAGCAGGTGCGGCAGCCGGTTGTACTGCCCCATCTCGACCTGCTTCGGGTCGATGAGGATGAGGCGCACCTGATCGGGTGTGGTGCGCATGAGCATCGAGGTGATGATGCTGTTGATGCCGCTGGACTTGCCGGCGCCAGTGGTGCCGGCGATGAGCATGTGCGGCGTGGTGGCCAGGTTCAGGAACACGGCGCGGCCGGCGATGTCCTTACCGATTGCCACGTCGAGCGGGTGGGTGGACGCCTTGGCCTCCGCCGAGGTCATGATGTCGCCCAGGCTGACCATCTGGCGGGTGTGGTTGGGCACCTCGACGCCGATCGCCGAGCGCCCGGGGATGGGGGCCAGGATGCGCACGTCGGTGGCCGCCATCGCGTAGGCGATGTCGCGGTTGAGGCTGGTGATGCGCGCCACCTTCACACCGGAGCCGAGCTCGAGCTCGTAGCGGGTGACCGTGGGGCCGACCGTCTGCCCGACCAACCGCGTCTCCACGCCGTGCGACAGCAGCGAATCGACCAGGGTGCGACCGCGCGCCTCCACCTCGGCCTTGTTGATCGTTTGGGCAGCGCTGCGCGGCAGGTAGCTGAGGGGCGGCAACGCCCACTGGCCGGCCTGCGCCCCAGGGCCGAGCGGAAGCACCTCCTGCTCGGCCGGCCCGAGCGCCGCTGTGGGTGCCGGCAGCGCCCGTGGCGCGCGCAGCCGCTTGGGCTTCGACGACTCGCCGCCCCACTCGTCGTCGGAGGCGAAGTCGTACAACTGGGGCGCGGGCAGCTCGCCGGTGATCTCGCGGTCGCTCTTCAGCGTGGCCATGTCGCCGAACACCTGGCGGATCTTGCGGGCCGCGGGCCTGGCGACCACACCCACCACGTGCGACGTGTTGGAGGCCAGGGTGCGCACGGAGCTGCCGGTGATGATGAGGACGCCGCCCAGGAACACCGCAGCCATCACGACGATGGCGCCGGCAGAATCCAGCAGGCCGCGCAGCGGCTCGCCGATGAGCGCACCGATCCAGCCACCCGCCTTGCCCAGGTTGTCGAAGTCGCTCATGATCTTCTTCGGGCCCTGCACCACGTGCAGCAGGCCGAGGATGGCCAGTGCGCTGATCGCCCACCCGATTGCCAGCCGGAAGCGCGAGCCGCTGCGCCCCTTGCGCACCAGCGCCACACCCACCCCGACGAGGGCGATGGGCATGATGAACCGGCCCAGGCCGGTGAACCAACCCACCAACGTCTCGACACCGCGGCCCAGCACGCCGGCGAAGTCGCCGTAGATGGCCAGCGCCAGCAGCAGCCCGACACCGATGAACCCGATGCCCCAGAACTCGTCCTCCCGGCCCACGACGGCTTCGCGCAGCTCGGCCGTCGCCTGATCGCGACGCGAACGGGGGTACTCGCCGGTGGAGTCGCCCGCAGCCGACGACGACGTACCGCCGGTGGAGCGCGCCGACGTGCCCCGAGCGGGGACGGACGACTTCGAGCGTCGGTTGGGTTGACCCCAGGTAGCCATTGGCTTCACGGTACCAAGGGGGCGCGCGACAGTACGCGCACCCGCCTCAACTGCCGGTGGTGGCAGTGGCCGCAACTGTCGTTCCTGGTGCGGTCGTGGTCGTGACGTCGGGGTTGATCGGGTCGGCCGACAGCACGTCGCCCTCGGGGCCGACCACGATGTCGAGCCCGCCACCCTTGGCCGACACCAGCAGGGCGCTGTACTGCACGTTGCCGTTGCCGTCGCCATGGATGTAGAAGCTCTCCACCGACGAGCCCGGCAGCTCGGCCAGGACCTTGCTGAGCACCAGTTCGTCGTCGAAATCGAGGTCGGAGGCCGTAAACGTGCCGCCGCCGGCCGGCTGACCCTCGCCCGGCGTCAGCACACCGTCGAGGTACACCCACGGCTGGGCGACGGCTCCGTCGTTGAGGGCCACCCACAGGTTGATCAGGCGCGCGGTGGCGTTGATCTCGAAGTACTCCCCAGGCACGCCCAACTCGGCATCCAGCGCGGCCACGGCGTCGCGGATCTGGTCGACGATCGGCAACGCGGTGGGCACTGGCACGGCGGCCGACTGGTCGACCGCCGAGGTGGTGGGCCCCGATGGAACCGCGGTGCCCTCTGCCGGCAGCGGGTCGTCGCTGCACCCGACCAACGTGGTGGCAGCCACCGCCGCCACGATCCATGCCCTGCGCCACATCTCGACCAGCCTACGGGTGCAGCCGCACGGAGCGTGGGGTCAGGCGGCACCGTCAGGACACGGGCACCGTCAGGACGCCGGCACCGTCAGGTCTCCATCACGACGGGCACGATCATCGGGCGCCGCTTGGTGCGCTCGCTGACGAACTTGCCCGCCGCCCGGCGCACATCGCGCTCCAAGGACTCGACGTCTCTCACCCCGGCGGCCAGCGACGCCTCCACCACCGACGCGACGCGATCGCAGGCCTCGTCGAGCAGGTCTTCCGCCTCCGGTGCGTACACCCAACCGCGAGTGATGATCTCCGGCCCGGTCAGCACCTTGCCGCTCTCGATGTCGACCGTGACCACGACCACGACCACACCTTCCTCGGCCAGCACCCGGCGGTCGCGCAG